>DUKZ01000048.1 GCA_013329045.1 Candidatus Woesearchaeota archaeon
GAAATAGTTTCGGGATAACACAAGCACAATCTTGTAACACAATCTTTATATATCTTCCAACCCCCCTGCATGTATGATCGAAGGGCTCTTGAAGGAATCGTCGTGGGTGACAGTAAAGCTGGTCGAGACATTCATTCTTCTGCTGGTAGGTTTTGCCCTGAGCACTTTTATCGGCACTCTCATCCAGCGAATCGTGCTGAGGAAACAGAAGATGGTGAGGGAAAGCCAGGTCGCAAGAAGGGTGCGCCTGATCGTGATGTTTTTGTTCCTGACCCTCGCGCTCCATAATCTCAATACTCATTTGTTCATCGATCTGGCCTTGAGCATCTATGGGCTTCTTCCTCTTTTATTGGCCCTGATCCTTATCATGATCCTGGCAGTTGTCGGGGTAGATCTTGTTGTCAACCTCTTTGAGCGCGCCCTTTCAAGTATCGGTGTTGGAAGCTTCTTGAAGGACATGAATCAGACAGCATTCTTGCATACGATGCTAGCATTCCTCAGGATTGTCTTATACATGTTTATTTTCTTTTTAGCGCTCGATTATTTTAAGGTGGAATCCGGCCTCACATCCCTTGTCCTCTTCATCCTCTATACTACCATTATTGTTGGGGTGATCATGGTCATCCTTGGCACAAAATCTTTTGTGGAGAATTATGCCTCCTACCTGCAGATGACCATCACGAATACTTTTCGCGTGGGGCAGCTCGTCAAGCTGGATGACACGGAAGGGACAATTGAGGAGATATCCCCTCGGGGCGTGGTTATCAAGACTGATGATGGATTCACATCTGTTATTCCTGTGTCAAGGTTTGCAAGTGAGATTGTGGGGGTAAAAAAGCACAAGATTGATGTCCAGTCCTTGACAAAGCTCCAGCAGGTGTTTGTTGCGCAAAAGCCCTCCTGGTGTGGTCCTGCTGCTGCTGCGATGATCCTGAAGATTTTTGGCTTTCCCATTACTCAGGAGGGGATCGGAAATGCCTGTGGGGCAAAAGAAAATGTTGGTACTGCTCCGCAGGTCCTCATTGATGCCGTAGAAAAATTGACGAACAAAGATGTCCGGGGCGCATGGATTGATGTTGATCATATCAATAATCTCACCGAAGAGTTGAGTGAATGGCTCAGTGATGGTGCATTGATCATTATTGATTTCAAGAAGAATGTTTTATTCCCCCAATCAAAGCGTGCCCATTACGCTGTCTGCCTGGCGATAGAAAATAATAATCTCCTCCTTCTTGATCCAAGTTCCATCAAAGGCGGGGTGTACTTTGCAAACCCTCTCTTGATCTACAAGGGGATGGATACATTTTCAGAATTATTCCAGGGAAAGAGAGGGTATATTGTTTTTGTGCCAAGTGATACCGTTGGGTATCACCGTATCGCAAATAACCGGGTCTTTCCTCCTGAAAAGCCGTTGTTCAAGAAGATAGGGACTCATATCACAAGGAAAAGTATTGAGGCTCCAAAGCTGCTGGAGAATATCATGCCAACAAGAGTGCGAGATGCCCTTCGCAGCATTGCAGAAAAGGAGAAGATTGATCGTGTTTGGAGACCAGAGCCAAGGAAGTGATGGTATCATTCTGTGTGTTGTGTATAAGATAAGCGGGTGTTGCTTGTTATGTGATCATTCCCGCCACTTTGTGTTTTGGGAGGATTTCAATTAACTACTTATGAGTTAGTAAAATAGCAACATTTATATATACTTCTTCACCTCTTCTTGTATCATGTCAGATTTAACGGCAGTGCTTAATGATGGTCGTGAACAAGTCCCCACCACTGTAATGCTTGATCCCTTTCATGTTGAGGTGGGTGCTATTCCTTTTGTTGTTCCTTTGTTGAGGGATGGTGGTAGGGTTTTTGCTGGTGGATCTGTTGTTCTTGCTGAAAGGCTTCGTGCTTTGCGTTCTGGTGATGCTGAGCAAATAAGTGCTTGGTGCAGTAATTATTTTGATCTTGCTGATGCTTGTATTACTTTTGAGGATCAGTTGAAAGCGCAATCTGATTCTTCTTTGTTGACTGGCATTCGTGGTGTGGTGGGGACTTCTGATGGTTCTTGTGTTGCTGTTGATGCAGCAGCAGTCTCTCGTGCTACCAATGATGATATGAGATATTTTCCAGTTATGGATTCTGAAACGGTTTCTTATGGGGTTGGTGCTGCTGCGGTGAGTAGGCCAGTCCAGAGTGTTGTTTTGTTGAAGTATCATGACCCTTATTTTATTGAATTGAGTGGTGATCAGTTTACTTCAGTTGCTGTTAAAGCCGTGAGAAGGCCTGATTTTGTCCACGGAAGGGATATGGAAGAATCAGAGCTTGTTTCTGGTGGAGTGATAATTCATCCTGTCTATAGGGCTTTATGGCCTGCTGAGCTTGTTGTTCCTTTGGTCTCCGAGACTTTCAGATTTAATAGAGAAGAACATGGTTGTAACACTAGTATGGGTGTTTATCTTGCTAGAGAGCCTCAAGGAAGTGCAAAAATGCGGGCCTTCTGTGCTGGCAGGCTTGACTATTGGTCTAGGCTGGTTGGCGGCTACGGCATCGGCGATGACGACCTCCGCCTTCTCGGGGTAGTGGAAAGTGGCGCCGCAGGCGCCGCAAAAAAATAGTAACCCTTATATAATACTACTTTTCATTTTTGTTTCTCGGCTGTGGTTCCAACATGTTTTGGAATAATAGCTGGGCTACATGCTTTTTTGCTATGGCTTTTACTAAGTCATGAAATACAGTTGTGACACGCACTCTGAGGGGTGTATGGCTGAAACAGCAGTGGATTATTGGCAAAAAAGCTACATGTTTGGCGGGCCTTCTGTGCTAACAGGCTTAACAATAGGTCTAGGCTGGGTGGCAACAACAACATCGGCAATGACAACAACCGCCTTCTCGGAATAGTCCAGCTGTAAGCCGATTTCAGATGAGCAATAACAAGGACTTATGGAAGGACCTTTGCAGTTATGATAACCTTTTCCTTGCATATAAAAAAGCAAGAAAACATAAAACAACCAAGTATTATGTGATAGATTTTGAGAAAGATATTGAGGATAATCTTCTGTTGCTTCGTTCCGAATTATTGCTGCATTCCTACACTCCAAAGCCATTGATCAATTTTATAATCCGGGATCCTAAGACAAGGAAAATCTCAAAATCAGATTTTAGGGATAGGGTAGTGCACCACGCTTTATGTAACATTATCGAGCCTCGATTTGATAAGTCATTTATCCATGATTCCTATGCCAATAGGGCTGGCAAAGGGACTCTTAAAGCAGTAGAAAGATTTGATTTTTTCAAGAGAAAGGCCAGCAAAAATGGCGCTATCCCCTGTTATGTGCTTAAGGCTGATGTAAAGAAATATTTTGAAACAGTTGACCATGATATATTGCTGAGAACCATACAGAAGAAAATCAATGACCAGAGGGTGATCTGGCTCATAAGAAAAATTCTTGGTAACCCCCTCGGGAAAGAGCGTTCAGGAAAAGGCATGCCTCTTGGTAACTTAACAAGCCAATTCTTTGCCAATGTCTATCTCAATGAACTTGACCAGTTTGTCAAGCAGAAGCTAAGGGCAAAATACCTCATACGATATGTCGACGATTTTGTTATTTTGCATCCTGATAGGTGTATTTTGATGGGGTATAAGGAAGAGATTAATCGATTTCTTAAGAAAATGCTAGATATCGAGCTTCATCCTAATAAGTCAAAGATAATCTTGCTTGGTAATAGACTAACATTTTTGGGTTTTAGGGTGTTTTATTATCATAAGTTATTGAAGAAATCTAGCATAAGAAAGATGAAGGCAAACTTTGAGAGATTGAAGGAAGAATACAAAAGAGAAAGAATTGGCTATGATACGATATATGATTTCTTTGAAGGATGGATGGCGTACGCAAAAAACGCAAATACATACACGTTGAGAAAAAAGATCCTAGTAGATTTTGAAAGTGATTTCTCTGGCAAAATTTCAGCTAAGGAGGTCAACAGATACCTTATGATGCAGATGAGACCCGCTCCTTGTAGAGAGACTGCATAGATAATGGTCATCCTCTCGCAAATACATCTGGTCTTCCAACACAACATTAAAATTTCACTCTCTAGTAGTAATTAACCGAAATCTTTTTATATCAACAGTGCTTGGTAAGGTGCTATGGGCAGAGCAAAACTTTCTCTCTGGAGACCTCTGAGATCTCTTATAGCGGGCGCAGCTGCACTGCTCGCAACTGCTCCTTCTCCAGCCCAGGATGTTAATTACTACTATTATTATAACACTCCCGCTATGTCAGGAGTAGGGTCACAGGGTCCTTTTGGCAACTTCAATGCTTCAAGGATTGGAAGATATGGACTCTCTGAATATTCCACCCCTTACGGCTCTGGTTTTACCGCTGCAGGTCCAGGATTCATAATCTCCTCGAGCTCTGGTCCATTCGGCATATCAGCCGGAGTATTTGGAAGGAATGGCGGTTTTGTTATCTCCTCTCCGGGTAGTCCTCCTATCGCTCCTCTTACACCCGGTTATGGGTATCCTGGCTACACGGGAGGGTATTATCCAAATGGTCCATCACCGATGACGCAAGGGTTTGCTGCAAGGTTTAATGGACAAAGTGTCCAGCCGTTGACTGGAATTCCAGGAGGGGGGCAACCGTACGATCAAGTCCCTTCAAGGCAAGTTGTAACGCCAACGCTGCCTCCATCACAAGAACAAAGCCCGTCAGTATCTCTTCAGCCTATCTCCCCCCCAAGATCTCTCATCTCTCCACCGCGTCAATCTCCCACATCTCCTCCAGGGCTCCCATCAGAGAGGCCCTCATCGCTTTCAGATCGTCTGCTGGAAGCAGCAGGAGAATATAGCTCATCAGATCGCTCTCTTGCCAGGCGTTGGCATTTTTATGATGTTGATTCCCTTCCTCCTGAATATCAGGATGAGATTGATGGTTTTCCAACGCCGGAATTCTTAGCAATTTCCCATAATGGCAATCCTGATCTTCCAGGCGCAAGGAAGTTTCCCATTTATGTTGATCCAACACTTGATGAATTGGCGGCAACAAGAGACATCACTGCTGTCTATCTTCTCCCGGATGCCTCAGCTAATCAAATACGAAATGCTCTTGGCCCTGCCATTGCAAGGATTGATCGGCTTCTTCAAGACGAATAACTTCCTGATCAGGTAACAATACTATCGCAAATGGCATGATCTCCATGCCGAGTTTTTGCAATAAGCAAAAACAGTTTGCCTGCCAGTAGTATTGTTGCCTTAAATATTCTCTAAGCAAAAATAATGTTTTTGTTGTTGCCGAACTGTGGGACTGCCACTAACCTCTTAAAAACCGCAATCATTATATACAAAACACGCAGGTGGCCATTCGGTGATTTATTATGGCAAAGAAAGAAGAAAATGTTTCTCGTGATGAACAGATCGGGTTCCATAAAGGTGCCCTGGCAACGCTGGCAAAAGAAAGGGAAGAAATGATGCGTGTTCTTTCAATTGTCGAGCAGCTCATGCAGATGCACATCAAGGGCTTGAAGGAATTTGGCATCGACCTGGAAAAAATGGCAAAGGAGCAGGCAGCAAAGCAGAATAAGAAGAAGATCGAAGACATTGTGAAATAATGTTCTCTTCATTGCTTCATTATGCTCTCATTCACCTGCACAGGCCACCCGCTTCTCACTGGCACTCATCAAACCACGTTCGAGTTCACAAAGGATGACCATCTCACGGAGAGGGGTACGTGCATTATTGGTGTCAGCGCAGATTTTTCTTTAGAAAAGGTAAAAGAATTCATTCAGGAAAAAGTCAAAGCAAGCAATCTCTCTGTTGTAATCACCATCAGTGCAGGTTCACATGAGGAAACAGTCACTGCAACACTAAATCCAGATTTCAGTCATCCTTCAGAGATGGTCATCAGGACATCTAGCTTCTTGGACAAGAGGACGTTTGCGGTAAGGGCAAGCAAGAGCGCAAACGAGCTTGATCGCCGCATCATGTTCAAGGACGGCATTTTGCATATCACTCTTGTCTAAATTAATTCATCTAAATTAATTTTGAAATACACTACTCAACAGTAACTAAAAAACCGAAATCTTTATAAACTAAATTCTCATACGTCTGCCCATGCCATCAGATTATTCCTCAGTCATTGACCCATTGATCGATGCTGTGAACACGCGGGAAGATGATCGAGTAACCATCAGGAGTCTTCCCCAATGGCTCGATCCAGCCCATCATGTACTCACAATGGAAGAGGCGCAGATGCATGTTGAGGAATCAAGACGGGTGTGGGAAGAGGATGTGCCAGTCGATCTGGAGTTCGTCTTAAATCAGCTTCTCAGGTCAACACCAGGCCTCCCAAGGGAGTTTACTGCGGAATGGAAGCGAGATCCGTTTGACTTGTCAGTTGCTCCGACAGATAGTGGCGAGCTGTATCGTTCATTGCTCCAGCCTCACCAATCTCAGGTATTGAGGGTAATGGATGAAGCACGATCTTCAGGAAACACCCCAGAAAGATTGTTTAGCGAGGAAGAGATCAGGAGGCACCGTCAATGGCTCGGAACAGGTTTAGTTGAGGGTGGGGCAAAATTATATGGGGGAGTGCGGTTTGATCATTATCTTGTGTTCCCAGATGCTGGTGTGGGTATATTCTCAAGGCGCAAAGGGCGCCAGAGCATCGAAAGGAAGTTGGCGAAGAAGATGTATGACCTCAATCTTTGTTTCATCAATGAAGCAATCGACTTTTATTCAACGAAGCTCCCAAACGCCAATGCTCAAAATTTTCTTCGCAAAATCCGGCGGAGTTTTGTCAGGTATGGGAAAATTGCTTATTCTGCGTTTCATCCAGATGTCGAAGAACTCAGAAATATCACTCGACCTTACTTTGATGAATCGATCAGAAATCCTAAAAAGGATATAGAGGATCCTGCCCTTGCTTCCTGGATGGCTGATCCTCAGTTCTTGCAAGCGATCAAATGGTATATCTCAAATTACTACGCTGCAAAAGAGCACGGGGAATCATTTAGGGTGCTTGGAAGCAGGATATCAAAAGATGATCTTCCCAAGATACAGCTTGCTATGAGATTAGAGACAGATATCATTAAACCTCGGGATATCTATCTCCATGAGGTTGTGAGGGACTGGGATTATGTCATGCCGGATGTGATGGGTGTGTCTATCGTATTGCCAACGATGGATGCGGTAAGGGATGCTTCAGCCTACTTCGCAACAAGTGGGGATTTTGCTTGTTTGCAGCGTTTCGAGGACCACTATACTGATCCCAATTCAAAACTTCGGGCAATACAGCATCATGTTCAGCTTGAGGGCCTGGCATCAACTGTCCACAGTTGTGAGGTGGTCATCCAGTCTGTCACTGATGTCCCGTTCTATTATGCCGGCCCATTTTCTCACGAGCTTCGTCGTCAGGAGCAAGAGCGGAATGTCGAGAAGACAGGGGCAAGAGAGCTCTGGCATCATTTCTGGCATTTAGAAGGGTTGACCTAATCAGGTAGGAGGGGGTGTTTCGACACTGAATCCTTGAGTGCCAAGCCACTCTAAGAATTTATTCCTAATCACCCTGTTCTCATTTCTAAAACGTGGAGAATATACAGGAGTAACCACCCTTTCATGGATATGGCTTTCGAGACGAGAAGCCACTGCAAACAAGTAATTCATTGCACGCTCTTTTGTTATTGAAACAGTGGGGTCAAGATCCCAGCCAGGGTCGCAGATATTTCCATCATGCAGGTATTTGAGTGTGTATAAAGAGGTACTGCCCTGCCTATCGAGCAAAAAAGAGATAGTGTATTCCTTGGTACTGATATTTGCAGGATTCACGTCCGCCTGATAAGGAACCTTTAGGATTAACCCTTCAAGCGTAGCTGAATGCTGATCTCGAGACATTTATTATACCACCTAGAGAATAGTAACAAAAACTCTTTTATAAATCTTTCTATTTCTCAGAGCCCTCCGAGCATGCGCGGGACTAATAACCCCATGGTGTGATGATAAGTAGTAATGTATCGGTGCTTCAGGTGTACACCCGATTTTTCTGCAAGGACAAACGGCAGTTTTTTTTCGATGATTCCTCTGATGTGATCTCCTAGGATAAATACGCCGTTCTCCGGATCATTTGCTCGCTGGGAAATATGGTCAAGATATCTCCTTCCTTCATGATAAATTGCCTGGTCTGTATCATTCCCTGCATAGTCTGCAAGGAAGGACAGGGCAGACTTTTCACACTCATCTAATACCCCTTCCCAATTAAAATCCTGGCCGATTCCTGCATAGAAGGCATGGACTCTCGGGGAGAGGAGGCGAAATGCAGGTATCATGAGCTCGAGGGCTTCATACGCTTTTCTCACCCCTTTTTCATTCCGGGGCAGTGTTCTCAGGTTATTGTGCCAATTTAGCCCATAGACAACAGCAACCCGCACATTGCTCGGATCATCATCATGATGCTCATTAAATAACATCCTCCTCAACCATGGCTGTGGACGAACTGATCTTCGAGGTTGGGATGCTTCATTGACAACCTTTCTGAGTTTGCTCGTGGCGCGATACCAGGAAAAAACAGGATCTCTTTCATCTGCTTCAAGGTCATAGGCAGTTGATATCTCTTGTCTAGTCTCTGCCCGCGTTGGAGGCGTCATTGCCAGCACGCCGGAAAAGACACGGTAGGGGAGGTCTTGGCTGAGTACGCAAAATTCTATCGACCGTCTTGGAGTCTCTCCAAGGTCGTGTGTTGGGATAAGGTAATGGGTTTCTGTATCATAAATGCCAAGAGAGAGTGCGTGGAGTGCCATTCCAACAAGATGCTCTTCAAAGTAGCTTCTCCCGCTTTGCTCTCTGTGTTCACCCCGGTGTCCCATCTCGGCTCTATTATAGACCCAACGAAAGAGTGTCATGTCATGATGATATGTCAAAGGCCGATGAGAGAAGAGAGCTGTGCTATATTCCTGAGAAAGCATACGATAATCATTATAATCCCCTGTATCAGTTTCTAAAGGATGAGACCTTCCTCGATCAACTAGCCTTACAGGAGCGAGTTGTGTAAGAGCAGTTCCCCTATAATCGCGAATGTTAGTGCTGGCCATAAATCCCCCTTTTTTACTAGTGAATGAACCTGAATATTTATGTCTTTAGGACTTGATATACCCAATTGCAAAACAGTATAGGTATGTTTTTTAAAGAGTGTTTTGTTTAATCATAAAAATGCAAAAAATCCTTGTTTTTGTAACATCTAACGAGGGAAAATTCAGGGAGGCGCAACATATCATCTCAGGCTTTCACCTCATGCAAAAATCGTTAAACCTGCCTGAGATGCAGGGCTCTCCAGAAGATATTGTCAAAGAGAAGGCAAAAGTTGCATATTCACTCATTAAGAAGCCTGTTTTTGTGGATGACGTTTCTTTGGTCTTTTCTGCCTTCAAGACCATTCCAGGACCTTACATTAAGTATTTTGAGGATGATATCGGCCCGGAAAATTTCCACCGGCTGCTCATTGATTTCCCGGATAAATCAGCCATCGCAAGTGTGTTCATCGGCTATCATGACACAGAGCAGGTTCATGTGTTTCATGGTTCAGTACAGGGAAAGATTGTTCCACCACGCGGCAAGAACGGGTTTGGATTTGATTCCGTTTTTCTCCCCGATGGCTGCTCAAAAACGTATGGTGAGATGACAAGGGAAGAAAAAGATATGATGAGTCATAGAAGAAAAGCGCTGGATGCACTGTATCATTTTTTGATGGAGAAAAAAGAGGGATCAAAATGACAGAAAAAAAGATTCTTTTTGAAAAGCTCATGGTCTCTGTCCAATGGATAGCAATCATCGCTGTGCTTGTAAGTGTTTCTTTCATGATAGGAAAAAAGCTCATTATGCCCTGGGTTGTTGTTGCCGGGGTCTCGATCTATCTCCTGCTGACGATAGGGTATGTCCATCATCTCTACAAGGCAAAGGCAGACTGGATTCGGGTTGTCTCACAATTAGCTGTCAGCATCATCGGTCTCCTTATTGCCCTTGTATTGGCAACAATTCTCATTACATTCAGTAACGTGAGTAATGTGCTCCCGATCCCCTAACATCATTTAAATAGATTTGTATTAGAATACAAACGTTTATAAATAAAACCATCTTTCCTGATGGAATGCAAGAAGCAATGCGCGTGGCTGTACAAACTGTTTTCAAAGATAAGGGTATATTCCGTCACAAATATGTTGAACTCATTGAAAAGTGGCTTCGAAGGCCTGAAATCATCATAATCAAAGGTGTCCGCCGTTCGGGTAAATCGACGATTCTGCGGCAGGTCGCTTCCCGGATGAAAGAGAAAACTGTCTACATCAACTTTGATGATTATCGACTTCTACCATATCTCAGTCTTGCATTGCTTGATGAGGTTCTTCATCAGTTTTCTGATGCAGAATATTTTTTCTTTGATGAAATTCAAAAGGTCGCTGGATTCGAAAGCTGGCTGCGTACCCATTATGACATCAAAACGCACAAGAAATTCATCATTAGCGGCTCAAACATCTCACTCTTTTCTCCAGCGCTCGGGACAGTCCTGACAGGCAGGAATATCACCTTTGAAATATTTCCGCTTGATTATGAAGAGTTCCGGGATTTTGGTGGCAAGTCGCTTGAGCAGTACATGATGTTCGGTGGCTTTCCCGAAGTGGTTCTAGAGCCTGATGAAGAAAAGAGAATGCAGCTTCTCACCCAGTACTTCAATGATATCCTTCTCAGAGACATTCTTGAGAAGCACAAAATGGTTCCCTCACAGCAGTTCAAGGCGGCTGCGCAATACATCCTTGCAAACACCGGGCTGAAGGTGAGTGCAAACAAGCTTGCAAAAGAGCTTGGTATCAACAGCAGGACTGCTGAGAATTACCTTTCGCACATGGTAGATGCATACCTGATTGTTGAAGTCCCATTTTTCTCCTATTCCACGAAGACAAAATATCTTGCTGGACGCGCATCTAAATATTATGCAATCGACAATGGGCTTTCCACCGCTCTTGCCGCAAGAACGAACCGAGGGCATCTTTTCGAGGCACTAATTGCCCAGGCTCTCCGACGCAGGAAGCAGGATATCTACTACTGGAATGGTAGAAAAGAGGTTGACTTCATTCAGGATCAAACAGCCTATCAGGTCTCACTGATGACAGTAGATAAAGAAGCATTCTCCGAGCTCAAAAAAGCAGTCAAGCATATCAGTGGATCAATTGTTATCACTCCACAAACCTTTGAGCAAGAGCTTTTCAACAAGCAACAAAAAAATGAGCACATGCAAAACTCTTCTATCAAATAAGCTTAGTGCACAATTTGAGATTAGTGTACAATTATAAGTAACCTATCAGAGGACTTATTCGGCACAACCTTTTTAAACCACGACAAGTTTTAAAGCATAAGGGGTTAAGAGTATGGAATTAACGAAAGACACAATCAAGCACGTTGCGCAAGTAGCAAGACTCGAGCTCACAACGGAAGAGATTGCCAAATTTCTCCCTCAATTGAAGGATATTCTCGAGGCATTTTCAGATATCGCAAAGGTTGACACGAATAATGTCCCTCCCTCATTCCAGCCCGTCCCCCTTCAGGATGCCGTGAGGGATGATGAACCAAAACCCTGCCTCACACAAGATCAAGCATTGTCTTTAACAGAGCATAAGCAGGATGGGTATTTCAAGGGGCCAAAAATCATATGAGCGGATCAATGAACGTAAAGCAATTCATCGACGAGGTGGGTAAGAAAAAGATTGACCCTCTCATTCACATAAAGACCGCGCTCCAGGAAGTGAAGAAAGCAAATAAAGAGTTTCATTTCATGAACATTATTGCTGATGAGCAGGCAATAAAACAGGCAGAAGTAATTAAGAAAAACCCGAAGGGAAAGCTGGCTGGCCTTCCTGTTTCAATCAAGGACTGCATCGTTGTCAAAGGCCTGGAATCAAAGGCAGGATCAGCTATTCTCGAAGGGTATAAGCCGGTCTATGATGCAACAGTCGTCCAGCGTTTGAAGGATGAGGGCGCAATTATTATTGGAAAGACCGCCCAGGACGCTTTTGGCTTTGGCACATTCTCAGTAAATGTTGGCAACAACATGGAAATTCCCCTCAACCCAATCGACAAGGAAAGGAGTTGTGGTGGCTCATCTGGCGGTTCTGGCGCTATTACCAAATGGGCATCCTTTCCCCATATATCAATCGGGGAATCAACGGGGGGATCAATTGCTGCTCCAGCCGCTTTTTGTGGTGTGTTTGGCCTCTGCCCAACGTATGGGAGAGTATCAAGATATGGCCTGATGGATTATGCCAGCTCCTTAGACAAAATCGGTCCGATGGCCTCATCATCATATGATCTGGCTCTCTCATTGTCAGTCATTGCAGGTCATGACCCGAATGATGCAACTTCCCTCAAGGAGCCAGCTGATGATTACCTAGCAGCAATTAAAAAAGAAGTCAATGGGCTCAAGGTTGGCATCATTAAAGAATCATTTGGTGAGGGTATTGACCCGCAGGTTAGTAAGGAAGTAAAAAAGGCAATCGAAGTGCTCAAGAAAAAAGGCTTAGGAGCAAAAGAGATCAGCCTTCCTCTCGTCGCTAAATATGGCGTTTCTTGTTATTATCTTATCGCCATGTCTGAGGCATCAACAAATCTTGCGAAGTATTGCGGGATGAGATATGGCAGGCACGAGAAGCTCGAGGGCAATTTTAATGAGTATTTCACAAAAGTCAGATCGAAACATTTCAACCAGGAGACAAAAAGAAGGATCATTATTGGCACCTTTGCGAGGATGGCTGGGTATCGTGATGCCTATTATATCAAGGCAGCAAAGGTCAGGACAAAGATCATCAGTGAATACAAGGCAGCATTCAAGGAAGTCGATGTCCTCATAAGCCCCACAATGCCTATCATTTCGCCAAAATTTGATGACATAAAAAAGCTCACACCCTTGCAGAATTACATGATGGATATCATGACTGTTGGCCCAAATCTTGCCGGCCTTCCTCATTGTTCTATTCCCATCGGAAATGTAGAAGGAATGCCCGTTGGTATGATGGCAATAGGAGATCATCTGGAGGAAAAGAAAGTCCTGCAGGTTGCGAGTGTGTTTGGATAGGGCCTCTTGTTCATCTTTAAACAACGTTCTCAAAACACATTCTCAACATTCATAATATTCTTATAGTGCTAACCTAAAAGAATATAAAAAATCGGTGGAGGTATCTCTAATGGATAAAAAAGCGAGAATTGGAATTCTTTTAGGATTGGTGACTATATTGATTATTGTAGCCGGCTCTGTGTTGGCAGCAAGGGCAAAACCTGAATGTAATGACCGGATAGATAATGATGGTGATGGAAAGAAAGATCTTGCTGATGCTGGATGCAGTAACAAGCATGACATTGATGAGTCAAACTGCGGCGATGCTGTGTGTGAAGGTGGTGAAACTCCCTCATCATGTTCAGCGGATTGTGGAGTTCCCGATTCCTGCTCTGATTCTGATGGTGGTGTTGTGATCTCGGTCCTTGGAACAGCCTCTGGCTATTTAAACAATGTTCCTTATAATAACGCTGATTACTGTGCAAATAGCGATGCAGTCATTGAATTTTCTTGCAGTGATGTTTATCAGCAATCGCAGCAATTGAGTTGCGGGACAGACTCTTATGGGAGTAATTATTGTGCTAATGCTTCTGTGTATAGGGATTTGACAGATTACTCTTGTGCAGGTGGTGTTTGTTCTTCATCAACAATTCCCGAGTTTGTGGAATCTTGCCCATTTGGTTGTTCAGCTGGAGTTTGTAATCCTCAGCCTGATACATGCTCTGATTCTGATGGTGGCATCATCCCTTCAGTTTTTGGTGCTGTTTCTGGATATATCAATCAAGTGCCATACACCAATGATGATTACTGTGTGAATAGTGATGACCTCGTTGAGTGGTATTGTATGGCTGGTCAAGCTTTAAATCAGCAGCAGTCTTGTGGCAATGATACCTATTCTGGATCCTATTGCTCAGGAAATATCATAGTAAAAGACTTCACTGATTATTCCTGTGGATCAGGGGCATGTGGCTCTTCGCTCACTCCTGAAGTGCAGGAAGATTGTGATGCTCAGGATGGCTATGGTGCGCCATACTGTGTTGGTGATATGAGGAAGATAGACTTCATCGATGGCTCGTGTTCAGGAGGCGCCTGTAATACATCTTCGTCACCCGTTGTTGAGGAAAATTGCAATTTAGCAGACGCGGTTGGCCAAAACTACTGTTATAATGGCTCTGTGATCAGGGATAGGACCAATGGTTATTGCTCTTCAGGGAATTGTTTGAATAACACCTATCAGGAGCTTGTCGAAGTTTGCACCTACGGCTGTACTGGAGGGGTTTGTGATTCCATTCCAGACTCTTGTTCTGATACTGACGCAGACAACATTTTTACTAAGGGGACGGTGAGTGGGGTCATGAATAGCTCTCAGTATAGCCAAGATGACTTCTGCCTTGATGGAGTGACTGTTGCAGAATGGGCATGTTATGGCACTACTCCTGATTATTTCCCGGGAGGGTGCTATGCTTCAAACCAGACTAATTTGACAGGTATCTGCATAAACGGAAGGTGCACGTAAGTGCACATTTTTTTTCTTTCTTTTTACGGTTCAATTCTCTTTAATGGCATCCCATCAAAATCTTTATCGTAAGAAACAATCGCCTCGCACCCGCAAGCAACTGCGGTTGCATAGTGGCATGCATCGTTGAAATGCAAGTCATATTTATTCATATGTGATACTGCTTCAAAGGCTATATTCTTGTCAATACTCACAAAAGAAAACTGAGTATTCCTGATTAATTCTGTTATGATTGAATGGCAAAACTGTTTATTTTTTGTTATCCGGAATAATGTGGAGAATAACTCACTTAAGATCAATGGTGAGCTCACGAAACACTCATCACCTTTTAAAACTTCCACGCATGCTCCTTTTCTAGGCCCGAATGTGAATGCATGCACCAGAATATTTGTATCAATAAATCTCATAATCTTCTTCACCAATCTTTTCCATTTCTTCAATGGATAATGTACATGGGTATTTTTTCCCTTCTTGAAATAATCGTTCTAAG
This sequence comes from Candidatus Woesearchaeota archaeon, assembly GCA_013329045.1. Taxonomy (GTDB): domain Archaea; phylum Nanobdellota; class Nanobdellia; order Woesearchaeales; family UBA9989; genus UBA9989; species UBA9989 sp9989u. Next base: position 15,077 of record DUKZ01000048.1, read on the forward strand.
GATGACTTGTTTCCTTGAAATGGCTCTATGAAAATCTTTTCTCTTTTCTTATCAAACCTTAAAAGTACTTCACTCCCTTTATCGATCCCAAGCTCTTTCCTCATTTCCGCTGGTATTGTCAACTGATACCCCTTGCTTATTTTGACGATCATCTCATGAACTAATGATTCATGAAGGTTTAAATAATTTTCTATAACCATTTTTTCCCTCATTGAGTACTTATAGATATGGAGTCGTTTCCTGGACGACAAACAATCTATTTTCCAAAACCTTTATATAATTACCATATTGCAAATAATTCATGAATCGTGGCCGTCCAACAACATCGCAGATTCGTGAGAATATTCTTTCAATTCTTCTGTACAAGAAAAGGGCATACGGCTATGATCTCATTAAAATCTATCAGCGCCTGTTCGGGAAAGTGCACCCGCGCTCTATCTATTATCACCTCAAAAAAGCACAGGCTCTAGGGCAGGTAAAAGTAATCGCAATTGAGGAAGAAAAAGGGGATTATTCCTGGGGCCAGACAGCTCAAAAGATTTATTACTCTCTAGACCAAAATGCAAAGCCAAAACCAAATCAGATGATCGAAGAATTCTTCAATTCAATGAAAGGGAAAGAATGATCCGATGATGATAACAAGAAGCAGGATAAGGTAAAACAATGACACCCTTCCCCAGATCCGTTCCGCTTTCTCTTTTGTGAAATAATGCCCTAATCCGACAAGGAGCATCCGTCCCCCATCGACCGGACCGAGTGGGAGCAAATTAAAGAGCCCGATGCCAAGGTTGAGCAGGTAGAGATAGAACACCAGGACAGAGAGCCATTCGAACGCTGAGAGTGCCCATGGAGGGGCATTTACCCGTTCTCTTACCCTGGCCTCATCCTCCAATTTCACTCCCATATAAGCGGTGTTTGGATCATCCGGATGAGCCCCAAGGAGAAGTGTATGGGTAGAGACATTCGTCCCAAGAAGCAACTTCTCGCCGGGTTTTTTCTCTTTGAGTAGCGAAGATAAGTTCTGTGTTGTCTGGACACGTATCCCATCAATGCTGGTGATCAGTTCGCCGGGGGTAAGTCCAGATGCTTCAGCAGGTGACCCTGCATCAACGCTGACAATATTCACTCCGATCGGTTCATAGATTGCTTGCGATATCGGTCCAAAGACTAGAAGAAGGATTGCCAAAAAGACAAATCCAAAGACAATGTTTGTGAAGGGGCCAGCAGCAAACACCCCAAGTTGCTGTTTCGTCGTTTTCTTGGAGAGCACTTTCTCATCAGGCTCGACGAATGCGAGGGGGACGACCGGTGCAAGGACGCCAAGGAACGCAAAACCGGATGATTTTACCGGCACTTTGTGGAGCCGGGCAATGACCCCATGGGAGAACTCATGCACAACGGCGATAAAAAAGATTGAGATGATCCAGAAAAAGAATGGCACATAAAATCCCCCCTTCACCTGGAACGGCAAGACAACGCCAACTCCGGCAACTGCTTCTCGCACAATAACCATCTTCACAAAAATTCTGATCATCTCAAAGCCGACGATGATCATGCCAAGAAAGCCAATGAGTATACCAGCACTCGCAAGCCAGGATAAGAGGCGGGGATGTTTCTTTGCCCACGCATCCATCTTAGCCAGACCAAGTTTTGTGCGAAACATCGCAACATAGAGGAAAGGCCCGAGCACCTGCTGGATTGTGAGCTTTTTTCGCTCGTTGTAGAGAAATACTGAGAGGAGGATAATAAAGAGAAATGCTGCAATAGTCTCAATCTGCATGAGTCACCTACTTTTTCCTTTTTGGGCGAAGATCCTTCGAGCCGCATTTCCTGCATGCTGCTTTCTTTTGCTGGACTAAGAGCCCTGATGTCTTCGTCACAGTCTTGCAGCGTTTGCAGGCAAACCTGTTCTTGAACAAACGATTATCAGCTTCAGCGAATTTTGCCATGGTTATTCAGTCTTTATTTGTTTCATTACCCTTTCGCCAAGGATGATCCAATAGAGGATATTCTTCCCTTCCCCAACATCAGCCTTGAGCTCTTCTGGAATCTTCATCTCGAAGGTTTCATAATTTTCTATGTCCATCACGTTTGCCACATCACCGGCGATGGAAAGGACGGAGGCCGTCCTTTTCTCGATGATTGGCGTCTCGACATGGTCATGCCCTGGCATGACAACGTCCCGTTTCTTATCGTCAAGCAGCCCAACGGCAGTAACCCGGTATTTTGCATGGCCATGCTTTCCTGGCCTGGACACCTGGGTATCAGTGATCCTGCAAGCAACACCGTCTATGACGATGCAGCTTCCTTTCTTCATTGTTGAGATAGGAACTTGTTTTGTGGTCATAAAAAACACCGATTGGAATATGAACCGGGGAGGGTTTATAAACATTGCGCTCTTCTGTTATTATTCTTCGGCATGGCCATTCATCACAAGAGGGAGCATCCTTTTTGTTATTTCTTCACAAAGGGGGCTTTTTGCCCATTCCAGGTCTCCAAGGAGAAAATCTTGATTAGTCCCTCCATGGATTGCATCATCCACTGCATCATAATAGCATAAAAGCAGCCTGCACCAGTTGTTCATCATAGTGGAGCGGAAAAGGTGGTGATCTGAAAAGATATCCTCCTCCCCGGAGAGTCGGAGAAAATCAAGAAACAATGATCGCATGATTTCCGGCCCTTCAACCTGATGGACGCGTTCTTGGATGTCTGTCATATGATATTCCCTATTGTAGATGATCAGGTCATTTCGTCTGGTCAGGATAGCGTTCCTGCCAACTTTTTTTATATATCTCAGGCTTCTGTCAATGATGCCTTGTCCCATCAGATGGTCAAGGTTGCGGAGTAGTTTGTCATAATCGCAGCTGAGGAAATGAAGTGTCCCTGCATCAATGCGCCCGATAAGAAAATCCTGAAAAAGGTACCGTAATCGTTCTTTCTGTGTCGGAATGTCCATGCCAAAATCAGGGTCGTCTTGTGGGCGTCTCTCCAGGTAGCTTGGATCCATAGCCGCAAATTGGATGCTTATTTCGACTGCTTCCATCACGTTGATGACATCTTCAATGCTTGGGTATGCAATACCAAGGTGCATCTCTTCAGGGATATATATCGGACCCTGATTATGGCAGAGTTCGACTTCAAGAGATCCTGTTGGGGAATGAGGAACGGGTGCAAGTACTGTTTCGATGCCCGTGAAAGCATAATATTTTGTCCCGGTGATCGCATCTTGGACCAGGAGTGATCTGTGTTCTCCCATCTTCGATCTGAACAGGTGATGATTTATAATATTTTAGTGTATTCAAGAAATATTATCTCCCAGCTAAGTCCCTATTCGAAGAAAAACCATCCTTTCCTCGTCATTCTTGACAGATACTGCTCGCATCCTTCCCAGTCATAGAACCGCTTCTCCATCTCCTTGAACTTTTTCGTGTGATGATGTGGCCGCACCCCTTTTGCCGAGTACTTAAGGTATTTGTGCAGCAGTTCATGATGCATGACATAATCTAGTACCCGTTCAGGAGCCCCGCGAAGGGCATCTGACATGCTGATTGTATCTGTCCCATAATCATAGCTTCCAAGCCGTCGTGATGCTTTATGCCATTGTAGGTTTGGCTTCTCCACCAATCCTCCAAAATACTGTTCATTTACCCGATCATATGACAATGCGAGCACTTCATCATCTTGTGTCTTGTCGATGACCATCGCTATTTTTTGCATGAACACATGGTACATCTCGATGTTCATCGTGCTCTTGATGCCCCTTTCATGCAGTATCCTTATCAGGAGGTCTTGGATGAGGCCGATGACAATTTCTTTGCTCACCGTCTTCCATTTGGAGGAGAGGTGAAATGAGATGTCCCTGCCCCGTTTTCGGACGTTTGCATTATAGCCCTTGAACCGGGCAGAATAGTCAAGGGTGAACGTATAGGGGGATGTTTTTCCCGGAAAGAGAAGTTCATATGCCTCATCGATGATCATGGCAGGCAGTGCTTCTCTTTTTTTTATAAGCGTTGTGGCACAATAATCTTATTATAAGGCGGTAAAGGATGATGTCCTATGGACGCTGTTATCGAGAGGATATCATCAATCCTGGAAAATGCCTCAACGCCAAGGAGAGGGACATGCACCCTGCCAGACAAGACAATATTTCCGATCGATCAAACTTTTTTCAAGGCTCTTCCAAAAGCAGATGGTAACCAGGTGTGCGCATGTATTGATGGGGGGAACCAAGAGCTTATTGCCTCCCCTCATTTGGCTGTTCAGTATATACGGGTTGTTGGGGTGGTCTTTCAGGGAAAAAGGAAGCAAGAGATGATGAAAGAGGAGTTCTTTGTCGTGCTCAGCAGGGAGGGCAGTAGAGTGAGGGCTGATTGCTTTCCAGATCCCTTCACTCTCTCAGGGGATTACTCTTCCTCGGCACAAAAAGCACAAAAAACACAAAAAGAAGCAACACTCACTTCCTCCTGCTCACTTTCTTCTATTGCTCTGGATATCAGGAGGGCTGCTGAAGTGAGGATGGGGGGGACGCTAATAAAGACAGGTTTCCAGGGATCAATCATTGTTGATGGCGCGCTGGATGATCATCTGTGTTCCCTTGATCTCCCAAAAGATGTTTCCCTGATGGCCCTATCGAAGACAACAGACCTTATTTCTGATGAGGGCATATCCGTTGTTGCCCTGCTGCACTCAATTGCTCCTCCCGGATCATGGTGCTTTGTCCCGCCAGGAGTCCCAGGCAGCCTTTCTTTTGTCAGGCTCCATCCACTCTCACGCCATATTTTCAGGGTAGAAACAAAAGGCAATGCGTCATTGGCGCCATTGGTTTATCATGCACAGGACCCAGCGTTCCTTGGCTATCCTTATGGACTCATTATTGCAGATAAATTTGCCCGGGTAACTGATCAGGAAAAAACATATCTTAGGTCGATCCTGGATGCCCGCGTATTTTTGGGGAGGACAAGATCTATTCTCGATGCGCATAGTCACCTCGATGCGGTAAATGGTCCCCTGCAGGGCAAAAGATAGTACTCACTATTAAGAAGTACCATAACTTTATATAGGTGTAGACAAAAAAGTCCATCGGGGTTTGGTAAAAAGACAACTCAAAGAAGCTTAAACTTAAGAGAAGCTTATATTCGTTATGTTCATTTATATCAAAAAGAGGTGTGATCAATGGCAAAGAACAAAAAAGCCAATCGTAAGGCTATTGCAAAGAAGATGGTAAAGGTCCAAACAAAGCCATCACAGAGCGCTTCCGTTGGGCATTATGCATTTATCCTCGGGGTATTGCTCGCGATCCTTGCCGGGTTCTTGATTGCGGATAGCACAAGCCCGCTTGGAAAAGTGGTGAGCCTGGTATTGATTATCCTTGGTTTGCTGATCGGGTTCATCAATATCACGGGCGAGGAGACTCATAAGTTCCTCGTCGCAGCAATTGCCTTGCTCCTGGCAGGGACATTGAATTTAGGTGTTGGAAGGCTCGGGTATGACCCCATTGATATGCTTGGTATCACCTTTAGGGCGATTTTCAGCTATATCAGGAGCTTTGTTGCACCAGCAGCGTTGATTGTTGCATTGAAGGTTGTCAAGGATCTGGCAGAACGCCAGTAGTTGTGATGTGCAATGGATAATGTAATGGATATTTTGTCTGTAGGATCAGCCACGGTTGATGTATTCGTCCACACAAAAGAAAGCCATTTTAACCCGAAATCCAGGAAGATTAAGCTCGATATTGGCTCTAAGGTGCTCGTAGATCACATCTTCCATGCAACAGGTGGGGGCGGCACGAATACCGCCGTTGCATTTTCCCGCCTTGGCCTCAAGGCAGGGTTTCTGGGAAAGCTTGGAAAAGATGAAGCGGCAAGGATGATCATTGATGAGATGAAAGAAGAGCGGGTGAATACCTCCCTTGTATCAAGGTCTGATGTGCAGACCGGTTATTCTGTCATCCTTGACGCCGCAAAAGAGGACCATGTCATTCTTTGCTTTAAGGGGGCAAATGATGAGTTCAAGGCAACTGATATCCATGAGTCACGGATGAAGGCTGGTTGGTTCTATATTGCAACCATGATGGGTGATGCATATAAGGCGATAGAAAAACTCGTCGAGTATGCAGCAGCCAATGAAGTGAAGGTTGCATTCAATCCTTCGACGTATCTTGCAAGTAAGGGACCAAAATATTTGGAGAAAGTTCTCAGGCACGTGACAGTCCTTGTGCTCAATCAGGATGAGGCAAGGCTGATTATTGGCAAGAAAAAAGTCAAGGAGCTGGCAGTAAAGCTCCGAGAGCTGGGTCCAAAAATTGTTGTTATCACTGATGGCCCAGGGGAGATTGTTGCCTACAATGGCACAATCTTTTACTCAGCAAAGCCAAACAAGGTAAAGATTGTGGAAACGACAGGCTCTGGAGATGCTTTTGCTTCTGGATTTGTTGCAGGGATCATCAAGACAGAGGATGTTGAGTTTGCGCTGCAGCTGGGAATGGCAAATGCAGAGAATGTCATCCAGGCTCTTGGGGCGAAAAATAATCTGCTCAGGCTCGGTCAGGCATTGAAGTACATGAGAAAGCACCGGGTCAGTGTAAAGAAAAGTGTGAAGTAACTGTTTTTCTTAATTTTATCATAAATTTTATCATATGGTGGATAGTCTACATTTGGGCAAGGCTTGAAGGGTGCAGAAATAGTAATACCTCGAATATTGTTGGGATACTATCAACCACAGGGATGAAGTACTTTATCCATGTTTCTAACAATATCTGTTTGTGTTATTATCCCTTTCACATCTAGATCGTCCATCACAATTAATTTCTTTATATTCTTATCTCTCATTATATATGCTGCAAGCATTGGTGTTTGATCTTCTTCTGTAGTAACAACAGGAGAACTCATTATATTCTGTGCTTTCTGATCGAGAATATTGAATCTTTCTTTATATATACTCCTCACAACATCTCTCTCTGTAACAATTCCTTTAACTACACCACTTCGCATAATAACAACACAGCCTACGTTGTTTCTTGCCATTAGCTCAATGATATCAAATACAGTAGAGTTTTCGTCCCCATAAATCAAATGGGAACTCATAATATCTTTCACCGTTACCATTATGATGGACTCATAGGTATAACTTGTATTTAAGATTAACGATGGATTAGTTAGGGACATAAGTATCATATAAAATTTTGCATAAAAATATGTTTTTGCCAGAACTGTTCCAAAGCGGTTTGTAGGTCATCAATTTTTTTGAAATATTGTGATTTAGTCACAGAGTCTTTTGTGACTTTCCAGCAGGTTTCTATGGGGTTGAGTTCTGGTGAGTAGGGTGGAATATGTTCAACGCTGATTCGTGGTGCGTATTCTCGTATTAGGTTTTTGACACATTGTGTTTTGTGAAATCCTGCGTTGTCAAGGATGAAAACGTATTTCTTTTTCTTGTCTAATCTTTCAAATAGTGTTCTCAAGAAATGTCTGAATGTGAGGCTGTTTTGTGAATCGTAAAAGTCATAATAGAATTGGTGGTTGCTTGTCAGTGCTCCGAAGGTGATGAGCTTTTTATTGCTCCAAAAAAATGCTCCTCGTGGTGTTTCTCCTTTGGGAAACCAGATTTTTTTGTAGGTTGTTGTTAATTGAAATCCTGCTTCGTCGATTGCTATAATTTCATAATCCAAATATTTCGTTTCGAGTTTTTTTTAAATTCTTGACGAAATACTGCAACCTTTTCGGGATCATTTTTTATGTGTTGTGAGCGCGGGGCTATACGCGAAAAATCCAGTTTGCGGAGTATTCGCTCAACGTGGCGTGTTGAGTATTTCTTGTGTGTTGTTTGCTCAATGAGTTGTGAGAATTTTTTTGTGTCAATGGAGCAGAAATTCTTGTTTGTAGCTCGTGCTTTTTGTGCAAAATCCCCCTTGAGTCTTGCCAGAGTTTCTTTCGTCAAGGGTGTTGGTCGTCCACTACGAAATCGGTTTTTGATACTGCCAATCTTATTGTACTTCGCAAGAAGTCTGCTTATCGCTGACTGATGGCATCCTGCCAAGTCAGCGATTTCTTGTTGTGTTTTTCCCTGGTTTGTCCACTTAAGGACAAGTTCTCTTGTTTGTAGGTTGATCATAAAAACAAGAAAGCACAACAACTATATAAATTATGCGTTAATTATGTCTTATACTAGTAGAGACGCTGTTTATTCCTTTCTGGGTTTAATACCCCGGAACTCTGCTCCGGTTGAGAACTTCATTTCCGCCTATCTTCTTTAGAGCGAGCGTAGCGAGTTAGGGTTTACACCACTATTCTTCAGGGTATGGAAAGCTGCCGGAATACTGACTCCATCTCTTGAGAGTGAAGTGGACACAAGATTAGGAGCCTTGAAGGACATGTGGGCAAGTGTGCACCCACACAATTTCCTGCCATTAAAAAATTTTCTACCTTTCATCCCAAGTTTGACAGTTAGATAAAA
>DUKZ01000036.1 GCA_013329045.1 Candidatus Woesearchaeota archaeon
ATTGATGATAAATAAACAGTGTCCTAAATGATAATCTTTATAAACCTTTAAAGCTGAAAGAAGAGAAAAAGAGGTGACGATGGACTTTCGCATTGAGAGGAGGATTAGTCCTCATATCAACAAGTACGAAGAGAAAGCATTAGAGAAAGCGTTCGAGTTTGCAAAGGATGTCCATAAGGAGTTTGGGAACTTTACCCGGGCAGTGGTGTTATTTGGGGCGACTGCAAGGAAAGAGAAAAACCAAGTTGGCGATATCGATATCCTTGTTGTCGTTGATGATACAGCGATCCAGATGACCCCTGAACTCATCGAAGCGTACCGGGTCATTGTTGCAAAAATCGTCACCCGAATCTCTCCCCAGCTGCATATAATCACCCTGAAATTCACCAGCTTCTGGGAATATGCCCGGGTGGCTGATCCAGTTGTTGTCAATATCCTTAGGGATGGGGTTGCTCTCATCGATTCTGGCTTTATCGAGCCATTACAGGCACTCCTTCGGCAGGGAAGAATTCGGCCAACACGCGAGAGCGTGATCACGTATTTTTCGCGGGCGCCTGTGACACTGCGAAATTCCAGGTGGCACCTCCTGCAGGCAACAGTTGACCTGTATTGGTCAGTCATTGATGCGGCGCATGCTGCTTTAATGCATCATCATGAAGTGCCGCCAAGTCCAAAACATCTCTCGGAGCTTTTTGCGGAGCGGTTTGTGAAGACTGGGATGCTAGAGAAGAAGTATGCGGAACGAGTAGGAAAGTTCTATGATCTCATGAAAAAAATCGAGCATCGGGAGATTCGGAATATCACCGGACCAGAATTTGAACGGTACTATAAGGAAGCAGAAGAATTCGTGAATAAGATAGAAGTTTTCATTAGGATGAAGAAAGTAAAATAATAACGTGTAAATTAAATAAATTGTAAATTAATAAATTAAATGATTATATTCTATAGGGGTTATCTCTAGTGTTGTTTAGATTATCTCTAGTGTTGTTTATTGGTGGCTGATATTCATCAAGAGAATTATGGTGGCCAAGGTTGTACATCGGACGAATTGTTGCCCTGCCAGGGTCAATAGCGCTGATCTACGCGGTCAAATAAACCCATGGTATATGGGCTTCTTTTCTCATATCCATGAGTTCAAAGTTGTTGCGCGGTTGCATGCTCTGTTAAAAGAAGGATACATTAATAACCTTTCTGTGCTCTTTTCTGAAATATTTCCGGCCCACCGATCTTCAGGATGGTCAGGACAACTTAACCTTTAATCAGCCCATCAATATCCTGGCCTTTTCCCATCAAAAAATCATATTCTGCCGAAATGGCATCTACTCACTGTCCTGAATATGCCCTCCTCCTTGAACATCCAACGGGGCTAGCGTCCCAGTACCCTGAACTCTTTCACCCTGACGAGGATCATTATCCGCCTTACCTTAAAAGCTCATATTTTGCTCTCTCTCGGCTCAATGCCCTTGGCATCCCCATCACCTCTTCTGATCTCTCTTCGCTTATCGATATGCTTCCGCCTGCTGCAACAAAAGAGCAGCTCATCTGCCAGTTTGACCCGCTTGGGCTGACCCGAGAGCATTTTGAGCACCTTTCGGCCAGATGCCAGATGGTAGAGGATCCAGATGCGGTGATCTATTCCCTCCAAGGAAACACACGATTCGTCCTCTCTGAAAACAAGCGAGCGCTTGCCAGCGCGAACGCATTGAAGGAAGGGGACATGGCAACATTCTTCTTATTACAATATCAGACTGGAGGGGGCCTTCGGGAAGAGTATGGCATCGGCAATCCGGATGCAGAGGCTATGGTATCAGCGCTTAAGAAAACACCCTTTGTTCAGTCTGCCCGAATCCTTGGGCCAGGCGATGCTGCAAACATTTCGGTGTGGGTGAGAGAAAGCGACCAGGAACAGCTCTCTGCCTGGGTTATGGGATATATTGACAAGCATCTCCCTGATTATCCTGATAACCTATCCCGCGCACTCTTGCCGATCACTTCAGGGAAAGGGGCATCGATCATCCACTATTAGATCAGTGTGGATGGATATTGCATTTTGCCAACAAGATGCACTTTCCCACTAGTCTGCTGCGTATCTTGGGATATCTTTCTTATTCTGGGCATCATTCTTATTCATATCTTAACGCATCAACCGGCTTTAATCTTGCTGCATTCATCGCCGGGATAATTCCTGCAATAGCTCCGACGGTGAATGAGAAGAGAAGCGCTCCGAGAATTAGGTACCAGGGGAAGAATGCCTTGATGAAGCCAAGGCCCGCAGCATTTGCTGCAAGGGAGACTAATTGGCTCAGCCCCACGCCAAAAATGATGCCAATACTCCCACCGACTAGGCCAAGGATTCCTGCCTCCATCATGAATAATGCGAGAATATCGCCATTGCGGGCGCCAATTGCCTTCATCACCCCAATATCCCCTGTCCTCTCAATAACAGACGTGTACATGGTGTTCGTGATATTAATACCGCCAACAAGGAGGGAAATGAATGCGATGCCAATGACAATTATCTGAACGATGAGAAGGACAGCATTGAATGACTGGATCAGGTCCTCTGAGGTGCTGACATTAAAATTTTCCTCACCCTCCTCTAAATTCCTCGAGCCGCGCATCTTCTTCTTGATTGCCTCCGCTACTACTGCCGGCTCTGCCCCTTCGCTTGCCTGCGCAATCACATAATCAAAGCTGTCCGGCTGATCAAACAAGTCCTTTGCCGTATCATACGGGATCATGACCAGGCTGTCATCATCAGGATTGCCAAGCGACTCAAAAAAACCAACGACGCGAAATGTCTTATTCTCCACTTCCAGCCGGGAGCCAACACCAATGCCCTTTGGAAGGATATCCTTGTCCTTTGCCCAGCGCGGTCCAACGAATGCAGCGTACCGGTCACCAGATTTTAGTTCCCTGCCTTTCATCACCTTTAGCTTAAACGCAGATTCTGTCACTTTCCTTGTCTGATCAAGAGGCGTGCCAAGGACATTGTTATAGACTAAGGTATCGCCCACCTTTACCCTGCCAATCTTGAAGATATTCCCTGCAACTTCCTGCACACCCTTACTATTGCGTATATCCTTTAGGTCCTTGTCAGTGATTGCGACCCCCTTTGCACTCGTCTCAAAAAAGCCAGACCCTGGAAGGATGAATATCTTGTCAGTCCCCAGCTGAGCGAACTGGTCAGAGATAGACTTCTGGAGTCCTTGCCCCAAGGAGACAAGGGAGACTAGCGCAGCGATGCCAATGAAGATGCCAATGAGCGTGAGAAAGGTTCTTTTCTTCTGATGAGAAAAGTTCTTTAGTGTCAAGCTCAAATAGTCTTCTATCATTTTTTTAATGCATCAACTGGTCTTAATCTTGAGGCTTCCAGGGCAGGAAGGAAACCTGAGAGCGCTCCAATAATTGCCGAAAATGCTATTGCCCCAAAAATGAGGTAGGGCGATGTGTTAATGTCAAGGAGCATGAACCCGGATAACGTGGCGATGAGCTGGACCATCCCGCTGATGCTCATGCCAACAATGACGCCAATGATCCCCCCAACAATGCCAAGGGCGCAAGACTCAATCAGGAACACGAGCAGGATATCGCTATTCCTCGCCCCGATAGATTTCATGATGCCAATCTCGTCCATCCTCTCCATGACAGAAGTATACATCGTGTTCATGATGCCAATGCCCCCGACGAGCAATGAGATTGCAGCAATCCCGACGAGGATTGCCTTGACAAGGTTTAAGATGGCATTGAAAATAGCGATGCTTTGTGCTGATGTCTGAACGGTAAAATCCTCTTCGCCCTCCTTTACATTCCGCGACCTTCGCAGCTCTTTTTTTACTTTCTCTGCCACCTGCAATGGATCTTTGCCTATTTGAGTGGACGCGAATATTGAAGTGATCTTCTCATCTTCCTTAAACAGCGTCCTTGCCTCATCCAAGGGAATCCTGATGATGACATCATGAACCCCAGTACCCGCATTCTTCTGCAGCCCTACAACATCGAATGTTGCATTATTGATAGCAATCTTTGACCCCAAAACGATGTCCCTGCTGAAACGGTCATGGGCAATCCGGTAGCCAACAACAGCGCTCTTTGCGTCACTGGACTTGAAGCTGCGGCCTTTTTCCACCTCAAAAAAACTGATGCCATCGAAATATCTGAGCGACTCTCCGTCTGTTGGGATGCCCCACACAGAGATATATTTTGCCTCATCTTTATACTCGACCCGCGCATTCTCCGTCAGTAACCCTGCCGCAAAATCCACCTCTTTTACCCTCTTTATCGCCTTAATATCCTTATCAGTCAACGTGGCCGTTGACAAATCGCCTCCCGTTGGACCCATGAACCTGCCGCCAGGAACGATGATAAGCCGGTTTTGCCCAATCTTGTTGAACTGGGCATTGATGGCATCTTGCATCCCCTGACTAAGTGAGATGAGAGCAACGACTGCTGCAATGCCAATGAAGATGCCAATCAAGGTGATAACAGACCTTGCCCTTCTTCTTTCAATGTTCCGAAGAGCCATCACAATATAATCCCTTAGCATGCCAACCCCTTTAGAACATTTGAGATTTTCTGAGGTTAAAAGGGTTTTGGTTTAAGGGAAAGGGTACTCGTGAGTATGCTGTCTTCCTTTAATCTTCCTGAGAATCATTTGATCTGTCGATTTGTCAGTCAACACCACTGGCACAGACACGCGAAGGCTCTGAGCGTGAGATTTTTTAACTGAAAGGAGAAAAATCGTTCTGTCTGCCAGTAGTGCTGTTGACTAACTTTATCATCTTATCCCTCGTAAAAATTTCCCTCAAATGAATGTATCTTCTTCTTCATCTAGGATAGTTATCTTTCCCTCACTGGCATTTAGCTCAATTATATCTCCCGTCCTCAGATTCCTTGTTGCAATGGTCGTACCAACAATGCATGGCAAGCCAAATTCCCTTGAAATAATTGCGGCATGAGAGCTCAGTCCTCCCTCATCTGTGATAATCCCTGCTGCTTTTCCAAAGAGTGGGGTAAATTCCATTGTGGTCATATAAGTGACCAGGATCTCTCCATCCTTAAACTCAGACATTCGCTCTGGATCATCGATAACACGCACCCTCCCCTTCACTTTCCCCCGACTCGCCACAACCCCTTTAAATGACCTTACCCTTGTTACTGGAGAAAAATTCTTTTCAATCTCCTCATTAGCAATAAACATCTCCAGTTCTTCTGATCCAACGATGTTCATATCACCATTCTTTGATACGAGGGCAAAACCATTTTTTCTCTCCTCTACAGATATTGCTTGCATCGTTTTCAACGCATCAAGGAGCTCTTCAGCTTCCATATGAAGGATATCTCCTTTAGAAACATAAAGCCTCTTTGCAATTTCTTCCAACAACAAATCATAGATCGACAGGGCATAACAAAATTTTCCTTTAGCCCAGTCTCTTTCAGATACAAATTCGTTAAGAGCTATAATAACGTGCCTTGCAGAATCACTTAGCTTAAGATTCACTATTATTTCCTGCTTCTCACCAAGCGCATTGGTATACTGTTCATGAATCTTCTGCAGCCTGCTTTTTACATCATCGTTCAATTCATTCTTTATCATTTGCATCCATCTCTGGAAGTCCCATTTCTCACTTACATATTCGCTATTCACCCATTCAAAATTTTTGATATGCTCTTGAATAGAGGAGTTAATGCCGGGATATACTTCCAGGATCCTAGAAATTTCATCGGCAGTTCCTTCCTTGAATTTTTTTAGCACCCCTGGAATTTTCTCAATCTCCATACACACTTTCAGGAATGACTCTTTCTCAGAAAGAGCTACGCTTTTTCCGGTGCTCTGAGATAACCTGCCTTTTATAACAGGGAATTCTTTATCAGACACTTTGGAGCTTATCTCTTTTGACAAAGAATACTCTTCATCCCAACATGCTTCTATCCCCCATAATTGCACCGTAATGAGGGGTCCTGCTGTTATTTTCTCCTTAAACTCCACAAGAAGCTGACATATGCCCTCATTTGAAGCAGTGCTCAGATCAGTTTCTTTTATTTTTTTACAAACAGCAAACAGATCTGCAAATAACTGATCGCTTCTTGCCTTAAAGTCCTTGGCAAAATTCTTATTTCTTTCAATACTCCTCTGAACATCCTTGTATTTCTTATTTAGCTCATCGCGATCATAAAATATGTACACTCCTCTGCCTGGCTTTCCAACAAAGATCTGATTATGAAAATGGAAATCAACCACGGGCAAAAAGCCCCTGCTATGAAACCCTCTTGCAATCAAACTCATGTGGTGCAGTGAAGAATTCCTTCTATGAGCCCAAAACCAATTTATTTTTTCCATATTCTCCCTCTTACAACTCTATCCTAAGTAAACTTCCTCCTTTTTCATCTGTATGGTAAGCGGTCATTTCTCTTCTTCCATGCCTAAACCTTACTTCAGCAGGGCCGTACTCAAAACCAATATGTCCATAACAAACAACAATATCACAATCCCTTTGAGCAAGATAATCAAGTGCACCAACTGCCAATTCCCCGCTTTGCATTGGTTTTACTTCCCTTTGCCATTCTGGCTTTAATGAGGCTCCTGTAAGGTAATCATGGGATAAAACGACAATTTTTGCTGGGTCATACCCATCTAATTCAGAAAGAGCTGCTCTTAGTGTTTCACTGGAAGCTCCCCATGGCAAATACAGCACTATTGAGCCATTAACCTGTTCCATTGCACACTCTCTTATCACATCAAATTCATCATCAAATCCATCAAAATACTCACGCAACCTTCTTTGCTGATCTGGACTGGCAATAGCCCTAAAAATTTCTGTCCAAGCAGCTGCGGCATTTCCTGCTATCCCCCTATAACAAAATCCTTTCTCTCCATCATCTCTTAGATGATGCTTCATATCGTTTATAGATGTTAATACCCCTTGGACAGTTTCTTTGGCAATATCTGTTAGCCCGCCCTCACTCCTGATTGCGTTTCTCATAATCACATCAATGGTCCTTTCACCTTTTGATTGCCCATGGCGCAATGGATGATCCCGGTCAATATGCATAGCCTCAACATCCCCAAGGTCAAATAAACCTGCATAAGCACTTGCCTGTTCAAACTGTCTTCTACTTAGATCAACACGACCGTGAACATCGCTTCGCACTGCATAAGGGATTCCTGCTACCATATGACACTAGATAGTAGTAATTCCTTATTAATATTTGTCCTCCCAAATGGGAGCATAAAAGAAAACTTTATATAGATCACTATTTTGTCTCTTAGCTATGGATACTACCATATTAGAAGACCTGGGACTCACGCGGGCAGAAATTGGGGTGTATGTCTCCTTATTGGAACTTGGCTCTGCTCATGCAGGAGAGATCCTTCATGCGTGCAGGCTTCAAAATTCTGTTCTGCACCGCGCCCTTAACTCCCTTTCAGATAAAGGCCTTATTAACTCAATATTTGAGGGCAAGAGAAAAATCTACCAGGCAACAGACCCGGAGAACTTCTTTAGTTTTATTGATAATAAAAAAGACCGGTTTTTGCACCTGCTGCCTGAATTGAAGGCAAAGCAGCAGCTATCGCGGACACCTGAAAATGCTACAGTATATAGGGGGATAAGGGGAATAAACGAGGTGTATCGCCAACTAAGGGAAGAAAAAGGAAAAGAATACCTCTCATTTGGCGGGGGGAGGCAATGCGAGGAGCGGATGGGAACTCCCTGGTGGAGAAATCATCATATAAAACGAATCAAGAATAAGCTTCCATCAAGGCAGGTGTTCGATGAGACCGTCAGGGCCTCTGGTGATTTTTTAAACAAAAAACCCCTGTCAAAAGTTAAGTATCTTCCTGCAGAATTTGCACAGTTTCAGGAGACTGTCATCGTAGGAGACCTGGTGGCAATCACGTTATTTACTGAAAATGCGTATAGCATCCTCATACGAGATAAGCTTGTTGCTGATGGATACAAGATGCATTTTGAAATCCTTTGGCGATCAACAAAGGGATAATACTGGTTTTCTCTATGTGTTTTCTCTACATATGCTCCTGGATTGTTCTTCTCAGTGCAGCATGGGATCTCATGAGGTCATCATCATGCACAAGGAACGTGAGCTCTGTCATTGTGGAGATGAGCTCGACAATGCTGATACTCTCCCAGGCCAGTGCACGGGTGAGAAGATAGAAGAACCCTGGCTTTTCAAACACTTTCTGTGATATTGTTATTGTAATTCCGGCAAGGTCATCAATAGTAACAATAACATCATCCTTTCGAAACTTTTTAAGGATGCTCTCCTTATGACGCTTGCTCGCTATAATATTTATCTGGTCAATGCCAGAAACGATTGAAAACATCCCCTTATTCATTACATCCAATTCAAGGCTTTGGATGATCCTACTCTGGATGATCCTATCTACCCGAAGAGTCTTTTTCAGGACTATCTCACAAAGGTCAGACTTTGTGGTAATCTCTGTTTCCCGATCAAATTTTAGCTTTGTTTCAAACTGAGCTTCCAGGCGATCATGCAGCCTTCGCAGTGCCATCATGATTGCCGGCGTCTTGACATCCTTTCTGAGAATCTTTTTTACTTCCGGCTGGAGGGACTCTGCCAATGCGGCGTAATTGATGATGCCGCTTGCCAATGCCTCCTGCAGGAAAGGCTTTTGCCGGATGATCTCCTCTGTTACATATGCGACATTGACCATTTTTCGGATTTGTTAATTATTTAACAGAAAGTTAATATGCTATTTAACTTTTATGGTCATGGAGGTGGGTTGTTATGGGAATGAATGAACCGTTAACTGCAGAGGAACTTTCTGGGGTATATGTGCCGGTGATCACACCGATGCTGACTGATGGGTATCCAAGAAACAGGATTGATTATCCGAAGCTCGAGATGCTGCTTGATGAGCTCATTAGTGCCCGGGTTGATGGCATTGTGCCGTGTGCAACAACAGGACAGGATTGTACGCTGGGGCATGAGGAACATGTGCAGCTTGCCGTCCATGTTTTTTCGTATGTTGCAGGAAGGACAAGGGTGATTCCTTCAGCAGGGTCAAACTGCACATGGGAATCTAATGAACTAATGAACGCCATTGAGGCTGCCATCGGGCCCTCTACGTTTTTGCATGTTACCGGCTATAAAAATAATCCTCCGCAAACAGGATTAATTGAACATTTTGAATATCTTGCTGATACCATGTGTTCTGCTGGGAGCAACCTTATCATGTACAATGTTCCTTCAAGGACAGGCTCAAACATGCTGCCAAAAACAACAATCAGGCTTGCACAACACCCCAGAATTATTGGAACAAAAGAAGCATCAGGAAATTTGGAGCAAGTAAGAGCGATTATTGAAGGAACTGATCCTGATTCTTTTAGAGTGGTTTCTGGTGAAGATAACATTGTGGCAGATATTGTTGAGATGGGAGGGTATGGCGTTATTTCTGCGTCGGCAAATATTGCTCCTTTGCCTTTCATAAGAATTGTTTATGCAGGCCTTGTTGGTGATCATCCAATTGCACAGCAACTTCAAGAACACATCAATCCGCTTGTCGGGGCTGTTTTTTCAGTTAAAAACCCAATACCCCTTGCATATATGTTTGCAACAGAGGTAAGACCACCGCTGGTGGGTGTTACAAAAGAACAAGGGGCAGAAATAGATAGGATTCTCTTGGGGTATACTGATGGTGAACTTGGGATCAGAAGGGAACATTATTGCCATCTCAATGAGGCACGAATAGGTGATCCGGGACGTTTAGGGCTTACCAGGTGAGACAATGGCATGGATGATCAACGGGATGCCAGGAAAAATGGCAACAGAAGTGTATCTGCTTGCTCAGGAACGGGGTGTAGATGTTGTTCCTTACTCCCTCACTGGTCCGGATATCTCAGAGCGCATCTGTTTTGCAGGAAACATAGGAATAACACTTATCAAACCACAGGAAAGGTTCTGTTGGGTGCCAGAACTGCGGAGATTGTATCCCGACTTGGCATGTGTCGATTTTACCCATCCCGATGCGAGGAAGGAGAATGTTGAAAGGTATTGCGAGTATGGTTTTCCTTTCGTTATGGGAACAACAGGAAAAGATGGCGAAGTTCTTGAACAAATAGTCAGGGACTCGGGAAATATTGCGGTGATCGCGCCTAACATGGCAAAGCAAATTGTTGCCTTTATGGACATGATGGGGTATGCAGCAGAACAGTTCCCTTTGGCTTTTTCCGGATATACACTCGAGATTGTTGAGAGCCATCAGAATAGAAAAGCCGATACCTCAGGAACAGCGCGGGCAATGGCCCGGTATTTCAATGATCTTGGAGTGCCTTTTACTGTAGACCAGATTGAGATGATTCGTGATCCAGCAGTTCAGGAAGAAATGGGCATCCCTCATGAGTTTTTACCTGGGCATGCATGGCACACCTATAGGTTACTCTCAGAAGATGGTTCTGTGCTGTTTTCTTTTACCCACAATGTCAATGGAAGAAGGATTTATGCAGAAGGGACGCTTGATGCGATGGCTTTTTTGGAGAAAAAAGTTGCCGAAGGTGCTCAGGGAAAGGTGTTTACGATGATGGATGTGCTGAGGGGATAAGTTTTTTCTTTTACAAAGAAATTGCGCTGGGTTTAAAGCCCTGCTCTTTAGCATTCTTCACAACGTCTTTCGATGAACAAAAAATGTATTTCATGATCTCACCAAAAAATTGATTTGGAGATGTATTCAACCTGTAGGTGTTATGTGTTTGCTGTTAAGAGTTTGGCCGTTTTCTTTATAAAGAGCTTATTTTTCCTTATTTTTGTGGCTTAGTCTCTTTTGTCCCTCTGATTTCTCTAAGAAATTATCGCTTGAAACTACACTTTTGCCAAGCTTTTGTTCGATGTCTTTTCGTGTTGATCCAGCAACGTCTCCGCCGTCTTTTGCGTCTTTTTTGAGTCTTGGAAACTCTTTTGAGTCGCGTTCCCTTGTGAATCTGGTGGTTGTCGCTTCTCCAAGCATGGTGAGAATGATCTCTATATCATCCATGTGATCTCTGAGGTTTTCTTTCTGCAACCCTTTGAATTTCTTGTATTCGTTTGGACCCATGCCAAAAGTTGCTTTTGATATCTCGGCTGTCAGGATTGCGTACTCTTTTTCTGTTTTAAGGCCTCTTTTACCCCATTCATTTGTGAGCTCATCTCGTATAGCTATCCCTCTAACCCTCTTCT
The DNA here is from genome assembly GCA_013329045.1 of Candidatus Woesearchaeota archaeon. GTDB lineage: Archaea > Nanobdellota > Nanobdellia > Woesearchaeales > UBA9989 > UBA9989 > UBA9989 sp9989u. The sequence continues at coordinate 11,194 of DUKZ01000036.1, forward strand.
CTATCCATTCTTCAGAATATCCTTTGGACTTAAACAACCCTTTCATACGTTTTTGGGCTAATTCTGGATTTTCAATCTCTTTTACCCTATCATAGCCAACTTTTGCTAACCATAGCTTGAATGGCTCTGCTTTTGGAGATGGAATAGATTGAATAATCCTAAATGCGCCTTCTGTATTGACACAGTTTGTCTCTCTTTTTTTGCCATCTGGTGCCAGAAGTTCAAGGGGGGTACAAATTGTACCCCAGTTGGCATTAAGTACAGGATCACGGCTTCGCATCTTCTTGACATATTGCTTAGGGTCAGCACTGTCTGTTAGAACTGAGACTATGTCAAATACAGAGAACCACCACTCGTTATTGTGCCATGTCCTCCTGATGTTCTTTCCCTGAAAAACCACGATTGCGTTATTTGCGTCCATATTTAATCCTCTGTGAAAAACTGCTTATTGAAGCAAGTATCACACATTCCGTTGTGCCAGTCCTTATTATGTGCTGAAATCTTAGTTTTGCATGTTGAGCAGTTAAAATTCATTTCTTCATCATGTTTTATATGAAAAGTACGCATTTTAGCTTTCATGTCATTTGGACCTAAAGTTTCAGCGAAAGAGCCACCCGACCAAATGCTTGGCTCTTCTACATCTTTTCCATCGAGTGTTTTTTGGGTCATTTTGGTTTGCCTTCATTCGGTTTTAATGTATTAGTTCTAGCATATTTGATATTTTTAAGTTCAACTTTTGCCTGTTCTTTAGTTAATTGCCTTAAAATCATTTTTCAGCTTTGGAGGTCATTTTTCTTTTTTTCTTCTTCGGTATGTCCCAGTAAGGGCTTTTGCAACTAGGGCAGATTATCGGATTCAATTTCTTTTTTGAGCGAGGCATCCACTCATGCGTGCATCGCTCGCACTTATACCCATCAACAACTATCTTAATTCTCCCCATAGACTGAATATAACACAGCCCCTATTTAAAGTTTCTTAGAAATCATCTTCACGATACTATACTTTATGACGTAAGAAACGACAAGAGTTATATAGTAAATAGCTTCTTAGGGATGTACTTATATGAGCAAGTGATATGGTCAAGAAACCAAGTTTTAAATATTAATACTGTATTAATATGCTGTTAACTCCTTATGGGGCCGGTGAAAACATGGTACAAGCAATTATAGATATTGATGATCACACCAATAGGGTGCTGAATGTTGTTAAGGCAAAATATGGTCTGAGAGACAAAAGCGAAGCTATTGATATTATGGCCAAACAATATGAAGATGCTCTTCTAGAACCGCAACTGCGGCCTGAATATGTTGAGAAACTTAAAGAAATCAAAAAACAGAAAGGGATTCAGTTCAAAGGCATTGACGACCTTCGAAAACGGATAGGCAATGCGCGCGTATGAGATAAAGCCTGGACTCCTCAAAAAGCTCGCTAAGCTCTCCAGGAGAGATAAGTGAGATGTTATATCCTTCCTTTGCTTATTTTGTTTCCTTCTCTCCTCCCTTTTGGGGATAAGTTTTTATTCTCTCTTTTCTTCTTTTCCTCATGACCTTTGACCTTCGAAAAAAACAGGTTCTTGCGAAGATTGACAAATCAAAAAAAGGAAGTGTTGATGAACATATCAAGCCAGTCCTTGATTACCTGAATAAACAGCCAGATTATTATACTACAAGCAGCTGCTCTGGAAGGATTCTTGTGATGAGCATCCCTCGCGGCGGAAAGAAAAATGAGGTGGAATGGCTGTTTGTCAGCCATGATCCTGTGAAGGCAGAAGAGGTCAGGGCAGCATTCAAGAGCCTGCCAAAACATCCCGTGTGGTTCCAGCAGGAACCCATGATTTTGCATGTGTGCTGCAAAACAACAACTGCTGCTGAGAGACTCTTGCAAACGGCAAAGAAATCTGGCTTTAAGCATTCAGGCATTACGGGGCTGAAACGAATCATCGTGGAGCTGGTTGGGTGCGATGAGATGGCAACAATCATTGCAGACGATGGAGGCCTTGTGATTGATGCTGCATACCTTGAAATCCTCGTCCACGAAGCAAATGAGCGGCTTTCTAACAATCTTCGAAGAATAAAACGCCTTTATGCCTTGTTGAAAGGGTGAACCAGCAGGAATTTTTCCAAAACAACACCCTCCTCATTTTTTCTCATGACACAATCATAATACCCCCGCCTTTTTGCTTGGATGATATCCGTGATCATCCTAAGGTCGCTTGGGATGATGGGAAGCGAGCCAATGTCTGATAAAGGCACCCATGATGCCAATTCTTCTCCCCCAAGAGACCTTGTCAAGGGTTTTAGCCTGCACAGATGGAGAAGGAAATGCTTTCGCTCTTCCCCGGAAATGACCACTTCTGAAATGACACTGATCAATTCTTCAAACTTCGCATCAATGTTTGTCTCTTCCTTAACCTCCCTGATTATCGCTTCCTGCAAGTGCTCATGATGCTCGATCTTTCCTCCTGGCAGGCCATAAAATCCAGCAAGGCTCCCCTCCCTTCGCTTGATGATAATCAGATTTCCCTCCTGTACAATTGCTGCGAGCACCACAGAAATAGGATGGCTCATGGTGCACACGAGATGATGAACTCGCTCAACAGTCTGATCATCTCATCAAAGTCCTCCTTTTTTGAATAGCGATGGTTCGCACCATCAATCACTCTCAATGTTGCCGCTGGGATGATCTGCTGGAGCTTGATGCTTTGTGCCAGAGGAACACTCTCATCTGCCGACCCATGAATAATAATCGTTGGGCATGCAATATTCTTTGCGGATTCATAGCTTCTCGTCCTTAGTCCATCCTCACAGAATGAATAGCCCAGCGGGTGAACACCCCTATACAGATGGTAACCTTTCTTTTTCCATTCCTCCAGCCCGCCGGGGTCTGCCATGAGCTTTGAGATACAATCTGATACGGGAGATTTCAAGCCAAGGCCAAAGAGCCCTTTTGTCCTGCCAGCGGCAATGATCGCTGCCAGGCCCCCAAAACTAGCGCCAATGAGGCCAATGCTGGAGAACCCTTGGGACCTGCAATATTCAAGCGCATTGCCTATATCATCCACTGCATGAGTTATCGTGAGATTCGTAAAATGCCCATCAGATTCTCCATGCCCAAAGAAATCAAACCGGAATGTGGAGAGATGATGGTCATTGAATATCTTTTCTAGTATGGTATAGGTATCCCTGTCCTTGTTCGAGCCAAGGCCATGGCACATGATGACAATACTTTTCCCTGCCTTCTCTATGACTCCTGCCCGAAGGCCAGGATTACTTTCAAAAAATACTTTCATAAAATAAGAAAAATGAAGAATCCTTTAAAAGGATTACTTCGTCACAATAATATCCCTGTGGATCACTCTTCTGAGGGCATCATCGCTCACGGTGATCCTGATTGTGTACTGGCCTGGCGGCACTCCCCTTGGAATAGCTATCTTGAGGGGCACTGTCTGCTCGTGGTTCTCCTTAATATTCACCCTTTCTGTATGAGCTTTTGTGCCCAGTTCCATGATGACCGCCGAAAAGTGGACATTTTTACTATCCATCGTCCCAAAGTTCTCAGCGGTAATAAAAGTCACAAAGCCCTCTCCTGCCTTGACATATTCTTTTGTCTGGGCAGTTCTCGTTATCCTCAAGTCTTCTGATGGCCTTTCAAGGACAATGATCAATATTTCCTTGACGATGGTGTGAACTCCATCAGTTGCAGTGACGAGCACTTCGTGCCTTCCAATGTTCGCATCAGTTGTCACCCATATACCATCATCACCGACAGGCTCGGAGATATGGACTGTTAAGGGGTCCCCATCCTGATCGAGAACATCAACTGGTATTGTGACTGTCTCGCCTGCAGTAACAATGATGAGCTCTCTCATTGGGCCAAACTGCGGAATGGTGTTCTCGCCGATGACTGTTACTATGACCAATTGGGAATCAGTAAATATCCCGTCTGTCACACTCACCGTCACGTTGAAGACGCCCTTATCTGTCAGGAGTGTTTGCCATTCCCCCTGCTGGTTGAATGGAGCAGTGTAATGGAACGTCAATAGGTCATTATCCGGATCAGTTGCGGTTGCATTGATCTTGATGAACGTGCCAGCCCTTACGGTTATATTATCAATCGGGCCGAGGATTGGCGGGTCATTGAGGTTGCCAACACTAATTGTATATGCCTGGAGGGCGGATGCGCCATGATTATCATCTGCCTCAACAGTCACCCCATGGAGCCCAACATCTGCATTTGTGGGTGTCCAGGTAATAACACCTGTTATACTGCCGATTACCATGCCTGCTGGCTTGTTTACCAAGCTGTACGTGATCGGGTCATTTTCCACGTCTGTTGCATTGACATCATACACATATAAAACGCCCTGAGATGCGGTTGTTAGCGGCGCTGTGATGATGACTGGCGGATCATTGACCGGCAGCACTGTTATTGTGACAAGGTTGGAAAATGCGGTATACTGGCTATCACTTGCGCTGAATGTTACCTGGTTTTCTCCATTAAAGTCCTGGTCTGGTGAGATTGTTGCAATGCTTCCCGCAAATGTTATTGTCATGTCTGTTTCGCCTGTTGAGGCAAATGTCAAGGTGTCATTATCAGGATCGCGGAAGTATGGCGCCAAGTCAAGGGTGAATGGGGTGTCTTCCAGCGTTGTCTGGTTTGGTATTGGGTTGCTGGCATTGAACATTGGAGGCCTGTTGACAGGGTGGACAATCAAGGCAAATGATTGGTTATCAGATCCCCCGTCATTATCATCGACTAGAACCTGGACTGAGTTTGTGCCAATATCACTGTCTCCTGGAGTCCAGGAAATGATGCCTGTCACCGGATTGATCGTCATTCCCCCCGGAGATACTGGCAGGCTGAATGTTAGGACTGGGCTATCAACGTCAGTTGCGTTGACATCATAAACGAAGGAATGGCCAACACTCACATCATCTGCTGGAGGCTGCGTTGTAATATTAGGCAGGTCATTGACTGGGAGCACTGTCACAGTAACATTGTTTGAATCAGCGCTCAGACCAGATGGGTCATGAGCCGTGAAGATCAAATAATCCACTCCAAAGAAGTCTTGCTCTGGGGTAACTGTTGCTGTTGCTCCATTGAATGTTACTGTGAGATGCGCTGCATTGTTTGCTGTGTATGTCAATGGGTCATTGTCTGGATCATAAAAATGATGGTCGAGGTGTATTTCGAATGGAGTATCCTCAAATGTGGTGTGATTTGGTATTGGATGGCTTGCATTAAAGACTGGTGCATCATTCACATTCTGGACAGTGATCGTGTAGTCCTGAGTATCTGCGAGGAAGCCATCGCTCACAACAATCTCCACCTGGTGCTGGCCGATTTGCTGCTCAGTTGGGGTCCATGAGATGATACCTGTTGCTGAGTTGATGATGAGCCCTGTTGGGCCAACTGTCCTTGAATAGGTGAGGACTGGGCTGTCAACATCAGTTGCATTGACATCATACGTATAGAGCTGGCTCTGTGTTGCGGTGGTAATTGGTGCTGTGATGATCACCGGCGCGTCATTGACTGGATTGACTGTAACAGTGATGTTGTTTGAGTCAGCGCTCAGACCAGATGGGTCATGAGCTGTGAAGATGAGGTAGTCTACTCCAAAGAAGTCCTGTTCTGGGGTGATTGTTGCGATGTTGCCGTTGATGGATACTGTCAGGTGCGCTGCGTTGTTTGCTGTGAATGTCAATGGGTCATTGTCTGGATCGCTGAAGTGCCCTGCCAGATTGATGGTGAATGGTGTGTCTTCATCAGTTGTCTGATTAGGGATCGGATTGCTTGCATTGAAGACTGGAGCATCGTTTATATTGCTGACTGTTATCTGGAAACTGTCCACTGTGCTGTTGAGCTGACCATCATCTGCAACAATACTGCAAGCTGTCGCGCCATGGAAATCCAGGGCAGGAGTCATTGTCAAGATATCCCCTGCGATGGTGCAGTCAACTTTCGCCGCATTGGTTGCTGTGATGATGAACATTAATGGATCATTATCCTGATCAAATGCTGACTGGGAGATATTTATTGATAATGGAGTGTCCTCAGTGAGCTGCTGGTCTGGCACATCAATCGTCGGGCGGTCATTTGTGTTTATGACTGTCAACGTGAAGCTTGCAAGTGATTGCGCCCTGCCATCTGAGACAGTGATCTTTATATCATGCGGTCCCACATCATCTTGGGTGGGAGTGAATGAAAAGACGCCTGTTTGCTGGTTGATCGCAAACAATGAGGTGTTGTCACTAAAGGTGAGGCTATCTCCATCAGGGTCAGTTGCATTCACATCATACATGAAGAGGAAATCCTCAGGTATTGTCATATCAGGAATTGGCTGGATGATTGGCGCATCATTTACCGGATTGATATGGATATTGAAGCTTGCCGGGAGAGAATCTGCCTGGCCATCATGCGCGAGGATAGTGCAGGACGAGGAACCAAAGAAGTTCTGGGCAGTGATCATCAAGAGGTTTGGCTGGATAATCTCACAATCCACCTTTGCCGGATCATCATTGACAACACTATATGTCAGAAAATCCCCATCCTCATCAAAAGAATAGAGGTCAAGATTGATCGTCTTGTTCATGTCCTCATCAAAGTACTGGTCTGGGATGCTCAAGGTTGGAACATCATTCGTGTTCGTGATGGTCAACGTGAACACTGTCGATGAAGAGAGCTGGCCATCAGAAGCGCTGATCCTTATATCATGGCTTCCAATGTCTGGCTGCCTGGGAGTAAAAGAGATAACACCCGTTACCGGGTTGATTGCGAATAACGAGGTGTTATCTGCATATGTTACCGAGTCTCCATCCACATCAGTGGCATTGACCCTCAATGTGAAAGGAGCGTCCTCTGGGATTGTGGTGTTAGGTATTGGCTGGATGATTGGCGCATCATTCACCGGAAATATTGTTATCATGAATGAATCGGCAGACGAATTGTCTGACCCATCATGAGCGATGATGGTGCAGCTGGAGATGCCAAAGAAATTTTGTGCACCGGTAATTGTCAAGGTGCTTCCTGCGACCGTGCACTCAGCTTTGCTCATGTCCTTTGCTGTTATCTCATATGTCAGCAGGTCATTCTCCACATCACTGGAGTATGCCGTAAGATTGACCATGATAGTGTCATCCTCATTGATGACCTGGTTTGGCACATCGATAATCGGCTTATCGTTCACGGGGTTTACTGTGACGGTGACATTGTTTGAGTCAGCGCTCAGGCCAGCTGGATCGTGCGCCGTGAAGATGAGATAGTCGATACCGTTGAAGTTGAGGTTTGGCGTTATGGTTGCCAAGGCTCCATTTATGGTGATAGTGAGATGCGCTGCATTGTTTGCTGTGTATGTCAATGGGTCATTGTCTGGATCGCTGAAGTGCCCTGCCAGATTGATGGTGAATGGTGTGTCTTCATCAGTTGTCTGGTCTGGTATCGGATTGCTTGCGTTGAAGACTGGAGCATCGTTTACGTTCTGGACAATTAGTGTATATGCCTGGGTTGCATTCAACAGTCCATCAGTGACTATGATCCCTATAGTGTGCTGGCCAACATCTGCATTTGTTGGTGTCCATGAGATAAGTCCAGTGCCATTGTCGATGGTCATCCCCGCTGGCGCCTGGGTCAGGAGATATGTCAAGAGCACAGAGTCGATGTCTGTTGCATCAATATCATACGTGTAGAGCAGGTCTTGTGTTGCGGTAGTGATCGGCACAGAGGTGATGATCGGCGCGTCATTGACTGGATTGACTGTAACAGTGACGTTGTTTGAGTCGGCTGTGAGTCCTGCTGGGTCATGAGCTGTGAACAACAGGTAGTCTACTCCAAAGAAGTCCTGTTCTGGGGTGATTGTTGCGATGTTGCCATTGATGGATACTGTGAGATGCGCTGCATTGTTTGCTGTGTATGTCAATGGGTCATTGTCTGGATCGCTGAAGTGCCCTGCCAGATTGATGGTGAATGGTGTGTCTTCATCAGTTGTCTGGTCTGGTATCGGATTGCTTGCATTGAAGACTGGAGCATCGTTTACGTTCTGGACAGTGATCGTGTAGCCCTGGGTGTCTGTGAGGAATCCATCACTCACGACAATTTCCACCTGATGCTGGCCAACGTCTGTATTTGCCGGTGTCCAAGTAATAATTCCTGTCAGGCTGTCTATTGCCATTCCTGCCGGCTGCTGTGTGAGAGTATAGACGAGGACTGCATTGTCGACGTCTGTTGCATCAACATCATATGTGTAGAGCAGGTCTTGTGTTGCGATAGTGATCGGCACAGAGATGATGATCGGCGCATCATTGACCGGCGTGACTGTAATTTGGACAGTATTGCTATCAGTTGAGAGCTGGCCGTCTGAAGCGGTGAAAACAACTGAGGAATCACCAAAGAAATCAGGATTTGGCGTGAATGTCGCACTGCTCCCCGCGATGGTGATAGTGATGTTCTCTGCTGCTGTATGGGTGAATGTCAATGGATCATTCTCCGGATCACTAAAGAAATTCGACAAATTCTGCGTTATTGTTGTATCCTCAGAGAGAATAATTGGTGGAATGAGGGTTGCCCTTGGCGCATCATTTACCGGAGTGATAATGATTGCTATTGTTTCCACGAGAGTATTCTCCGGATCATTGATCTGGAGGCTGCACTCGCCTGTCCCGCTAAAGTCTAGCGGCGGGGTGACTGTGAGCAAGGAGCCATTCAATGAGCATGTTGCATTTTCCTCGCCGGTCACTGTGTACGTGATAGGGTCATTTTCCACATCAGATGTGTAGTCATCAAGGTCGACTGCCACAGGCGTGTCTTCTTGTGTTGTTATCGTCGTAAGATTGAAGATTGGCGCATCATTGACTGCTGTCACATTATACACTACCACATTTGAGGGAGTAAACCCTCCTCTTGTGTCATTCGCAAAGTATGTCACGGTAAATGTGCCAAAAAAGTCCTGTGCCGGTGTTACTGAAACGCTGCTGCCAATGATGGTGATTGTTGCAGAGGCTGTATCAGTGCTCGTATAAACAAGAACCGGATCATCGACATCAATAAAATGGTTGTTGAGATCCAACAATGACGTTGTGTCTTCATCCATCACCTGGTCTGGGATTGGCTGGACGAGGACTGGCGGATCATTGATCTCATTGACATGGATGGGGACTGTTGCCTGGACAGAATCTGCCCCGTCAATGATTGAAATACTGCAGGCAGCATTCCCAAAGTAATCCTGCGCTGGACTAAGCAAGATGAGTTCTCCTACAATAGAACAATCCACCTGGCTTATGTTCTCCTGAACAATGCCATAGATAAATGAAGAGCTGTCCGGATCAATGATATCCTGGGTGATGTTGAATGATTCGGGAGTGTCCTCATCAATCTCATAGCGGGCCGTCCTATTATATATCGGCGGATCATTGACATTGATGATGGTCAGGGTGAATGAGTCAGAGTCATTCAGCTCGCCGTCAGAGACAGTGATAATGATGCTATGGACCCCAACATCAGCATCATCTGGCGTAAAAGAAATGATGCCTGCCTCCTGGTCGATTGCGAAAAATGGGCTATCATCGCTGAACGTCAACACCGGGCTATCAATATCTGATGCATTGACATCATAAAGATACGCTTGATCCTCAAAGATGGTCTGATCAGGGATATCCTGCATGATTGGAGCGTCATTTACCGGGGTGACTGTGATGATAATGACCTCTGGCGGGCTGGTGGTTTCCGGGTCAGACACGGTGATTGTGCAAGAGCCCTCACCGTTGAAGTCATCCCCCGGATCTATCGATAGGATATCACCAGCAATGGTGCAATTGACTCCTGGGGTCTGCTGCGTCACATTAAATATTAATGAGTCATTATCAGGATCTTGCGCATGGTCTGTCAAGTTAATGGTTGTGTTTGTGTCTTCTGGCAAAGTGACGTTATCAAGAGTTAGGATTGGCTGGTCATTGATATGGACAGATGCGGAATGGTTCGCTGAGCCCTCAACACCTGCTAAAGTGATACAGGACACACCCCAAATAAAATTGATATTGTCCGGAATATCCTGCCGGGTAAATGATCCTTCAGTGCTGTTTATGCCAAGGAGGAGGATTGTTTGCTCCTTCATGAAAGTGCCAGTAATAGATGTATATAATGAGCAGTTGGAGAGGCCGGCAGAAGCCGTTGCATTAAATGTGAAAGTCTCTGCTGGCAATGGGATAATTGCTCCATCAGGAGGCGAGATCAACGTTACTTTTGGGGGATTCATATCAAGATTGTTGCTTTTGCCTTGCGTGCAAGCGCGCTTGATCCAATCATCCTTGTCGACACCGGTGTCCTTGCCGTTTGGAAACCTGGCCTCGCATTCATCCTCGAGCCCGGTGGCATTCCCAAAAGGAGCATTGTCTGAAATGTTTCCATCAAACCAGGTGCCATATGTCACTTGGTCGACCACAAAACCAGTATCTGAAACTAACTGCATCTGGCCGGAGGTTGCAGCCTGGGCTCCAACTGGGTTTTGGATGATAATATACCCCTCTGGAGCAATGCTTCCGGAGAGAGTTTCTGTGCCAGGGGATGGATCGATCAATTCTACTTTCCATCCTTCAATACTGATCGGGAATGAGTTGTTGTTGTAAATCTCGATCCATTGATCATCTGCATTGATGATACTGTCATTATCCCAATCCTGCTGAGGGTCGACGACAAACTCATTGAGGACGATCTTTGGCGTGAGCGTTAAAGTGAAAGATTTTGAAACAACAGAGTGAGCGTCTGTGACTGAAACGGTGATCTGCCAGGTGCCAGACTCTTGCGGCTGGCTCTGGTACGTGAAAGTATCATTGCTTACGCTGAACCTGGCATCGCTGATAGAAAAGGTCAAAGGATCGTTGTCGGCATCAAACGCGCTTGCATGAATTGTGACCAGGCTTCCTGCAGGCTGGGTGATATTTGGCAGCGGCTGGAGGATTGGCACATCATCGACTGGTGTCACGATGACCTGGAAAAAATTTGATGTTGCGCTGAGCGTGCCATCGGATGCGGTGATCCTGACTGCTTCGCTTCCGGAGAAATCCTGGTCTGCGCTCAATGTGGCGGTGTTGCCAGCAAAAATGAAATGGACATGGACATTGCCCTGGACTGTATAAGCGAGGATTGGATTGTCAATATCACTGAAATATGGCGTCAAATCAAGATTCTTTGTCGTATCCTCCGGGAATGTTTGGTCTGGAATATTCTGATTGAGGATTGGCCCGTCATTTACTGGTGTGATGGTGATATTCAATAGGCCATCTGCAAATGCCATCCCATCAGAAGCACGGATGGTGCACCCCGCTGGACCATTATACTCTGGTGCTGGCGTTATTGTGAGAGATGAACCAGCTGCCTGGCATGCTGCCTTTGCTATGTCCTGAGCTATGACTGAAAAAGTGATTGGGTCATGCTCTACATCAAATGTGTACAAGAGCAGGTCAATTGTCTTTGGTGTGTCTTCAGGGGTTGTGACTGCCGGCAGGCTTATCGTCGGCGCGTCATTTACTGGTGTGACACTGAGCCCCACCAGGTTGCTTTGCACCTGGCCGCCATGATTGTCATTCGCAAGGAACCTGACTGTCCGATCACCAAAGAAATTTAGTCCTGGAGCAAAGGTGACAATGCTCCCAGTGATTGTCACGGTGATGTTCTGAGGCATCGCACCAACGACGCTATACACCAATGGATCCTGGTCCTGGTCACTGAAATAATTGCTGAGATTGATGCTTCTCAAGGTATCCTCTGGCCAGGTCTGGTTTGGGATGCTCTGATTGAGCGTTGGAATATCATTCACATTCTGGATTGTGAGCTGGAAGATGCCGGTCGTTTGATTCGCGCCATCAGCGCAGCTAACAGCAACTGTATGAATACCAACATCACTATTTGTCGGCGTGAAAGATATCTGGCCTGTTGCGGGATTGATAGTGAAGAGTGGTGAAGCGTCGCTGTATGTGATGGGCTGTTGTTCCTTGTCATCACAATGGATGCTGTAAGTAAACAATGTGTCTTCTGTTGCTGTCTTTGCCGCCAATGGCGGACTGAAGAAAGGAACATCATTTACCGGCAGGACGGTTATTGTGAAATTCTGGCTTGTTGCATTCTTATGATCAGACACAGTTACCCTTCCCTGCTGGACCCCAAAATAATCCGCTGCCGGGAACACGTCAAGAAAAGGAGCATTGACTGCGAAAGACAGATTTGTCACCGGCTGGAATGACCAGGTCATGTTCGCTTCGACATCATCAACATCATTGACATATGGCAGCAGGTTCCTGTTTCTTATTGGAATGTCTTCTTCTAGCGTGAGGTCTGGAAAGGTGAGGATTGGGGGATCATTGACACAGTTCTGGTCAATATTATCATCCAGCTCTGTTGCATTTGGATGGATCGTGGCATTGTTATCATTACAATCTACATCCTCCCTGAACCCATCACCATCCTTGTCATCACCAAATACTGCATAGCCGATGCAGTTCCTGATCAGGATCTCAGATGCTGGCGTCCAGAAATCGCTGTCCTGGATGCCATAGAAACATGCCCTGGCGTTTTCCTTTTTTCCGCCAATCAAGGTCGAACCTTTTGGAAAATGGCTGACAAACGCATCGAAAGGGCCGAAATTATTGACTGCAACAGAAATATCAATGACTTCACTTGACGGCCGGTTGAGCCGATAGATATAGAATCCCTGAATGTTGATCCCATAAGAGTCCTTGGCAGCGGTATATACATCAAAGGTGTCAAACAAGTTGAGGCCTGTTGTGATAGAATTGTTCTTTTCTACCCTTCCCCTGAGGGCCTGGCTGCTTGTGACAACGCTGATAGAATCGGCATAACCCCACACAGGGGCATCATACCTATTGGTTAAGATCAGGTTAAAATCATTCGCAGGGATCTGATCATGGTTTGGAAAGTTCTCTGATCCAACGAAGATTGCTTCATACTGAGAAAAATCCGTCGATGGGACAGCGCTATAGATGATTGGCACAACACTCAAGCCCTGGTCCTCGAAGGCTTGCACGATATTCGGATCGATCCGAGAAAATTGGACATACAGATATGCAATCTGGCCAGGTGCTGCCGCTGCCATCAGAGGCAGCATGATGCTTGCGAGAAGCAAGATCAATAGTATGTGCTTTTTCATAGTCTCATCATCAACCAGATAAGGATGCCGATAATGATTGCAATGATTCCGATAACGAGAGCAATCAAGGGGCCCTTATTGGATCTTTTTGGTGCAGTTGCGGTAGCGGGAGCATCATCTCCCGCAATTCTAAATCCAAATTTGTTGGCAAGCTTGCCAATAGCAGAATCACCCTTTTGTTCTTCCTCTTGAACATTATCCTCTTGAACATTATTTTGCGTCTCTATGTCTTTTGGGAGGTATTGGCCAATTTCCTCTTCATACCAGTCTGGTATCGCTGTCTTGTCCGGGTTTTCCGGGCCTGTTGCAAAGATAATGATATGGGATGAGAGGCCAACGCCAGCACCGCCAAATGTCTGCTCTCCTGGGACAAAGCCGATATTGATCATACCATCATAATTCCCGCCATAGTCCAGACGGACGCGAAATCGCGCCAGCTTCTTTTCTCCCGGCTGGAGAATGAAATCATTGTCGATTATCCTGGTAATATACTCTAGATCGTTGATCGCATTCATGTGGACTTTTACTGCAATATCATTGACATTATTGATGATGAGCTCCTTTTCGACGTATGTTGGCGTGCCTTCTATGACATCAGCATTGAGGATCATCTTTGCATTGCCGATGGATGCGGTGAGAGCGAATGCGCTTGTTGCACAGAAGAGTATTGTGATGAAAAACAAAACCGGCGTAATCGATCTTTTCATGCAACCCCCCCACAATGATGTTATTATATAGTGAATACTTACTAGTATCACTACTGAATAAGGAAATAACTGTGAGAGCTATTTAAACATTATTATGCTTTATCTGCACAATGCTTTTAAAAGAAAACAGGGGCGATCTGTTACCTTATCATAGTTACAAACTTTGGTGTGATTTATATCGACGAAAAAAATGGCTTTTTCCTCTTTTGTCACCTCATCGTTACACCATAATCCTACTGCACGGTAAACGCGATTTGGCTTTGGACACTATTCCCCACCTTATCTTCTGCTGTGAAGATGATTGTGTGGTTGCCAAGGGAGAATGTCCTCTTCGCATTATACGTATCACAAGATGAGCAGAGCTTCTTTGCCGCATCTGCGTCCACTGCCATTGTTACCATTGCCTTCTCATCAAGCAGGAAACTTATCGGGACACTTGTTCCATTTACCGCTGAAGCGTTTATGGGTGAAAACAAGGTAAAAATCGGCGGCATGTTATCGATGGTCAATGTTTGGATCTTTGATTGAGCAGTTGAGGGGACATCCCCCAGCTCGAACTGGTAATTCACCGTGATGCCATGGAACGCTGAGAGATCAACGAGCAGGGAACATGATTGTTTTGTTCCACTCTGGCAGACCATAGGCATTGTCACCAGGTTTGATTGGTTCCAAATCTTCAACAGGGCTGATTGAAGATTGTTTTCGGTGTAGATAACAGTGAAATTGACGATGCCCTGCGTGGCTGCTTTGTCACGGGGGAACATCTTTATAATGTTTGGCGGGGTGGAATCTACTGATAATGGGATGAGTGCTCCAGTGGAAAATCCTGAAGGATCTGTTGCCTCTAGGGTGATATTATACTCCCCATCCCTCAAGGAGAGGGACTTATTGTACGCACCACATTTTGTGCACAGAACTCTTTGCCTCGCACCATTGACAGATGCTTTCAAGGTTACTGGCTCTGAAAGGGTGAGGATGATTGGCACATTTCTAGTGCCATAGACCATCATTGTTGGCTCCAGGATCGAAAGGAATATTGGTGCTGATGCATCGACGGAAAATGTTGTTATTTTTGAGATATCCATTGATCCTGCACTGTCTTCTATAGTGAAAAAGTATTCAACATTGTTGTTATTCAATACTGAAAGGTCCTGAACAATTGAGCACTTCATGTTCGTGCCTGAAGGACAGATAAGGGGAACAGTCAGAGCTGTCAATGGGTCAGAGGCATTTAGCCCATACGTCAAGGTTACCTGCTGAACGTTTTCTTCCTTATAGGTAACGGTGAAATTGACAAGTGATTGTTCTTTGCTGTCCTTTGCCGGGGATGTCTTTGTGATCTTTGGAGGGTTTGCGTCAATGCTAAACGCGATGGTATTGTTTGAACGATGGCCTGCTCCATCTTCAGCGATGAAGGTCATATTGTAATTGCCATCGTTGAGGGTGACTATTCGTGATTCTGCATCGCAGGATGAACAGAGTCTTTGTTCTCTTCCCTCGTTGATGATCATTGAGAGGAGAACATTTTCTGAGACTACCACATCTAAAGGAATTCTCCTGCTGTTGTAGATGATGTTTTGCGGCTGATTTACTGTGATGACTGGCGTTGATGTGTCAACTGAGAGTGTTGTTATGTCAGACCATGCCTGGTTGCCGGCGATATCTTCAATGAAGAACTGGAACTCTACCTCTTGACCTGCAAATGCAGTCAAGTCTGTCTCCTGGCCGCAGAATTGGTTTTTTCCACTAAGACAGGAAAGGGAAGAACTGAGCCTTGTAGCATTGTCAGAAACATTTACTCCATAATAGAGGGTTACTATCTGAACATTTTCTTCTGAATACTTCATGCTGAGATTTGTTCCTGTGACAATTGTTCCATCTGCTGGCATGAGGAGGTGGATGATCGGATCGGTTGCGTCAACGAAGAAATTGATTATTTGCGTTTCTGTATTGCCTATGCCGTTTCTCGCAGTGATGTTGAGAGAATGGGAACCATCGGCAAATGTAATCGTTCTGTTGAGGAACATGCACTCACTGCAATATAAAACCGGGCTTTTTGCGTCAATGCTTGCATATAATGAAACATTCTTTTGTGTTGTGACAAGAAGAGAGATTTTTGGGGTATTATAATTCATGTTTTGCGGTTTTTGCACAATCATGTTTATTGGTGTTGTTGTCTCGACGGTAAAGGTCCAGGAGAACGTATTAGCATTCCCGCACTCATCGATAAGAGATATGTTGACTGCATGGACACCATCACTTAGGTTTGAGGAAGGATAAAAGTATATCAGGTTGTTCTTCCTTCCTGTGAATGCGGTGATATCCACACCATTGAAAAACATCCTTACCATTGACCAATTAACACCAGAACCAAAATTGTTGATATCAGTTAATTCAACGGAGATATTTGGCCGGGCATTTGCTATTGTGCTCTGGTTTGCCGGATACAAATTTGTTCCGATTGGCCTTGTCGTGTCAACGAATAAGGTGATATTCTGGCTTGGCTCGAGCAGCGATGTCGAGGCATTGAATGTTATGTTTAAGAACCAATGAAGGTATGTATTCATGTCTGTGACGTTAAAAGCTCCTGAATATATTTGGTTAGGGTGACTGTTTGTTCTATAATACACTTGTCCCGAGCTTCCAGGGTCAGGAGTGAAAATGATGAAGGGGCTGGAATTATAGCAGTGATCCAGTCCTGTTGGCGCTGGAGGAATAAGCTGAATCTGGGTTCTGAAGGTTGTGGAAAAGTTTTGTGCTCCTGAGTTGGCAAGGTTTCCTGCACGGTCAGATGCATACCATGTCCATGAAACTGATTCACCATCATTAATGAAATCATGACTCATCTCATAGTACCATTCACTGGTGTGATTTTGCGGAGTAAAATTTTGCAGTGAGCCATTCCAGCTGCCGATAACAATAATTGTTGAAGGGTCAAGGAAGGAATCGTTAATCGTGGCATTGATTATGGCATCAGTCACATTGAAGATGAGATGGGGTGTGTGGTCTAAGTTGGAAAAAACCGGAGCAACATTATCCAGAGTAACATTGAATTCCTGGACAACACTCAATCCAGAACCAGTCTCTGCGGCAATGATACGTATTGTCTTGTTGCCATCAGCAGCTGAAAGGACGATAGTATAGTTTAATGTGTACGTGCCATCACCATTATTGAGCATTGCGACAGGCGCTACGACACCAGCCTCAATTTCTGTTACATTTCCTGCAACGGTGTAATTATTCTGGTTCCAGCGCGACAGGATGTGGACCCCGGGGTCATTGTTCCCATACATGGTGTCGCTGTCGTATGTTTGAACAGAAACAGGAACAGGAAGAGCATTGATAGCTGCTGCTAAGAGCACGATAACCATTGCTAGCAAAATAATCTTTCTTTTCATTCTTTGACCCCTCATTGAACCTTAAACGAATCTATGACCATATCTTCAATAAACACCTCATCGACAGCAACATCGATCTTATTGTTGTCGAGCGTGATCGTGAAATCTGTTTTCTGCCTAACATTGACTGGCGCCATGCTGTTTGAAAAGCCCCAAATATGCTCGCCATTCTCATCTACTCCAAGGATGATCCTTTTTCTCACCGGGCTGAGCTGATATGACAAGGTGGCCTGTCCAGTGACACTTGGCTGGTCAATCTCGCAAGGCATGTTGAGCTTTCCCTGCATCTTGAGCTTAGCCTTATTGCCATCCATGTCGCGCGCCTCCTTGACATTGACGAGAACATACCCATAACAAGTATCCCCCTGCTTTCGGACATCTATCCTCATTAGAGCATCCCTGGACTCGTATGTTCTGTCCTGAAAATGAAGCGTCCCGCCAGAGCCGGTAATCATTGCCTTTGACGGAATGTTTGCTGCTGCTACCATCAGCAGAAATAAGCTTAATAGATATAAAGTCAGTACCCTCTTTTTCACCACTTTTATACCTCCACCTAGGGAGTGATCCCTCTTTTTGGGTACTCTTTAGTGGAGACGCTATAAAAGTATTATGTTTTGTTTTTAAAGCTGTAGCTAGTTGTCCCATGGTGGTTACAGAGGTAAAAAGTCCAATGGGTGGTAGCCTTTCGCCACCAATCCGCCACCGGGCTACCACGAGGACTCTTCACCATTTAGGAAACGGTGAATGTGATGTCTCGGGTTATCTCATTTCCTCCCTTATCGATTGCATGAACGGTAATATGCTGCGGGCCAGCCCTGAACACGATCGTTTTTGAAACGGTATTACAGCTGGTGCACAGCCTTGTTTCCCTGCCTTTAACAAAGTCATAATAGGAAACTTCTGAGTTTTCTGACAATGTGAGGCTGAGGGGGACCCTCATGCTGTAGGACTCGCCTGAGACTGGACTTGCAAATGAGGTGAACTCTGGAGGAATCTGGTCTATACCATACGTGACTGGTCTTGATATTGCGCTATCACCAAACCTGTCTTTTATTTCTACACTCGCAGTGATGCTGGTCTGGCCAGCTATCCTTGAACTAACATCTAACGCGCAGGACTGCTTTTGGCCTGCAGGACAGGAGGTGAATGAGTAATCGCCTATATTGCTGATATGGACAATCGCTTCAGTTAACGTGTCTTCATCATATTCCACAGTGAAGATGCCGTTTGTCTCACCCCTCCTTGGCTCGACTGATTTGATCTTTGGCTTCTTTGTATCAACAATGAAGTCAGCCGGCATCGTCATCTTGTTGCCTGCCTTGTCTTCTGCAATAATTGTTAATTGGTGATGGCCATCAATGAAGGTGACAACCTTGTTGTATTCAGTGCACCTAGTGCAGAGGCGCTTTTCCTTCCCATCCTCCAGGTAGTACATCGTTGATTCCTCATCTACTTTGATGAAGACAGGAATGCGCTTATCCTGATAGTATGAAGAGAATGGGGTGTAATCGATCAACGTTGGAGCGGTTGTGTCAACAATGACTGTCTGGGGCCTTGACGCGCTGGAACTGACATGGTCCCTGATTTCGAAGTAGTATGAGATAGTCTGGCCTTCAAATGCGGAAAGGTCAGCTGCCAACGTGCATTCCTGGTTTCCCTTGCCGATCGGGCAGGATGATGACTCGAGCTGGTTGGTGTATGAAGATACGCCGAACTTGAGGAAAACATCAGCCGCCTGCTCTTCCTGGTATGCGACAAGGAAGCTTGCGCCATCAGTGTAAGAGCCATCCCTTGGGAAAGCAGACCTGATCTTTGGAGGCTTTGTATCAACGGAAAAGGACTGCAATGCAGTTGCCACAACCTGGCCGCTAGTTACAGATTGGACAGTGACTGTATGCCCGCCATCCTGGACGGAGAGTGTTTTTGTTCCTTCAGCACAGTTACTGCACAGGCTTCTGAAAGGAGCGTCATCAAGAGCGTAATTGATCTGGTCAACAATGGTGTTTGCCAATACTTCCAGACTGATAGATTTTGTGTCATACCACTGGTTTTTAGGGTTGATTATTGTTAAAGGTGAAGTTGCTTTTTCGACATCAATTGTTGCTGAGTAGAAGTCTGATTGAATTTCACTTGCACCGTCTGAAATGGAAAAGTAAAATTCGATGTTTGACTTGTCCGGGAAAGGCAAATCGACAACCTGGGAACAGGATACTTCGCTGCCCCTTGGGCAGTTTTGAAGGGTGACTGTGGTAGTTGCGCCGCCAACCTGCCTATAATAGAGCTTGATTGCTGTAGGATTGGTTTCCGTGTATGTTAAGGTGAACTTATCATTTGTGCCGTTGAGGTATGCGCCATTCCTTGGTGAGATACCCAAGATTACAGGCACTTTGGTGTCTATATAGAATGTGATGTTGGCATATCCAACGTTAAGGGAACGATCAGTTCCTTTGAGAAGGATATTCTGGGTGCCATCACCCATGTTGAAGAATTGGCGTTCATAATTCTTGCAGCTTTGGCAAAACTTCCTATAGGTGCCGCCGTTGACTGAATATAAAAGTTCTGCTACTGTCTCAGACATTCTTACACTGACGGTGACGTCATCGTTTGCGAGGACTGCGCCTTGTGCTGGCTGGGTGATATTGATTTGTGGGGGCAGTTGGTCAACAGTGCCGCCATTTCCTTGGCACCCATTTGAAGGAGAACATAACGGAGTGTCTAAACATTCCCTAAATGTGCAGATATCAAGGTTGCAGGTTGATGTACATGTTGTTCCAGATTGGGTGCATGTCCAGCACGGTTTTGGTGGAACGACCGCGTTTGATATGAGTGACAAACTCGTGATACTGATGATAACTATGAGCATGAATACTGCTAATTTTGG
Source organism: Candidatus Woesearchaeota archaeon (assembly GCA_013329045.1). GTDB lineage: Archaea > Nanobdellota > Nanobdellia > Woesearchaeales > UBA9989 > UBA9989 > UBA9989 sp9989u. The sequence goes on from DUKZ01000036.1 coordinate 31,333, forward strand.
TTTCATTCAAATCCCCCCTAATTGAACTTCTGTTTTTCGTTTCGGCAACAACTGCCTCCACTTAAGTCACCCCTCTATTTGTTTTAAAAAAAGTTAAAATAAAAAGAAAAAAAGAAGGTTGCCCTTCTTAGATTGCTTCGCCCCAGAAGAACAAGCTACCGTCGCTGAAATCGCCGTTGCATGGTTCTGGCAATGCCAACTTGAAGGTCAAGCTGATATCTGCGCCAGGTGTCAAGACGTTTCCTGCGAAGTATTCTGTACCGCCGAGGTTAATTTCTCCAGCATCTGGTGTAGCATCTCCTAAAGTTCCAGCACTCGTTGAAATGATAGGTGCTCTGTCTTCTGGTGTTCCAGTCTCATATGGAATACCGACATATCCTTCAGCATCGTCCCTGTCATCATCGTTTCCAGTCTGATATGCACCATTTGTTGCGAAATAACAGAGGTGGTCAACACCAGTTGCTCCATCAGTACCATCAACAGCAAGGTCACCATCCTGGTCGCAGACAAACTGATCGCCTATGGTCATAGTTCCAAGGTCACCTGCAGGGAAATCATGTTCATAAACACCTTCCGTTCCACCGTTGTTCAACCTGAGCACGTTGCTCACTGGGCATTTGCTTCCCTGTGATGCTGGGTCGAAGAAATCTGTTCCAGAGATCATCATGTCCAAAAGGACACCAGATCCAGCTTCAACGTCGTTGGTGATTCTTAAGGTGTCAGAGTAGGAAACTGTTCCTGGCCTGACTTCGTCACCGAAATCGACAGTGCCATCAATGGAGATAGCCACTTCAGGGTTGAAGAACCAGTATTCGTTCTCGTCGAAAGTTGCGAGGAGGCCGTCAAGGTCTTCTACTTCAGCAACAACCCAGTATTCACCTTGCATGCTGAGTGGGGTTTCAACTGTTAAAGTGCACGTATATGTTGCCATGGTATCTGCATCAAACTCTTCGATGACTTCCTCATCAATTCGAGCATTCCAGAATGTATCAAGTGCATCACCATCTGCATAGATCGCTGTAAGGTCACAATTTGCTTCGACATCATTGCCTTCGCCCTGTGTTACGCCAAGGGTGACACGAACATCTGAGATTTTCTCGATGCCGTTTTTGTCCCAGACAAGGACATCCCAGACAATCTGCTCTCCTTCGAAAGCGTAGTTGTTCACTCGCTCAACTGCTTCGGCAGAGCCGTCCTGAGGATTCCTGGTTAGAATCCGAGACTCTGGATTCATCCAAATCCTTGGG
>DUKZ01000045.1 GCA_013329045.1 Candidatus Woesearchaeota archaeon
AGGAGTTATGCAACACAGCATAATATTTATATATCAGTTTACCTAAATATATATTAAAAGTGGTTCGTAAACACAAACACGATATGTACCTAGAACTGCTCTGTGAAAAGCTCAAGGACGAGTATGATTCTCTTTTCGTGAATATCCCCCTGTTTTCAAAAAAGAACCGAAGGATCGCAGAGATTGATATTCTCGCCTGGAAGGATGGGCAGTGTGATGTGTATGAGGTAAAATGCAGCTATCGGGTAACTAAGGCAAAAAAGCAGCTTCGGCGCATCAAGAGATTGATCCCAAGGGTGAGGAACATGTTTTTCTTTTGCGGTGAGTCTCGCCTCTTAGAAGAGATAGTATAGTAGAGAAAAGAAAGAAGAGAAAAGAGGAATAAGAGAGAATGATTCCAATAAAAGGTAGTTTTTCCGAAACGCTTAAGTAAGATGATTCATTTAGCACTTTATTAGCCCAGGATTATATTGTTGCTTGATTCTTTCAATCAGTGAATTGGGTAATGATCAGGAGGTATAGAACAATTAGTGCCGTAAAAAAACCAGGACAGGGAATGGCAAGCAAGCATTTTGTCGTTATCGAGAAGTCTGAAAAATGCTTTAAAGAAATGGCAAAATGCAGAGCGTGCAAGGCAAGGTTTGTCGTTGACAGGACCAGGCAAAACTCAAAATATTACTGCAAGGCATGCCATAAGAAGTATGGTTAAGAGAAACATTTTTCTCAAGAGAACGCGGAAAAGCAGCCTATGACAAGGAGCGTTTAGCAGCCATAATAAAGGGGATGTCTATTAAAGATGTTGTTCTCTATTGATCCTCATCCTGTACTGAATCTGATTGATACGAAAATATATAAAGGCTAGGGCAACCCGTATTCGTATGCCGGTCCTCTTCAAGACAAAATGCAGCAGGTGCAAGAAGAATTGGGTAACCGTCTCTCGAAGGGATAGGTATTGCCTCTGCTTTGAGTGCCAGCGTCCAGAGCTGGAAAAGGAGATCAAGGATCCCGAGATGAAGAAGTTCTTTGACATACCTGAGGAGTTTTATCAGAGGAACATGTTTCTGCGAAACATCAAGTCCAGTTACCTGAAGTTTGGCAGCTTAACCCAGCCCCAAAAGGATGCATTTATGAAGACGGTAGAAAAGTTCCGGGAAGAAGCAAAGGAATGATAGGAATCTTATTTCTTTCTTTTTATCGGGTCTGTTCGAAGATTCCCGATTTTCTTGTAAGCAACAAAGATGACCAGTAAGAGCTCGATAAACATGATGATGGGGCGAACGAGCCTGTCAAGGGAGCTATATGCGCTCGCCGTAACAAAGAGCATGATGAACGCACCGCCGAGCATAAAGCCGGTTCCAACCCATTCATTCAGGGGATTGTTGGATGCTGGAAGATAAAGGCCGATAAAAACTGCAATGAGGGCAAGGAGCGATGAGATATAGAAGACATATCGATTATGTTGATCAGATGCCTGCTGGAAATCATTGTTGCATGTTTGGCACCGATAGCTTTGTGCGCACCCGTCCGAGTCATGCACATATTCGATATAGCCATGCTTTTCTTCGCAGGAGGTAACTTCCTCTTCTGGCACGATAAGGGCAGTGCAGTTCTTTGCGATGAGTCCGTCAGATCGAAGAGGTCCTGTTTTTGGATTATTTGGGCAGTAATCCTCATATTTTGGGGAAGGATAGATCGCTTCGATCGTGGAGAAGACAAGCACGGAGAAGAGGACTGCGATGACAAAGATGATGATGACCTTCCTGATATCAACCATAAGTGATCAAGAAATCCCGAATATTTAAACATTTGCTATAAGTTCAAAAACACGAGATAGACAAGGATGTTAAGGAACGTAAGGGGGATTCCCACCCTGGCAAACTCCCAGGTAGTAATGGTTTCTTTTGATCGTTTCTCCGCATTTTGTATGATGATGACATTGCTTGCAGCACCGAGGATCAGGAGGTTTCCTGCAATCGTGCTGGAGACAGCAAGGAGAAGGAGTCCGTGCTGGGATATACCAGCATGCATCAAGAGTGGTTGGTAGAGAGCAACAAGAGGGACATTTGAGATAAGTTGGCTAAGGATGAGGCTCAGGCTGATGATCATGGGGGGAGAAGTTAAGGGAAGGGTGCTGTTCATAAAAAGGCGCTGGAAGAGGCCAGTGTCCCAGACTGCCTGCATGAGGATAAACATTGATGCGAAGAAGATGAGGGTTGACCAGTCTATACCTTTCATGAGAGAGAAGCGTTCCCGGGAGAGGAGGAGTGGGGTAATACTCACAAGGGCGATGAACATCAGAGGAAACTGGAAGGTTGGCAAAATGATGCCCAGAAGAATTTTTGCCGCTATCATGGTGATCAGGATCAGCAGGCTCAATGATGCAACGAGGGCAAGGGATCGGTTGCTTTCAGGGGGTCTTACATGGGTAAGTGGGTGGTCATGGAGTTCCTGCCGGTAAAAAAGGCAAAGGAGCAAATAGGCAAGGTAGAGATTGATGAGTGTTGGGATGAGAAGGGGGAAAAGGAAGGCAATAAACGGTTTTTCCATGCTACTGTTTACCGCGATGAGAAGGTTTTGAGGGTTGCCAATAGGACTCATGGCGCTCCCGATGGTGATCGCAAAACAAAGAGCTAAGAGAAACACTTTTGGTGGTGCACGATGCTCTCGTGCAAGGAGCAATACTAACGGGGTGCCAATGATCGCAAGCGTGTCGTTCATAAGAAAAGCTGAAGCGATTCCCATGCTAAAGATAGTAAGAAAGAGGAGCTTTCTTGTTGTCAACGCCCGTTGGAAGAAGGTATATCCAAGAAATGACAGGTATCCTGATTCTTCAAGCGCATGACCGATAAGAAACATGCAGAATAAGAATACCATGACATCAATATTTATTGCATAAAGGGCATGGACAAGTGTTATCTGTTGGGTTATTAGGGATAAGATGGCTCCGCCAAGCATGATTTGCCAGATGTGGAGCCTAAAGCGTCCAACCTGCCGGACAGTGATGAGGACCAGGACAATTCCAAGGATGAAAAGCGCAATCATCTTCGTATAGTTGAAAGAAACCTCCTATCCTGGATTCACATGTACCATGCAATGCTTAACCTTCTTGTTGGTGTTCTCTACTTTTTTATGGACGATTTCCGCAATCAGGTGGGCATCTTTCAAGAGCAAACTTCCATCAACGGCAATCTCCACATCGACAAAAAGCTTGTTGGCATGAAGCCGTGTCTTGAGACTATCAATGTGGATGACTCCCTTAACTGTCATGATCTCCTTTCTGGTGGCATCGATGGTTGCATCATCTGCTGCATGGTCCATGAGCTCCTTGACGCTCTGGATGTAGATATCGATGGCAATTTTCCCAATAAAAAGACTGATGATAAGAGAAGCAATAGGGTCCATGATGAGATAGCCCATACGGGCCCCGGCAATCCCAATGAGAGTGCCAACAGAAGAGAGTGCATCACTTCTATGGTGCCAGGCATCAGCCAGCACTGCGGAGCTGTCCATCTTTTTTGCTCCCTTGAGCGTATAGCGGTACATCCATTCCTTGATGATAATTGAGATGATGGCTGCATAAATGGCAATCATGCCCGGTGAGGAATAATCCTTCGTGATCATCACCTTGAGTGCCTTATAGGCAATAGCAACAGCAGTGAGGAGGAGGATATCAGCGAGCAATTTGGCAATGAGTGATTCAAAGCGTTCATGCCCATACTGGTGGTTTTTATCTTTTGGTTTTGATGAGACATGAAGGCCAATCATCACCCCAATCGTGCTGATCATGTCCGACATCGAATGGAATCCATCGGCAATCATCGCGCCAGAATGACCAACAATCCCTGCAAAGATCTTTCCGAGGGAAAGAAGAAAGTTAATGATAAGGGTTATCAGAGAAAGCCGCTGCCCATACACATTGCGTTCCTTTGAGTTCATGGAAGATCCAGAAGAGAAATACACCTTATTAATGTTCGTGCTCCGCCATGCCCTGTAGAAAAACTCGCCAGAAGCTCGGGTCATTGCCAGACTCGCACTCAGAAACACTTAGCAAGGCAGCATTCCCCGTAAGGAACAACCCCCTTACTGCCCAGAGTATTCATTGATGGTGCTCCTACACGGGCAATGACCCCATTTTCTACAGAGCCACTCTGCCAGGCAGAAAGTATCACCCCATAACAAATGCAACTATCTCAGCCACGACAAGGAATACGGAAAACACGACCATGAAGGCTGGATGCATACCAATCCCCTTCATCCCGAGCCGGAACATGACAAGAGCGATGATGATATACAAAAGAATCTTCCCAAGCTCAACTGGCCCATGCCCTTTCTTCTCTTTAAATAAGTGCCCCATGTCATTGCAGGGGCATTTCAGAATGCATAAAAAGCAAATCTTTAACAGTAAAAATGATCTCAGCCTATAGACTCAGCCTATAATAAACGTGACTGCTTCCGCACAGATGATAAAGACACCGAGCACGATCAATAGGCCGCCAGAAAGCTTTCCTCCAGCGAATCCGAGACGGATGAGCATGATAGAAATCAGGATATAGAGAACGACCTTCACGAGCGTGAGTGGTCCGGCATGCCCTTTTTTTATGTGATCTCTTCTCATGTGATCTTTGAGGGATCCTCAAGTAATCCTTTCAGCTCGTTGAGGAACCGTGCTGCATCCGCGCCGTCAAGAACGCGGTGATCATACGTGAGTGAGAGGGGAAGGATCGTTCTTATCTGGATCGTTCCAGTAATGACCTTTGGTTCCAGGCTCATGCGTCCGATGCCAAGTATTGCGGATTGGGGGTAGTTGAGGATTGGTGTGAAGTATTTGCCCCCGATGCTGCCAATATTGGTAATGGAAAATGTCCCGCCCTGGAGGTCGAGGGGATCGATTTTTTTGTTCCGTGCCTTCTCAGCTAAATCAACGATTTCTTTAGCGATATCAATCAGACTTTTTCCTTCTGCCCGCTTGATGACAGGAACAATGAGTGCATCCCCTGCATCGACGGCAATGCCGATGCTGTAATATTTTTTCATGATAATTTTCCCCTTTTCTAGGGTGGAGTTGAGCCGTGGATGCTTCTTGAGCGCAAGCGTGCTGGCTTTCACGATATATGCAAGGTAGGTGAGTTTTGCCCCTTGTTTTTCTGCAGCCGCTTTTTCCTGTTCCCGCCGTTGAGCGAGGAGTGTGATATCAATATCATCATGATGCGTCACCATGGCAGTCTTCATCGATGCTTCTGCCACATGCTTGGCTATTGTTTTCCTGATGCCGCCAATCTCTTCTGTCTCGATAAAGCCCCACACATCATATTTTCGTTGTTTTGCTTGCCTTTCCCCCTCAAGGTCTTCCCACGCAGGATAAGACAGGGTTCCCGGAGCAGCGCTGGCTCCTTTATGAGAGGCAATGACATCTTCTCTTGTGATGATTCCCCCCGGGCCTGTTCCTTTAATGGATGAGAGATCAACGGATAATTCAGTAGCTAATTTTTTTGTGGCAGGCATTGCATGCCCATCGGAAAGGCCAGATGCCTGTTGTTTGGATGCCCCTTTTGCAGGAAGCAGCCGAGCTTGGACTGGTTGGACAGGTTGGGAGGGCTGGGAAGGCTGGGCAGAGGTTGGTTTTTTTGGGGTTGTTTGAGTGATGACTGTTGCTTCTTCCGGAATAGAACCAATAACCGAAGTCGATCCTTTCTTTTCTCCTCCCTTTTGCACAGGGGCATTTCCTGACAGAGTCACGAGTGGATTGCCGACATGGATGATGCTTCCTTCTTTTAAATGCAGCTTTTCTACTGTTCCTGGAACTGGTGATGGTATCTCGACTACCGCCTTGTCAGTCTCAACTTCAGCTAGAACCCCATCTTGCTTGACCTTGTCGCCAACTTTTACGCGCCACTTGACAATTTTTCCTTCATTGATGCCTTCTCCCACATCCGGAAAGAGAAAATCAAAACTCATCGTATCCCCCTTGGACCCTAGTATGCATGGGTCTCTTGTATTGCTTTGACAATCCGTTCAACGCTTGGAATATAATAGTTTTCTAATTGATAGAGCGGCATGATAACATCAGGGCCCGAGACCCGCCTCATTGGGGCTTCGAGTGAATCAAGCGCTTTTTCATTCACCCGGGTGATGATTTCCGCTGCAACACTGCATGTTTTTGGCGCTTCCTGGACAACGACCAATTTCCCTGTTTTCCTGACGGACTCAACGATTGTGGCGTCATCAAGGGGCGACATGGTGCGAAGGTCGATGAGTTCAACGCTGATATCTTTTAGCTGTTCGAGGGCTTTTCTTGTTGTCTGCATCATCGCGCCCCAGGAAACAACTGTCACATCTTGCCCTTCTTGAACAACTTTTGCTTTTCCGATGGGAACAGTATAATATCTATCTGGAACATCTTCTTTGACTGACCGATAGATGCGTTTTGGCTCAAGGAAGATCACCGGGTCTGGATCTTCTATTGCAGCGAGCAATAATCCTTTTGCATCGTAGGGTGTTGAAGGCATAATGACTTTGAGTCCTGGCACCTGCGCATAGAATGCTTCTTCTGATTCGCTGTGATGTTCCAATGCCCTAATTCCTCCCGAGCAGGGCGATCTGATAACGATTGGACAGGTATAGACTCCACGGGATCTTGTGCGGATCCTGGCAGCATGGGAAACAATTTCCTGCATTGCCGGAAAGATGAATCCTGAAAATTGTATTTCTGCAACTGGGCGAAGTCCGGCTGCTGCCATTCCAACACAGCTCCCGACAATTCCTGCTTCTGATAATGGTGAATCGATGACCCGGTCTTTGCCAAATTTTGTGATGAGGCCTTCAGTTGTTCGAAACACCCCTCCATCCTTCCCAACATCCTCTCCGATGATGATGACTTCTTTGTGTTTCTTCATCGCCAGGTGGAGTGCCTGGTTGATTGCCTGGAGAAGTGTGAGCTCAGTCATGGGAGATCTCCTCTAGCTGTTCTTGCAGTTCTGTTGGCATGCTGGCATAAGTATGCGTGAACATATCAGAAATGTCTGGGTGGGGGATCTTTTCCCATCGTTTAATTGCGGCATCGATCTCTTTTTCGCATATCTTTCGTAGTTTTCCTTCTTTGATCTTATCCCATATCTTATGCCGTTCCATGAATAGCCTAAGCCTGGTAATAGGATCTTTTTTCTCCCACTCCTGCACCTCTTTTGGATCCCGATATTTTTTTGCATCATCGGATGTGGTATGGTCACAAAGCCGATACGTGAAACACTCAATCAATGTTGGCCCTTCTCCAGCTCTCGCTTTCTTCGCGGCCAGTGCAACTGCTTTATAGACTGCAAAAATATCGTTCCCGTCAACCTGGATGCCTTCAAAGCCAAACGCGATCGCTTTTTGCGCGTACGTCTCAGCCGCAGTCTGCTGGTTGTGCTTAGTAGATATTGCGTATTGATTGTTTTGGCAAAGGAAGATGGTTGGGGTCTTCCAAACGCCGGCAAAGTTCATCGCTTCCATGCATTCTCCTTCTGAGGTTGCCCCATCGCCAAAATAAGTCAGGGAAACGTTTGGTTTTTTATGCAGTTTTAGTGCATACGCATACCCAACGGCATGGGTGGATTGTGACCCGACAGGGATTGACACTGGAAAGAAGGCATATCGCCTTGGTATCTTGTTGCCTCGTTCATCCCCTCCATAATAGAGAAGGACGTTTTCGATTGGAACGCCCCTCGTGATCATGGCGATTGTTTCCCGAAACGCAGGAAAGATCATGTCAGATTTTTTGAGTGCAAATATTGGCCCGACCTGGCAGGCTTCCTGTCCGCGTGCTTCTATATAGGTAGATATCCTGCCCTGCCGCTGCATGGCGAGGAGTTTTGGATCAAGCAGTCGTCCAAGCACCATGGACTTATACATCTTTAGGATGGTGTCATGAGAGAGCCGTGGCAGTAATTTTTCATCGACATGGCCTTTCTCATCCATGATGGACAATTTCCTTATAGAGAATGATGCGATCGTTTTTTCCGGCATGATAAATCAACCTTCTTTTTTCATGGACAAAATTGTCATTAAGGACAACACACCCATAGTTTATGCTACAGTCCATACTATTTAAATGTTTTGGGTTGAATAAGACAAGGCTTCAATGCGCCAGATCCTTGCTGATGGTCAGGTCCCAGCTGATGGCTCTGATGGCTATACCCTTATTTTCTTCATCCCTTTGATAAGCTTCATCCGGGAAGAGACAGTCTCTACCAGCTTGTCGACTTCCTGGGGAGATAAATCAATGATTCCAGAAGAGTTTTCCCCCCGAAAGCAAAGGGATATTTTTTCTCCATTAGGTGCTGCGAGATCTTCTGTTATGAGAACTTCCCTGATCGCGCCAGAAGTTTCAAGCCGGACAATACCGTCTTCATTCGTCTTTTTAATCCTCACCTGCATGCCACCACCCCCTATAGGAACTATTGATTGCCCATTAGCTTGGGGTTTCTTAAGCTTTTATGTGATCTATTTACAGGATTTGAGGAGATGCTCGGCAAAAAACTCCCCTGCCCGGTATGAGCTGCGAACAAAAGGCCCTGATGCAACAGAGGCAAACCCTTTTTCCCTTCCAGCAAGCTCATATTTTTTGAACACCTCAGGGGTCACATATTCTTTTACTGGATAATGATTGGTTGTTGGTTGGAGGTATTGTCCGATTGTCAGCATATCCACCCCCACTGCCCGAAGGTCATCCATTGCCTCGTTCATTTCCTCTTGTGTCTCCCCTACGCCGACCATAAGTGATGATTTTGTGAGGAGCCCCCATTTTTTCTTGACATGTGAGAGGACCGCAAGCGACTGTTCATATGATGCCCGCGGATCTCGAAGCGTCTTTTGGAGCCGGGCCACCACTTCAACATTATGCGCAAAGACATCAGGGCATGCTGCAATGATAGTATCAACAAGTGCCATATCCCCCCGAAAGTCAGGGGTGAGCACCTCGACAAGGATGCCAGGATTCTTTTCCTTGACAGCTTTGATGCAAAGGGAGAAATGTCCTGCTCCCTGGTCTGGAAGATCATCTCTATCAACTGAGGTGATGACGACATAAGAAAGGTTCATTTCAGCTACGCTCTGTGCTAGCTTGAGTGGTTCTTCTGGATCTAGCGCTTTTGCGGGAAACTTTGTCTTGACATGACAAAATCGGCATCCCCGAGTGCATGTGTCTCCAAGGACCATGAATGTTGCCGTCCCGCCGCTCCAGCACTCATAGATATTTGGGCATTTGGCCTCCTGACAAACAGTTGCTAATTTCTTGTTCTTCACCAGTGATTGGATGGCAGAATACGAGCCTCCCGTTTCAAGGCGGATCTTGAGCCATTCCGGTTTTCCTTCAGAGATTGTCATAGGTGTCTATCACTTCCCAAGGTCACTTTCCAAGGGCCCATGCCTTCAGTTCATCATAAGGCTTGTTCCCGCAGAGCCATTTCCCTGTCTTTTCGTTGAAGAAAAAGGGGATGCCTCCACAATTGCCATTGTCAAGCTTTTGGAGCAAGGCCATATTCTTGCTGTCATGCCACACCTCCAGCTCGGTCACATGCACCTTTTCCTCTTTTTCCAGTTTACCAACGAGCGGATGCATCTCTTTGCAGTGGGAGCATTCTGTGCCGTTGAAAAACAACAATCGTTCGCCTTCTTTTTCATTCATGGATATCCCTCCAGCACCTTCAATAAAAACAGGATTTATATGATTATTGTTTAAGGGGGCTTTTGAGAGGATAATCATCCTACCAGATAATCATCCTACCAGCCACTATCCCATTATTTAGTCCTTCAGAGGCACCATCCGGTACGTATAATAAGGCACTTTTTCGCAGTTCCAGAGTTCTTTCCACCCGCTATCGCCAGAAAGAAAATCGACTATCCGAGCGCGCAGTCGCGCAGCTTTTTGCAGATGGAGCATGATGAGGTATTTTCCAACATTTGGTCGGGCAAGGTCATACCCGCCATTGAGGACATAATACACATTGTCGTAAAGTGCGGAATACTCAATGCCGACAAGCGAGTCATCCTTGAGGATAATGAGCGTATGGAGCAGTCCCTGCTGCTCAAGAAAGACAAGGAACCGCTTCATCCCAGCAACAAACTCTGCATCGACAAAATCAGATTCTTCTCCCCACCGCTCCAGGTTAAAAGCGACAAACTCATCATAATATTCCGCTGCAGTGCTCCAGCGGACAATAAACCCCTCACCCTCCACCTTTCGAAGGTCATACAAGAGGTTCTTCCGGTGCTTCTTGCCAAATGACGCCAGGTGCCGGGAAACATCATAAGACATCCTCTCGAGATTGATAAAATAATGGTTATCCTCAGGCAGGCATTTTTCTCTTGCCTCAGGAAGCTTCGCAAAGAGGCGCTCCGCCTCAACATGGTTGATGTCAAACAGGGCTGTCTTTGGAGGCAGGGAAGAGAACACTAAGGGGAAGTGTTCGGCAGCAAACCAGAAAAGGCAGTCTTCCATGTATTCGCCACCAAAAAAAAGATGATAGCCTGTCTGCTTCTCAGTCCAGAGGGGAAGAAGACCGACCGGCTTCCCAGCTTCCATGACCACAAGGAAGTACGGCTCGAAAAGGATGCCATCATAATGGGCAAACGCAGTCCCCCATAGTTCCCATAAGGTATTTTTTGGGGAGAACTGCTCCCAGAGCTCCTTGCACACAGCGATATCTTTCTCAACGACAACACGAAGGAGAACTTCAGTTGGTTTACTGTTCACGGAGGCATCTCCACTTATGCGGTTTACCACGGTCTTCAAACCACTTATTCTCAGGGTCATCAGGATGATATATATAAGTTTTGTTACCGCAAAATTTCGCGGGGTTTAAAGCCCAGTCTTTCAGAGAGAAATTTTCTTGCACATGTCCCCGACCGTTTCATTCTTTCAGCGGCACCATCCGGTACGTATAATAAGGCACTTTTTCGCAGTTCCACATCTCTTTCCACCCGCTATCGCCAGAAAGAAAATCGACTATCCGAGCGCGCAGTCGCGCAGCTTTTTGCAGATGGAGCATGATGAGGTATTTTCCAACATTTGGTCGGGTAAGGTCATACCCGCCATTGATGGCATAATACACATTGTCGTAAAGTGNNCCCCACCGCTCCAGGTTAAAAGCGACAAACTCATCATAATATTCCGCTGCAGTGCTCCAGCGGACAATAAACCCCTCACCCTCCACCTTTCGAAGGTCATACAAGAGGTTCTTCCGGTGCTTCTTGCCAAATGACGCCAGGTGCCGGGAAACATCATAAGACATCCTCTCGAGATTGATAAAATAATGGTTATCCTCAGGCAGGCATTTTTCTCTTGCCTCAGGAAGCTTCGCAAAGAGGCGCTCCGCCTCAGCATGGTTGATGTCATGTATGGCTGTCTTTGGAGGCAGGGAAGAGAACACTAAGGGGAAGTGTTCGGCAGCAAACCAGAAATGGCGGTCTTCCATGTATTCACTCCCAAAAGAGATGTGCCGGCCAGTTTTTTTCTCGGTGCAGAGAGGAAGAAGACCGACCGGCTTCCCAGCTTCCATGACCCCAATGAAGTACGGCTCAAAAAGGATGTCATCATAATGGGCAAACGCAGTCCCCCATAGTTCCCATAAGGTATTTTTTGGGGAGAACTGCTCCCAGCGCTCCTTGCATACGTTGATGTCTTTCTCAACAGTTATGCGAAGGAGAACTTCAGTTGGTTTACTGTTCACGCAGATATCCCCAATTATGTAGTTTGTCGCTGTCTTCAAACCACCGATCACCGATATCATCCCGGTAATACATATGAGGAATGGATATATTCTTGATGCGCTGGTATGCTTGGAACTGTGCCTGCCTCATTGTCTGCCCGCATCCGCACACAACAAGGACAACCCCTGATGTTCCGGTGACCACCCACTCTTTGTTTACCCGTTTGATATCCTCGATATGGATGCCCTCTGTTGGCTTCTTGAAGAAAATGACAGAATCTTTTGATTTAACCTCAAATGTTTCTGGATCTGTGAAGGGAAAAGGAGGAACAACGATGCGAACACCTATCTGGAAGCCAGAACGGACATTAAGCTTAGGGGTTTTTCCCTCAGCGAGGCCATAAAGAAAATCACCTATGGGTGTGAGCATCCCTTCCTCCTGGATAAAGACGCAAGGGTAGCCAAAGCGCGCGGTAAATTCAAGGGGATAGATACCCTTGCTGTTGACAATGGTGTTCAGGTCAATATAGCCGACATAGTGCTCTTCAGCCAGCTTCGCCTCGAGCTTTTTGAGGGTGGCATTGAACAGTTTATTTGGCCCAGACCAGAACATCGCAGTGCCCATCTCCCCTGTTGACGGGCCAAGGTTTCCAGGAAACAGTTTTTTATGCTCAAAGTTCACATTGAGCGGATAGATAAATTCTTTCCCGTTGAAGAACGCCCCAACAGCAATCTCTACTCCGGAAATCCTTTTTTGGAGCTGGAACGCAGGAATCTTTTCTGACCATGCTTCCTTATAGTCATCCAGTACTTCCATAACGTCCCGTCCATCGTCCTCCTCCCCTATGAAGAGGAGTCCTTTCAGGTTTGCAGCTTCGCCGCACGGCTTGATGACATATTTATCTGGATGCTCTTTCACATAAGCGATCGCTTCATCAAAATTCGTAAATGTTTTGGATGGAAGGATGTTGATGCCATGTTTGCGCAGTTCCTCCTGCCCAAAGTCACGGTCATCTTCTAATAGATCGGTATAGGGTGTTCCGCCAACAACTAATTTTCCTTGTTCACGCAGCTTTTGCGCAAACGTGCCATGCCCAAGTACATCATCAAAGACGATCACATCTGCCCATTTGACTTCCTTCTCCCAGTCATCCACCATTGGGACGAATCCCTGGCCCACCTCTTTGTCCTCGGGATTCTTCACATAATATTTCACTTCGTGCCCTTCAAGGATGATGCGCCAGGCAATGTCTGCAATCAGGCTGTCATACGTGACAAACAAGAACTTTTTGGGGTTTTGCGTCTTTTTGTTTTGTTTTGGTTCGCCAAAATTGAATCCATTAGGTTCCATATTTGGCACCATGCATGAAGTTTTATTTATAGATTTCTATAAACAAAACAGTGCAACCTTTTTTATTGCCTACAACTATTGCCTATAACTTTATAATCTCACCGGCCATTCCATCGCATATCATGAAATCGTTTGCTGAGCTGGGAGTAAAGAAAGAGATTGTGCATGCACTTGAAGGGATTGGATATGTAGATCCGCTGGAAGTTCAGGAGAAGATCATCCCACTAGCTCTTCAGAAGAAGAATTTGGTGTTTACCGCCAAGACAGGGAGCGGTAAGACGCTCGCATTCACCATCGCCTTTCTGGCAAGGATCAACAAGAAGCACGCTCTCCAGATGATCATCCTCGTCCCATCAAGGGAGCTGTGCATCCAGGTGGGAAAGGAGATAAAGAGGGTATGTGAGCCTTTGGGCATCAATGTAGGGATGCTTTATGGGGGAAGGGAGATTGTAGGGGATTATCGGACGCTCAATAAGAAGAATCATATAATCATCGGGACTCCAGGAAGGCTCATCCAGCATATCAATGAGAAAAATATCAAGGTCGGTGATGTTTCATGCTTGGTCTTTGATGAGAGTGATCATTTGTTCGAGGAGGGATTTTATGAGGACTGCGCATACCTCCGGGAGCGTGTCAGCAATAACTCACAGATCATCCTGGCATCAGCAACGATTACTGCCACGGTCGAGCGGTTCATCAAGGAAGAGATAAAGGAGTTCTTGCTGGTGAGGGTGGGCGTGCTCATCCCAGAGAACATTGTCCAGGAAAAAGTATATTGCAAGAGGGCAGATAAGGAGGTAATCCTCCAAAAGATACTCTCCCAAAAGAGAGTGAAGCGATCAATGGTGTTTTGCAACATGAAATCAACTGTCACCTGGCTGAGTGGATTGCTGAATGAAAAGAAGATGAAGGCAAGGCCGATCAGCAATGATGTCAGGGAGGATGACCGGCTCAATTATCTTAACCTGTTCAAGGAAGGCAAAGTCCATGTCCTCATAGCAACTGATGTTGCGGCAAGAGGGCTGCATATTGAGGATGTCGACCTTATCGTGAATTATGACATTCCGACAAGAAAGGAGTTCTATGTCCATAGGATCGGAAGGACAGGGAGAAATGATAAGCCGGGGCATGCAATCACAATCATCTGTCCGGAGGAAAAAGAGCAGTTTCAGGATATTGAGGCAGAATTTGGCTTGTCGGTAAGATTAAGGGAGGGGATACGATCATGAAAGGCCTGGCACCAGACATCACAAGGCAAAGACTGCTCATTGAGGGGTTCTACAGCATAAAAGCGAGCAAAAAGGTAATTGAAGGATATTTTCTCGAAATCACAAAAGCTCTTAATCTGAGGATGTATGGTAAACCGATCATATTCTCTCCTGGAGGAGAAGGAAAAGAAGAAAACCAGGGGTATGATGCATTTGTGCCACTGATTGATTCCGGAATCTCATTATATGTATGGTCAAATGCAAAATTCATTTCATTGATTATTTATACCTGCAAGAGCTTTGATGAGAAAGAAGCAGTCAAGGTCACAAAAGAGTTCTGGAAGATAAAAACCATTGAATTCAGCTCATTTTGATGGTGGATTGTGGGGAAGCTGTCTGTTTGATGGAATGAACAACAACATTTATATTTCTCTCTTCAATAGAAGGATAGATGAAAAAAGGAATCGATTACATTGGGATAACTATCGTCTTTCTCTGCCATGACGGCAAGGGAAATGTTCTTTTGAACAAGCGCTCAAAGAACTGCCGGGACGAGCATGGCAGATGGGATCCTGGCGGTGGAAGCCTAGAGTTTGGCGAGAGCGTCATTGACACCCTCAAGAAGGAGATTAAGGAAGAATACTGCACTGATGTCCTGTGCCAGGAATTCATAGGATATCTCGACATCCACAGGGAACAGGAGGGAAAGCAAACCCATTGGATCGGTCTCTGCTTCAAGGTTCTAGTAGACAAAGAGAAGGTGAAGAATGGAGAGCCCCATAAGTTCGAGGAGATAGGATGGTTTCGCCTCGATGGCCTCCCAACCCCGCTCCACTCCCACTTTCCAAAGTTTCTAGAGATGATTCGAGAACATGAAAGGAAGAAGGGAGAATGAGCACAATCAGGCCAGGAAAGTATCGCTACTAATAAGGGGAAGAACTCTGGGGGAGAAAGAGATAATAAGAGATAATAAGAGCGTGGCTTACGTTTTCCTTTTATGGAAGGAAAAGACGTCCCGCTGCACGATCAAAATCAGCCAAAATACTGCTTGGATCAAGGTGAGGGCAACAGAAAGATGCAAGGACAGCGTATAATAAGTGTATCCAATGGCAAGCAGCCCAAGAAAGATAGGTATTGATGTTCCATAGGAGATGGCCCCTTTCTTTATCTTGAACCCTTCCACCACCTGAGGAAGAAGGGCAAAACAGAAGATGACTGAAACAACTGATATCACAATATCCTGCCAAACCATACGATCAAAGTGTATCAGGTATTAATAAACTTACCTATCACTATGGTGTGTATGTTTTAAGAGATAAAGAAATCCAACAATCATCAGGAACGCCGTCAATGCCATCATTGGTATGGTGATATACCCAAACTTGAGAAATGTGCTTGAGGCACACGAGACCACATCTTCTGAGCAGGCAGCAGCAAATTCTAGCCTTTGGATGGTATAATGATACCCTGCAATCAAGGCGCCAATAATGCTCATGGGAATGACATACTTTCCAATTCTCTCATCTCGCCTAAAATAAGCAATCCCAAGAAGAATGACGAGGGGATACATGAATATCCGCTGGAACCAGCAGAGTTTGCAGGGCTCGAGTCCAGCTATTTCGGAATAAAAGAGGCTGCCAGAAGTGGCAGTGAGAGCAACAATCCAGCTAAACAAGAGACCATTCTTTGAGAAAAAGTTCCTGATTGATACAAGAATGCCTTTGCCAGATGCAATGCAGATAAGAAGGAGAATGACCACCACCCCTCCAGTAAGGGTGAGGAATGAGAGGACTGTTGTTGCAAGGGTAACAGAGATCATGGTAAATGTTTCTTCTTTTGTGAATATCTTGTATAGAGGATTGCGATGAGGACAATGATCACAAGGGCGATGATATAGGATCTTGTCTGGTTAGGTGTTGTATTCGCTGTTTCTTGCACCTCTAACTCATAATCCGTCTGTGCAATGATGTGTTCTCCATCCCTGAATTGCGCTGTAATGGTGTACTTGCCGCCTGAAGGAAACACATACGTAAAAGAGGATCCTCCCTGGTCAAGAGCCATTATCCCAGCAAAAACTACATCTTGTTCATTTGATATCCGAAGCCACATGCTGGTGGCATTAATGCTTTCTTCTGTCGTTTCATTGACAAGGTTAACAACAAGGGATACTTTTTCACCAGCTAAGGGATATTCAGGTGCATAGCCAAGATCAAGCAAGTATCCATTAACAACATGATCCTCTCCCGCATCAAGGTGGGAAAAGACAAGCGGCATGGTTACAATCAAGATAATCCAAGCAATGTGCCTTTTCATAGATACTCCCCTAAACATGGGGATCAAAAAGACTATTTAAAAGTGATGTTTTAATGAGAGGAAAGGATCATAGAGGGAGAGCTCATGGAATTGTCATGAGTACTTTTGGAAGTTCATCCAGGGAGGATATGATTATAAAAGGCTTGCCCTGTTCTAGTCGCATTCGCTCATGGAAACCAGAGTCTATTGCAATTGCCAAAATTCCAGCCTTATGAGCTTCTAGGATATCGCCAAGGGTATCAGTGATGAAAAGGCAGTCGCTTTGGGAAAGATGAAAGCGTTTCATGAGCAGAGAAAATTTCTCAACCTTTGTGGCATGGGACTCCAGGCCAAGGATGGGATCAAAAAGTTGAGGAATCCCTTGCTTGATAAAATAATTTCTCAAGATCTTCTCGCTGTTTGAGGTGATGATGGATAAGCTATACCTGTCCTTTAACGATCCAAGGACAAGGCGCACGGTTCTTGAGAGGGGGATGTCAGGGAGACGCTTTGCATAGAGATCAAAGAATTGTCTTGAAACTTCTTTGGTGATCCTTGGATGGTCATAAAGGTTGCCATCAAAATAGCTTCTGAATTCTTCCGGGATAAGACCGGGAAAGAGTGATTGTTGAATCAGAAAGCTCATCTCAAAAGTGTCGACGATGACGCCGTCAAAATCAGGGTCTGTCCTAATTTGAATATC
>DUKZ01000028.1 GCA_013329045.1 Candidatus Woesearchaeota archaeon
AGTCACATCCGATTATTAATGTCTTTTGCTATACATTCCAAATCTTACTTTCTCTGCGATGAGATAGACATAATCTATTGCCCCATCAGGACCTATCTGGGCATAATCAATGAACTCCCTACAGAGATCAAATCCTCTCCGATGGAGAATATCCCTCATCTGCATTTTTTCATGAACAAACTCTCCTGCAACAGCCACAATCCCACCAGGCTTACAATGATCAAGAGTATAGGTGATGCAGGAGACATCGAGAGGATAACCAAATACCCCAACCGAGACGACAAGAGGGTAGGATGCTTCCAGGTGATACTGCCTAGATAAGTCAATCTTCCTCAGATGACGATATATAGATCGCTCGTTTGCCAGTTTGAGCATCTCATCAGAGAAATCTATCCCATCAACCAAGCATCCATTTCCCCTCACCAATTCACCGACAAGTCCGGTGCCGCACCCTGCATCGAGGACATCGAGAGACCCATTGATATCTGAGCCTAGTGCGGATACCATCCTGCGCGGAGCCGTCCACCGGTTTTCGAGCGCGCATGCATCAAACGTGCTTGCGAAGTCATCCCAGAATTTTGCCTTTTGTTCATAAGAGTCTTCTCGCTTCCTCGAGGAGTTCCCTGCGCTCTTTAGACTAATACTAACCACTTTATAGTAGTTAATATTGATCTATTTTTAAATAGTAACGTTTCTTGGATGTTAACATTCATTACATATCAATTTTCAGCAAAAAACAACACTGGAAATAACGAGCGGGGCGTTAAACCAAAGCGCACCCAGCGCAATTTTCTTGTAAATAACAGCTTCAGAGCTTGAAGTCAGGAACAACTAAGCGAAGCTGCTTGAGAAGGACCTGGGAAGAATCACAATACCTGATGCAATCACCGCAGCTGTTGCAGTTCTCTGGATGCTTGATCACAGAGACTATCTCCCCATCCACATCCTCAATGTCAAAAACATCCCGCTTGCACACTTTAACGCACATCTCACAAGCTTGGCATACCTGAGGCGCTGCGAGGATGATCTCTTTCATTATCCACCTGAAAATGCCACAGGCTATATCAATCTTTCTCTTAGTATTCAACGCCCGGTTTAACACCTCAAGAGAATTCAGACAAGAATTTGGACAAGAATATTATTTGAACAAAGAGTTCATTTGAGCAAAGATTTTTAAAGAAAATCCAGTTTGGGAAAGTGATGAAGAAAACAGGGAAAAACAAGTTCTATGTAACAACACCTATCTATTATGTGAATGATGTCCCGCACATCGGCCATGCGTATACAACAATCGCAGCTGACATGATCAGCAGGTGGCACAAGCTCAAAGGCGAGAGAGTCTTTTTCCTCACCGGCACGGATGAACATGGGCAAAAGGTGGAGAACACCGCCAAAGCCAAGGGGATGGAGCCAAAAGCATTCTGTGATGCCCTCGCCCCAAAATTCAAAGAGGTGTGGGAAAAGCTTGGTGCCTCTTATGATCATTTTATCAGAACAACCGATCCATCGCATGAAGAAGCGGTAAAAAAGCTCATCCTTTCCGTAAAAGATGACATCTACAAAGGGGAATATGAGGATTATTATTGCGTTCCCTGTGAAACATACTGGACAGAGATACAGGCGCCAGAGCATGTCTGCCCAGACTGCAAGCGTCCTCTCCAGAAACTGAAGGAGGAGACATATTATTTCAAGCTCTCCGAGTATGAGAAGCCGCTCCTTGATTACTACAAAAAAAATCCTGACTTCGTGCTGCCAAAAACAAGGATGAATGAGATCGTCTCACGAGTCAAGGGAGGGCTCAAGGACCTTTCAATCACGAGGACATCATTTTCCTGGGGAATACCTTTTCCCCTCGATGAAAAACACATCACGTATGTCTGGTTTGATGCGCTGGCAAACTATATCACAGCCATTGGAGCATATCAGGATGAGAAGACATTTGACTCCTGGTGGCCAGCAGACTTCCACATTGTGGGAAAGGATATCCTCTGGTTCCATGCAGTCATCTGGCCTGCGATGCTGCTTGCAGCAAAAAGAGAGCCGCCAAAGCATGTATTTGCCCATGGATGGTGGACAGTAGAAGGGGAGAAGATGAGCAAGTCAAAAGGAAACTTTATCTCCCCTCTAACAGAGATTGAAACATTCGGCGCAGATGCGTTTCGCTATTTCCTGCTTCGGGAAATCACGTTTGGAGAGGATGGGGATTACTCCAAAAAAGCATTCATCTCCCGGCTCAATGGCGAGCTTGCGGATGATCTTGGGAACCTTGTGCAGCGATGCGCGGTGATGATTGAAAAGAGATGTAATGGCAAGATACCACCTCAAGGGCCAATGAAGCAAGTCGATAAAGGGCTTGTCGCCGCAGCTGAAGGCGTCTTTCATGAAGCAGACAAACAGCTCGCAGAACTGGCATTCTCACGGGCGCTAGATACTATCTGGGAGTTTATCAGGGAAGTCAACAAATACATGAATGACACAGAACCCTGGAGAGAGACAAGCGAGGAAAGGATAGGCACCATCCTCTACCACGTTGCAGAGAGCCTCCGGTTTATTAGCATCCTCATTAACCCTATCATGCCAGGCGCTAGCGCCCACATCAGGGAACAATTTGGATTTGCAGATGAAGGATCAGATAAACTGAAGTTTGGGCTTTTAGGACCGGGCTTTTCCATCATCAAAAAAGATATCCTTTTCGTTAAAAAAGAAGCGGAGAGGAATGACCCATTCTCCAGGGTGCAATTAAAGGTTGCACGGATCATGAGTGCACGAGAGCACCCTGAAGCAGAAAAACTCCTCATCCTCTCCATTGAGATAGGTGAGGAGAAAAGGCAGCTTGTTGCAGGGCTCAAAGGACACTATACCCCAGAAGAATTAGCAGGAAAGCATATTATTGTTGTGGCCAACCTCAAACCGGCAAAATTACGGGGAGAAGTGAGCCAGGGAATGCTCCTTGCAGGGGATGATGGAAAAGATGTTGGCCTTGTCACCTCAACTGCAGACCATGGAACGATTGTTAATGCAGAGGGGATTACCTATGATGGGACAGACAAGATAACAATCGATGAATTCCTCAAGAACAAATTACTGGTAAAAGAAGGAAAGGCATTCTATGGCGATTTAGCACTCAATACTTCTTCTGAGAAAAACCTCTTTGTAGAAAAAATAAAAGAAGGAAAAATAAGATAGATTATTCATAGATCATTTCACGATGATCTTCAAAGGCGCCTTTGATCCAGTATCATAAATCTCATAGACACCAACAGTATCAAAGGATGTGCTCCACATACCTTCTGATGCGAGCCGCTCCCGAAATTCCGGATCACCCTTCATCGCAAGGCTATGAGGGATCGTATCAGTGTTCTTCACAGTAATCTCATCACCAACAGCCATGGATACCTCGCTAGGAACAAAAGCTCGCCTCCCCAGACTCACTGACCCATCAGTTGCAACTATCATTGAGCCCTCACCCTCTGCTGATGGCGTTTCCATCCCAGGCTCACTATCAGGGGCAGGCATTGCATCTGGAGCTAGCGCGCCAGCCCCATTATCCACTACTGGCTCTTCTATTACTTGCTCGTTTACCACTAGATCTTCTGCTACCGGCTCGGTTATTGTCGAACCTTCTACTGCTGTTTCATCGATTGCTTCTTGAGGCATGGTCTTTGCTTTTCCACAAGCAACCAATACCGCAAGCAGCATAAACAAATACATGATTTTTTTCATTGATTACACCTCTAGTCAATCCTAATGCTGCTTATTTAAAAAAATATCTAAAAAAAGAAGATAAAAGAATCTAAAAAAAGAATATAAAAGAACATAAAAAAAGAGAACACCATCAATCATAGATGATCTGGGGAACCCTGTTTACCGTGATCGTCACGGTCTGTGACACTGCATCCTGGCCATCTGTTGCGCTCACTGTTGCCTTATAGACGCCGCCATCATTATAGATTATGACCTTTGAGGAATTATTCATCCATCCAGTATATAATATTCGTACTTCATCCCCATCAGGGTCACGCACAATCGGGGTTATCTTGATCTCCTGTGTCTCATCCTTATCAATATTGATATGGATATTTGGGATCGGTTCCATGACTGGGGGCTTATTTTTCCTCAGCACCGTGAAGGATGCGGACTTTTTCACCTGGGATTCGCCATCTGAAACGGTAACGGTCACAAGGTGGCTTCCTGCATCATCTATCGTTGTCTGCCAGACACCTTTAGAATCGAATGGTTCAGAGAAAAGGGTTGAGAGAGAATCCTCATCGAGATCTGATGCATCAACAGAGATGACCACTTTTTCCCCAGCAGTCACCCGTGGAATGGACACCTCATTAATAGATGGTTTTCTATTCTTGTTTAGCACCTGTATAGTTACTGTTTTTCTTGCTGTCAGATATCCATCTGTTGCCGCGATAACTACCTCATGGGAGCCAGCATCATCATATGTGGGGACATACGTTGATTTGTCCATGAAGCCAGAATAGGCTACAGTAATTGGATCCCCATCAGGATCAGTGATCTTTGGCTCAAGAGTGAGCGCTGTTCCTTCCTGAGCTTCGATGACCTCGGGAATATCGATGACTGGAGCTTTGTTGACAGCCTCGATGATGATTGATAGCCTCTGAGCTTTTGTTGACTGCCCATCTGACACTTTAACGGAGACGATCTTTTTTCCAGCGTCTCCTAGTTCTGTCTGCCATTCCCCCTGGCTGTTGAACGGATAAGGCCAGGTGACGGTTAAGGGATCACCATCCTCATCAATGAACTTTATTGATTTTAAGCTCAGCTTCTGCCCTTCCTTGACAGAAAATTCAGGAAGTCCTAAGCCGCTGATCCTTTTTACTGTGATGAGCTCTCCTTGCTCAGGCCCTTTCTCGATCACTTTTGTTTCAATGACTGTTTGCTTGCCTGGTATTTGCTCTGTTGGCTCTTCCCCTGGAAGATTTTGGTCCTGATCATTGATCTGATCTGGAGGTATCTGTGATGGCGCTTCTGGCTCAATCACTCTTTCATCTGGCGAGCCTGAAACATCTCTTGTCTCAGGCGCCTCTTCATCTGCCAGCGTTCCATCTTCTCCAGGAACTATCACATCCACCGGCGTTGATATCTGGTCTTTCTCATCAAGGGATGGTATGATCAGGGCATCTTTTCCTGCAACATCCTGGGCCTCTCCACAGACAATCTCATCACCAACCTTAACACACATCTGCCCCTCTTGTACAGCCTCATTTTGAGCACATGCAGCCAGCATCAATAATAACAAAAGAACAAATAACCACAAAAGAACAGACAACCCCCTCATAGACCACCACCTTTGAAGCATTATGGAGTTTTATTGAGGGAGAAAGTATAAAAGCATTGTTGTTGTTTAAAGTATAGAAGATAATAGAAATGTTGATAAACAAAAAGAGATTATCCTCTCAACATGATCCTTCAGGAGTATGAGACAGAAGATATCGCAGAATTCACCGGAGATTTCATCCCCCTCATCAAGATGGCATCTACCATTGATGGGATGATCAGGGTAGATGAACCGACCTGGTTCTCGCAGAACATGCAGGCATTTCATAAGTGTTTTGACCTGTTCCATAAAAAATACCGTGACATCAAGCTCCAGATTATTGAAGGTGATATGTTCCGAATCAGGGTATTCTTCATCGGGACAACAATAAAGCATATCGCAGAGCTTGCCATCGCCCTAGAACGGGTGAAGGCAGCTGGCCCCTCTGCAAACAAAGTATACCCAGCAATTCCGGAAAACCGGGAAAAAATCCTCTCCCACATCACTGATGTTGTTTATCTCACTTTCTTTTCGCTCTCAAAGACCAAAGCGATGATCCTCAAGCGCCACCTAAATGGGGATATCGAGCTTTTGTATGATACTGACACGATCACTGAGCCGAATAACCCAGATTTTGAGCTCTGCTGCTATTTTGGCTGCCTCCATGGTTTTGACCATTCAATCGACATTGTGAGAGAAGCAGCATTATTTATGAACACAAATGCCCTCAAAGCAATATTTCCTGACAGGCGTTTATGAGTCAAGCGGGAGTTAAACGAAACCTTCTTAAAGGGTGGCCTGAAAAATTAATGCATGATTCTCGAAGCATTTGAAGAAGAAGACATCCATGAGTTCAATATGGACCTGCTCGCCCTGGTGAACATGACAAGATCCCTTGATATGATGTACAGGGAGATGGAGTCTGCTGGACTCATGGAGAACAAGGCCCATTACAAGAGATGTTTTGACCTGTTCCATAAAAAATACCGTGATATCAGGCTGGAGAGCGATGTCAAGGATTCGTTGACACTCAAAGTATTTTTTGTCGGGACGAGCATGGAAAAACTAATCGACCTTGCAATTGGCCTCGCCCACATCAGAGATATCGGTCCTTCCAGCACAAAAGTATACCCTGCTGAGCCTGAGAACAGGGACAAGATCATGAGCCGCATCTCGAGTGGTGCATATCTTCGCTTCTTTTCCGGGTCAAAATCACGATCTATGTTCCTTCGGCGCATGCCAAATGGCGACATCCAAATGGTGTATGACCCTGAGAGCTTTACCGATCCCAAAAGCCCAGACTTCCAACTCTGTACTTACCATGGGTGCCTCAACGGCTTTCACCGGGAGATAGACATCCTGACAGAAGCATCACAATTCATCACAATCAATAAGTCCCGATTTGTCTTTGCGGACAAAGGACCAGCTGTGCGGTGATCTGAATACTTTTGCTGTGAGCGAAAAAGAAAGGATTTCTTGATGCTTATCCTTGATGAGTATATGGGTGATTATAGGGTTTATGATCACATAGTCTTTGCAGCGATCTTGATGTCACCATCATGAATAGTCTTCCTTCCTGCATGTTTTGCGATCAACAAGGCCTTTGATGCAATGTCTTCACCGATTGATGTAAGAATGCTGGAGAATTCTTCCATTGCATCCTGCGAGACGCGTTTTGCACCGGCATTCTGGAGAATCCTTCCGAGCGGTGCGAGGGGTATTGTTTGAGTTGCTCGTGACATAGTGTTTTCTTTAGTTGAGAACTATATAAAGGTTACCTTCTCTAAGGCTTTGAAGAAAATAGTGGTGAGCATCATCTTCCGAGGTTCTCTGAAATGCCCAATCAGCCTATTGGGGGGTCAAGCGAACAGGAACAGCAAATCTAGGCTCACCAATAACCAATACCCTGCCCAGGTGTCCGGGAAGCGAGATGTTCTACAAAGCCTGATAGGAGGGGGATATAAGTCCTCCGAGTTTTATTGTCAACCGTCATGTTCAATAGCGATACTGCTCACAGTAGGCTCTTGCTCTGTCGTCCGAGTGCATGAAGGGAGCAGGCAGCAGGATGCATCTTATAATTCTTAAGAAAAGAGCCTATATACACCCTTACATGATAGGATATCATGGATGATATCATCGCATTAGAGTCGGCAGGATTGACGCATAACGAGGCTGTAATCTACCTTTCCTTGCTCAAGGAAGGTCCGGCCACAAGGAGTGGCATTGCATCAGCAACGAAGATGTATCGGACAAATGTTTATGATGCGGTCCATGGGCTGCAAAAGAAGGGTCTTTCCTCATGCATTAGGAAGGAACAGAAGATAATGGTAGTCCCAGCTCATCCCTCCCAGCTTTTGCTGATGGTCCAGGAAAGAATGGAAGAGATAGAGAGGATTATCCCGAAGCTATCACTTGAGAAAAATTTAAGGAACGATATTTTTGAGGTGGGAATCTTTGAGGGCCTTCGCGCAGCGAAGAATTCCCTTTATCAGCTGCTTGAGTATCGGTCACCTATCTATGCCATTGGCACCCCAAAGGAAGCAGCAGATCTGGCAGGCCATTTTCTGGAACGCTTCCATCAGGAACGCATAAAGAAGCGGATATGGATGCATCATTTGTATAACTCTGATGCTAAAGCGCGAATCGTGCGCTTGGCAAGGCTCCCCTACACGAAGGTAAAAGTCATTCCAGAAGAGAAAAAATCGCTCATTGCCGTGACGGTGTGCGAAGATGTCACGCTGATGAAATTCTGGACTAAAGATGCCATAACAATCAGGATAGTCTCCGAGAAAGTCGCGCAGTCATTCCTGATGCTCTACCAGCTGCTCGATGAGCACAAGCCCTAAAAATTTGCTGTGTTGCATAACTCCTAAT
>DUKZ01000013.1 GCA_013329045.1 Candidatus Woesearchaeota archaeon
ATTCATCCAAATCCTTGGGACAAAATCTTCGATGCCCACGTTTATGCCGACCCCGCTCCCAACAGTTACCGTCTCAGCTGCCGCAAAAGGCAACATACCCAGTATGAGAACGAGGCTTAAGATAGCTGCTTTAAGTTTGGTTGCCATCTCTCATTCCCTCCTTGTTACTTGTTGCCCACAGCGCCGAGGCACTGCTGGGCATAGCAGCCCGAAGGCTGCAGGCGAAGGGTTGTGTTACCACCACCAACCGCCAATGCAGGGGTCGCCTGCATGTCATGAAATGACTGTGATATGTCTCTTGTAAAAAGTGAATAGATCTTCAATCGGGAAACAATTCCGCAACACCCCTTCGGTAAGTTACCACCCATTATGATTATCCGACATCACCCATGTGTTATTCTACACAAGTGAATGCAATGTACTTTGTTGAGTAGTAGCTTCTTTATATACATTTAGAAGGTTTGATGATGTTGTTTTCTCATGGCGTATTTGAACACTTTTTTCTCCACGTCTATATTCCACCACCGAAAAAATGTGTTATCGATCATGAGTGATGACTCAAATTAAAGACGAGAAATTATTTTTTACCATTACCAGTAGACAAAAATACAAAAGTACGAAAAACGCAAAAAAGACCAAAATTCCCATGAGAATAAATTTTTCCCTGGGAAGTGAAACAGGGGAATTTTCCTCTGCGGAGTGAAGAAAAACGAAATATACTATCTTTCTCTCTTGTATCCAACCTTCTTATTTCTCTTCGGCCCAGAGAGGTAATTTTCTTTTGATATAACAGGCCTACCAAGTTCTTTCTCTGTTTCTTTTCTCGCATTACCTGCAACTCTTCCACCCCTCCTAGCAGCATTTTCAACTCTTGCATACCCTTGTGCATCTTCTGTTCTTGTGATCTCTGTCGACACTCGTTCCCCTAGCATTGAGAATATCAGTTCCAAATCGTTCATGTGATCGCGAAGGTTTTCTTGTTCTAGCCCTTTAAAGCTCTTATACTCCTTTGGTGTCATACCAAATGTTGCTTTTGAGATCTCAGCAGTCAAAATTGAGAATTCTATCTCTGATTTAACACCTCTTTTTTTCCACTCATCTGTTAGTTCATCCCTTACGGCAATGCCTCGGACTCTTTTTTCAATCCAATCATCAGAATAGCCTTTTGATTGTTGAATTGGGTGTCATACCCCGCCCTTTAGGGCGAGTGCCCAATTCTACACCAGAAATCCGCGTGTAGAAGCGAGGCATGTCATACCCCTACCTTCAGGTCGGGGTTAGTGTTGAGCAGCGGATTTCTGATTTATATAGCTCCTTCATACGTTTCTGACTGAGCTCTGGATCCTCTATCTCCTGCACCCTTTCATAGCCTACCTGCGCTAACCACTGCTTGAATGGTTCTGCTTTAGGAGAAGGGATCGACTGGATAATTCTGAATATATTTTTCGTATTGGCACAGTCTGTAAGCCTTACTTTGCCATCTTCTGCCATTAATTTCAACTGTCCGATTTTTTCGGACACTTCAAAACCTTCATCTTGAAGCTTTGTTTTTAGGTCAGACCAATACTTTCTGGCTCTATCTGTCTGAGTTAATGCACCAATAATGTCAACTACCGAGAACCACCATTCATTGTTAAACCATGTCCTTCTTATATTCTTTCCTTGGAAGACCACAAGAGTTTTAGCCATGTCCATGTTTTTCCCTGAGCCATTTACCCAGCGTGGGAAATGGCATTTTACCTGAAATAATCTTTATTGCTTAAAAACCTCACGCAAGAATGTCCAGTGAGATGGTAATAATCCTCTTCTTGTCCGTTCTTCATTCATCTTAAGAGCATTATCCTCCTTTATTTCACATATCTTCCTTTGAGATTTAAGACTTATTAGATATACGTTCATAGGTATAAAAGCTTTGTGAGTCGTAGAGTGGACGAAAAAAGCTCTTTGTAAAAGAAGTATTTTGTTTCAAATCAAATATAAACCCCTTGGCTCATCAAGGTTTTTCTGCGGAGTGAAGAAAAACGAAATCTTCGGATTTTATAACTACCCAGCCCCTCTTCTGATCAAGCTGTTCATCTCATATACGAATTCTTTTGCTCTTATCAATGAAGTATTTGCCTTTTCCCGCTTCACCTCTTCAGTTGTTGTATATTGGAGAAAATTCCTTTTTGACCTCTCATGATCAAATGCGTCTATGATCTCATCGGCTTTAATGCCTGGAAGGACGTCATCTTTTATCTTTTCATACTCTTCGATGAGAGTATCTGCTAATCTTTTTCTGATAAAAACGATCAATGCATCAGCTGTCACTTTATGGGGTATCTTCTCTCCAACCTTGAATCCTTCCATGTAGAGAACAGCATTAGCAATGTAAAACATGGAGTAGTATGCAGAGACGATGGTCCAAAGGTCTGAATGATTCCCCTCGAAGAGCAGCTCTGCCACCTTGATGCTTTCCGGTGAATTCTTCGTCAGCGTTTTCATGATAAGAGGGTTTTTCTCTTTTACATGTCTCAGCATATCTTCTCCAAGATATAAACGAACATGTGATTCAGCTTCTTTTATATTTTTTTCAGAAAGCATTGCCCAGCACCCGGTAATAATCTTCTATTCCCACCAGGATAATATTTTTCTTTACTGCTTCGCTCACTATTGTGCGTTCCTTGCTTTTGAGCATAGAAATGAACTCCTTTAAGGTAAGAGCAGTGATATGAATTTGCAGCGGCAGGACTGATAATTCCTCCTGAATCTTCTGGACCTGCTCACTAATAATAAGCAAGTCAATATCAGATGACCTGGCCGCTGTTCCCTTCACTTGTGATCCAAAGAGAAGGGCAATATATAACTCAGGGATATCATCTAATGATGAGAAGACAGCGCTCACTTTCTTATCCCTTATCGCTTCGTTTCTTCTCCCTTCTTCTGCAGCAAAAGTTGTGCTGTTGCATTTGCTGTTGAAAGAGCACAGTGTGACATTCCCCATTTTTTCGAGATTCACCACACCCTCTTTTTCCAATTTTTTTACCGCCTGATATGCAGATTTATAGTTGATCCTTCTTTGAAGTGAGATCTGCCTTATGCTCCACTTCTCTTCTTTGTTTTCAATCAATAACTGCAGTATCCCTAGTTTTTCATTAGCCATTATAAACCATAATATTATGGTTTATAACCATATATTTAAATGTTCCGTATTCATAGATTGATGCAAACCAGCGTATTAATGTATGGAGTCGTAGAGTGGACGAAAAAAGAAGGATTATCATCGGCGCCTGTTACATTCTCCGAGCTACGAAGCGGCGAGGACAAGCGAAGAACAGAGTTTTTGTTTTGCCTTCAGAAAAAGACAGCAAGCATGAAGTGCCCTGCAAGGAGGAAACAATAACACTGGCGCAAACGGCTTAGTATCTAAGCCGAATTTTTCTGACCGAAAGGAAGAAAACTGGTTTGCCGCCGGTGGTGTTATTGTTGACGACTGCTTTTTCTTTATCGAGCAAAACAAAAAATTGAGTTTATCACCTCTTTAACGAATAATGACTTACTCTCCCGAATTTTTACCAAGTTCTTCTGCATCAGCTATATATACCCATAAACATGGATTTTTATCATGAAAGAGAGGTATTATCTTGACACATCGATCTGGTTGGATCTTTATGAGAAAAGAGGAAAAAATAGCGAGCTTGCCCTGAAACTACTCCTTAAAATTATTATCAACGATTCTCTGGTCTGTTATTCTGACTTAACCATCAAGGAATTTAAGCATCTTGGATATTCCAAGGAGGAGGTTGCTGTCATCTTTCACCTCTTCCGATCGCACTTGAGGCATATCCATATCTATAAACACCAATTAGCCGAAGCAAAAAAAATTAGCTCACCAAAAAGATGTCCCCAAGAAGGATGCACTTCACGCAATCATTGCCCGGGACAACAACATCCAACTAGTTGCGACAGATGCACATTTTCAGAAATTATATGATGTCACTATCGCATTGCCGCCAGGAAAACTTATCTGATCTCTCTTTCTAACTCTGCAAACGCTCTTTCCCCGGCCTTTTGCATCTTATCCTCACTGGTCATTTTTTTTGACGATTGGTATATCCTTTTCAACTGAAGTAAAGCTTTCTCCTTTCTTATTTTATTTAGCTTCTCTCTTATCGCTTCCCTGATGAATTCGGTTTTTGTGCTGTAATCCGGCACCATTGCCTTATCGATTTCCCTTGCCAGGTTTTCCTCGACTTTGATAGTAATTGATTCCATGGTAAGACAAAGTAAGCTATTGTCTTATTTAAATGTTGTGGTTTTAAACTGCCTGAAACAGGGAATTCTCTGAAGAGTTGAAGAAAACGATCAATAAATACTATCATGGTGGTCATAATCAAGAAGTATCACCTCCTTTTTTCCTCGTTAATCTCATATCTCAAGACGAAAGATTTGCCGATATGCACCCGTCTTGCTCCATGCATATCACCTTTCAATGGCTTGAAGTGGTAGGGGTTCTGAATGATTTGTTCTACCTTCTTGTAAATGATATCCATCTGTTTTGGGTATCTCTTCGACAGCTTTGAGAATATCTTGTCGACTTGTGGGGTGATTTCAAGTGAATACATTATCTATACCGGTTTTTCAATTGTTGAAGAGAACCGACCTTGATTTTGGGCTGTACCCGAATCCTTTCAAGCTTTTCCAGATATTCCTGCTTTGCTTTTGGTTCCTCTTCGATAACCGATCGTATGAAGAAGTCTATCTGTTTGCTCATGCTCAGGCCATTGCTTTTGCAATGATCAGAGAATCTCTTATATGCTTCTTCTTCCACGTTGAATGTTTTCAACACCATGCGTGTTAAATAAGATTATTTAATATTATTTAAATGTTTTGCTCCCGATCGGCACTTTTCTCCTTGCCAGATATGATCTATAAGCTTATGGAGTCGTGGCGTGGACGAAAAAAGAAGAATTATTTGGGGGATTCTATGAAGATTATAGTTCCCCTATCGCTTCAAGAAGTTTCCTATGACCCTTTACTAGATCATTGAACTTTTTGAGTTCTTCCATGAGGATTTTATGCCTTTCTTTTGAACGGTCTGATTGTTCCATCTTTGATCCACTCCCGAATCTCTTCGTGCTGATAATATCCTTCCCTTATCCCCTGAAGAACTACTGCTTGATCTGGGACACCATTGACCTTAGTAGTCTTATTGTTTATTTTTAGGAATTCTTTCATTGCAAGGAAAGCTGTTCTCCTGTTGCCACTTGCAAATGCGTGAGCCTTGATAAGTCCTTCCAACACAACTGCAGCCTTATTAAACACATCACCCTCATCTTGTTCACAAGCATCAAGTACTTGATGTATTTTCATCGCGCTTAATACTTTAGCGCTATCTGCTTTCTTTGCCGGGATAAGGCTTAATGCGAGGCAGTTGAGTTCAATGACCCTTTCTACAGTGAGGTAATTCATAGTCTATGAGGTATCTTTATTGTTTAAAATGCTTTCGCTTAGTAATGGGAGAAGACCCTTATCTCCCATCCATCCCTTTTTCAAGAGAAAGAAATCATTGTCCCATCGTACGCGGTAAAAGAGATGCCTGCCTTGTCTTCTGTATCCTTGATAAGCCTGCCAATCTGATGGCCTTCTAAGCCATGTGATTGAAGAACCCTCTGTGCTTCTTCAGGGTCTCTTGTTGTAACAAATCCATCAACACCCATGGGCCACTTACCATACGCATTCCTGATTTCTGTGCCGCTCTGTTCCATCACAAATTTGTCCATCTCATTTGGAGGAGGAATGTCATGCAGAGCAGCATATAACCCTCTTTGGGCGATGGGATGGCCAAACTTTTTCTCCCATGCGCCGCCGGAATTATGATAGAGTGCTGTTGCCACCCTCTTATCCACAAGCTCACGGTATGCAGGGAAAAGCACAGTTGAAGGAGAGATTAAATATGCGAGGTATTCCTGGACAAAGGGATCAGGGTTCAAATGCCATGACTCACCCCATAACCGGGCTGGAACTTTTCTTCTGTCAGTAATCCCATTAGCGCGGGGATTTTCTGTGGATGTCACAGCAAGAATATAGTCCCCTTCTTCCGGGACTAAAGGATGAGCAATCCGGTCATCAGCAATTGTGCAGATAGCAGCACCGGAAAGATTATACGCTCTTACACCAGGCCTCCATCCGACAATGCGCTGGCCAACACGCTCTGTCTGCAAGATGCCAAGCACACCCATCTCCGCTGCCCGGCGCTGAAGGGTTGCTCTCATGTTAGGAATGGGAATTTGCTGGTATGCCTCGAGCAATGAAGCAACAAGGCGGGGAATTGCTCCCCTCTTAATGGAATCATCAAGAATCATAGCAAGAAGGTCATCAATGCCCAGAGCAAACTTTTCAGCGCGGGCATACACTTCAACTTTTGTGCCCACACCATCACCATTCCCCGTAACAAGCATGCCTTCATGATCAAAATACCCATAATGATGATTGAAGCGCTGAAGGCTGCCATTCCTTCCCGGTTTTGCAATGCTCACCCCAATCAGATTGACATTTGCAACGATGGCAGGATTGATCATTGCCCCTAAAATAGCATACTCCCCATTGATAACCGAAATATGGTTGGCCAACGCCTCATTACCAAGAACTTCGCGATATCGCAGAACATCAGATAAGTCATCTGTCCCATGAGTGTCCAGAACATTGATGATGGAAACAAGATTCGCACCGATAAGGGCTGCCTGTTCTTTGAGATTGCTCATCGCTGATTGGACATAATCAGGAAATGATTTTGTACTGGGATTGCCACCAACCGCGTGCACGACAACCTTATGGTCCCTTGGAAGACGAAGTCCTCGCACCATATAGCCTTCTGGGCCTTCATACGAGACAAAACGGGCACCATCACACGTCTGCTGGCACATCTCCTCCAATAATCGAGAGCCTTCATCGCCTTTCCTGATGACCTGCTCTGCATATTCGTCTCTTTTGGTCATGGCTTTACCTCAAATCCCGTATAAGGCATTCTTTTTCCATCAACAAAAACATACCGCCACTCTCCAAATAATTCCTTGTTGAGGCCGAGTGCAATCCTTCCATTAGCGATCATTCGCAAGGCCGTTGTCAATGCAGGCCAGTCGCTTGCCTCTTTTTGCCTGCTCTGGTGGCCATCAGCATATGCACGTTGTTCCTCAGAAATTGCTTCTGTTACAGGCCCATGCATGAAGCTTGATGAACATGTTTGACTAAATATTCTCAAACCTTCATCATCAACAAGAAGTTCTGGACCTTGAGTCAAAATTTCTCCATGATCCGCTTTTCCATCAACAATGATAACAGAAGATCTGGTAGATCTAGCGCCATCCATGAGTGCATCAAACACCGCATCGTCTCCTGTATATGCCCGATGGATGTTTTCCCCATTTGTTCTTCCTGTAAGCGGGAGATAAGAAGGATGGACATTCACAATCATATCCGGGAATCCACCGAGCAATGGATCCAAAATGAGCCTCATGTATCCTCCAAGAACAATTAAATCAATATGCCTCCCGGATCGCTCTTCAAACGACCGAAGCTCACTTAAAATGTCAGTATTAAATTGTACTGATCTTCTTCCATACTCCGCTTCGCGTTCGGGGTCGCCCCTGGCTTGTACCCAGCTTCCGCATGATCGATATCCATTGAGAACAATTTTTGGTGTATCAGCAAAAATGTTCAAGGATAATAACCCTGCAGAAGGCTTATCTGTAAGAAGGGCGGCAGGAGGAATCACTCGTGCGCATTCTCTCAGGTTAGTCCCTGCGCCCGACCCAAAGCCAACCCAGGTAACATCCTCAGGTTTCCCAGCATAAATTGGAA
This sequence comes from Candidatus Woesearchaeota archaeon, assembly GCA_013329045.1. Lineage (GTDB taxonomy): Archaea > Nanobdellota > Nanobdellia > Woesearchaeales > UBA9989 > UBA9989 > UBA9989 sp9989u. The sequence goes on from DUKZ01000013.1 coordinate 7,840, forward strand.
GATAGCTGTCCATTTTCTCACCTAAAATGACTCACAATATTTTTGAACACACGCAATCCAATATCGGTCAGATGCTCTTCTGTTAAATCTTTTGATTTCACGCCCCTCCTTCGAAGGTTGTCTTTCATCTGATACCAAGCAGGATGGCTGGATGCATGCACACTCACCTCTGGATGGGCCATGTTGCCAATGATATTCCCTGAAGGATCGACAAGGCCAGCGATCGCCTTAACAGAGCCATTCGGCGAATAGGGAAATTGTTCAGTTGGGCTACCATCTGGATCAACATAATACATCAGCACATGCCGTTCCAGGACAGTCTGCAACCACTGCTCGCCCAGGTCCTGGAGAATGGAACCTTCAGGGGTCCAAAACACCATCTTGCCCTCGCCATGACGGCACCATAATCCAACGTACTCGATCCCTTCAAACGCGTAGTGTTCCCGGGCAACCTTGTGCTGGACAAAATCGACACGGTAAATGCCACAATCGTTTGTCGTGAGGGTGCATTGCTGCTCATAGATCTGATCAATGCCCGGGAGAAGTCCAAGCTTTACTTCCAATTGGAAGCCGTTGCACTGGCCAAAGATCAGGTTGCCCGTATCTGCATACTCCAGCAGTAATTCCTTTAACGTCGCTGCATCAAACCTTGTCGTGGCAATCTCATTTGCAGCAGCAATGGCAGAACCGCCAACATCACCATGCATAAACCCGCCGGAAATGTTCAATATCTGACTATCAGATATATCCCTTCCAGCCAACAATTCGTTGAAGTGCAATAATTCTGCTTTTGCCCCTGCCATCTGGTATGCATGGACTGCCTCGTTATGGCAGCCTATACCATTTCCGTAGAGCACATATGCTTTTACCATTATTGTTCTACCAACGCATCCAAGTCAAACCTGAGCGGGATTTGGAATGCCTGCTTTACTTGCGGAAGACGCACGAGTTCTCCCCTGCCGTTTTCATGGATAAATGATAATGATGAATACGGACCGCCAGTCACTGTTCCAACCTGGCTATACACAACATTCTTGCTTTCCATGCGCATCTCGAATGCAGCCTGGTCTTCTGGGGTGATTGTGACAATAAACCTTCCAGGGGTCTCAGCATACAATATCTCATCAACAGAAGAACACCCTTCCTGCCTGATATCTGCAATATGCACTTCAGCTCCTAGCTCCCCTGCCATCGCAGACCTTGCCAGCGCTGCGCCAAAGCCGCCATTATGGATGTATGTGCACGATGCCACACTCTCATCATTAATCGCATTATAGATTGCCCTTGCTGTGCCTTCAAATGTCTTGAGGTCAACTGTTGGACATTCACCTCCATGAAGAGGCCTTTCGCGTTCAGCATAGCCCGCGGCTTGAGCAAACTGTGATGCTGCTAATTCCGGCCTTGTGACACCAACAACATAGATAAGGTCGCCTGCCTGCTTGAATGATGCATCAACCGTCTTATTGACATCATGAATCTTGACAGCACAAGATGACACATAGGAATCTGGATCATGGATCTCGATCTGGCGTTCTCCCGTCTTTGGATCCTGGACTAAGGTAACATGTTCGCGAAGATCGACAGGAAGCTGCTCAAGAGTGAAATCATCTGGAACATCATACACACACGAACATTTCATGCTATCCTTTCCTGAGGTGACAGGAAGATTTAATGTGTCGATAACTTCGTGGACTGCAATTCCTTCCCGCAGGAGTGAGGCAAGATTGAACTCACCACTTCTTCTTGTGAGTGTTGTGTTGCCATCAGAATTCGGCTGGCAATAATTGCCGCAAATAGCCCAGGCATCCCATCTGGGCGTTGTCATGTCGGGCAAGTCTCCTCCAACCGCAATCACTTTTCCTGCCATATCTATGATCGAGCGGATCGCTGCATGGTACGGGTCAACATCGGATAATTTTGGCGCGGATCCGATTGCGTATGCAATTGCACCATTATCCCTTCCAATCGTGTCAAGAGGTTTTTGGATGGTGCAGTCAGCCTGGACTTCCTGCCTTCTTCCAAGGAGCGGTCCCTGGACAGTCATCCCGCCAACCTGAGAATCTTTTTGCCGGAAGAACCATTCCTTTGAAGCGACGTCCGGCTGGGACATGACCATGCAGAGTGATTGTTCGATCGAGTATTCACCATACGACTCAAGAATTGTTTTCTTGATGCCGGTCCATGTTGCGTGCATGCGCTTTCTCGGATTCTTATCAAACAACCTCTGAATATCGAGCAAGCCGACCGTCTCATCCTCAAAGCGAAGATGGATATACCCAGAGCTGCTCATATTGCCAAGGACAGTGAAGGGAACATCATGCTTTCTTGCGAGCGCTTCTAAGTCATCGAGGTGATCAGGATTGAAAACGACTACCATCCTGTCTTGTGTCTCAGAACAATTGATCTGCCAGGGCTGGATACCATGGTACTTGACAGGATGCCGTGCAAGATCCATATCAAGGCCGCCAGTCTGGCGTGCTAATTCATGCGTTGCCGAGCCAATACCCATCGCACCACAATCAGTGATCGCTGTAAAATAGCCAAGGCGCGCAGCTTCTAAGATGAACTCCTTCATCTTTGCCTGGATATATGAATAATCAGCCTGAACATGGCCGAGGGAAATGAACTTATCAGCAATAAGAGAAGATTCTGTTGCGCCGTGAATACCATCAACACCGACGGCTTGGCCAACAACAGCGACAAGATCATCGATGGATGCAATTTTCTCGATCCAGGGCTTGCCATCTGGATCCTTGACAGGAGACCAGCCAACCGTTCCACAATGTACCAAGCATTTTGCGATATACTGAGGATCAATGATGACATCGCCACCAAGCGTTCCGATCTGGGACTCATTGCCGCCCTGGCGTACACCTTTCGTGATGTTCTTGAGAATGTAATACGGGTGCTTGACGCCTTTCGGAAGCCAGCCTTTATATTTTGGATCACCAGTGCAATACAAGAAGAAATTAGCGATTGCTTGGAACGTTCCTCTTCCCATCCCAAAAATATCCCTGTTGACACCATCAATACCAGTCTTTGCCCCCTCAACGGGTTCCTTATTTGATGGGGAATTGTGCGTCTCCCACTTCAATGCGAACATGAAATCTTCATCATAGAGAACCGCTGATGCGTTGTCTTCAAACATGGAGGCGATCCAGTTATTGCCCCGTTCCTCCAAGCGATCAAACACCCTCTGGGTCGGGCGCTGGATGAATGTCTTGAAAATGCCATCATCAAGGATGTACTTGCTATCATCTGTTCTCCTGAGCAGACCCCTCTCTGCAGCCCTGGCAAAGATTGGATCACCAACAAGATCATCAAGCGTGATGATCGCGTTGAACTCTTTATGGAAGCAGTGCTCTGAGCGAAGGCCAAACCATGTCTCGAGTTCAACATCAGTGATGCGATGATCCAGGCCATGCTGCTGCCTGACTGAAATGTACTGCTGATCAGCGAAAATGTCACGGAGCTGCTGGAGCTCTTCGAGGGTTGCAGCCAATCTTCGCGTCTTGTTCAGCTCGAGGAGCTCATCATCAGACATGGCTGATAAGTCAAACCGCTCGACCCTGCGCTGGGGCGGGAGTGTCACGATTGGTGCTTCGAGCGTGATGCCATTCACATATTGATCGAAAGAAAAACGATTGATCTGGCACAGGTCTGGATTTGCAAGGAATTCTGATACCTGAACGATTTGCTCTGGGTCCAATTCCCCAGAGATGAAATATTGCGGCGCGTAAAATCCCCTATCTTCCTCTTGCCGTGGGGTGCCAAGGAACCCGAGACCCTGGTCGAGCATGATATCCCCACTCGCATCGGAAGTTCCCGGCCGCAGCATTGTACTAATGACATAGTCTGCACCGGATACTTGGCCTGAAGGAAGATGAAGCATGAGCGGTTCATTGACTGTTGCCCGCTGGATGAATGGGTCAACAAATGGCAGGCCTTCTGCGAGCCTTTCTAACCCTTCCACCCCTGCTTGGTGATACAAGAGATACGTATCGACACGGGTGAGCCCTGTTATCTTTGTCCCAAGAAACCTATTGACCTCCTCGGCAGTAGCCCCCATCTGCACCGGCCCCACCTGGACCATAGTCAGCTGCCTACCAGAACGATTTGGAACTTCGTCAGAAAGAACAAATGTGATACCTTCGCTCATGGAATGCCCCCCATGCTCAAGAGATACTTTGATGAGTTTATAAAAACATTTCTATTCTGTTCTCATTAGCTGGTGGTATCGTCACAGGATGGTGACACTCAGGTACCGGAAACATTCCGGAAAGCTGTGTTCCCGGCCTTATCTATCGCAGTGATTGTGATGTCTACCGGCTGCTCCTTGATGAACCTCTTTTGAGTTTTCTGGTTGCAATTCGTGCATAAATTAATGGTCCTCATCCTCCTGCCATCAAAATATTCATAAGATATCTTTGCTCTTTCATCCGTCTGGACATCGATGAAAACATAATTTCCTTGTCTTGTCACATCAAGCAAAGTGAATACTGGCGGCAGGGAATCAACCTCCAACGATTTTGCCTTTGAAGCTCCAGTGTTTCCTGCAATATCCATCAATACAATGTTGTATACTATTGTCTGTCCTTCATATTGTGCCAGGGAATAAAAGAAAGAACAGGATTCTTTCTTGCCGGATCCGCACTGGGGAGCAAATGCCGGCTGGCCATTAATCATCAATGTTGCATTGAGAAGGTTCTCCTCCTGATATTCCACCACAAATGAACCATTTGCATACCCTCTCATCGGGCGAATATTCCTGATCCTTGGCTTCATGCTGTCAACAGTGAAATTGATTGCTGCTTCACAATCTTTTGTTCCTGTATCAAGATAGAAACGGAGCTGATGAGGGCCATCATTCATGGTGACAAACTTTTGGCGAGTGAATCCATACTCATCACATTTTGGACAAAGGGTCTTGTTTCTTGGTCTGTCATCGATATCATCAACAAAAGAAAGCTTCCCCTCCGTGGAGAAATTAAGGGAGAATAGGATTCTTCTGGAAGTGTAGATTTGCGGCGCAGGAGAAAATAATGCAATAGTGCATGGTGCAGTCTCATTATCCCCTGATTCATTCCCTGGAACAGTGTTGTTGGCATCCGGAGGGGTGGAATTAAGCAGCACTACTGGTATGCCTCCTTCAAATGCACCAATATCAACGATGATTTCTTCTGGTCTTGCGTTGCCTTGGAGATCGAAAGGAATGGAATGAGAGTTGGTGCCAGCGTTTATTGTTGCGCTTGTGTTTCTCTGCCTGAAATCTGCAGCTGACAAGTTTACGAAGACTTCCTCTGGAAAAATCAATGCAAGAGAATGCGCATCGAAACCGAACTGATTTTTCCAGTCATCAAACGAGAGCAATGCATGATCCTCATACGAGAACCACTTGCCGGAAGGCTTGAAGTATGCGTTGTAATCAACAAATGCCTGCTGTTGGGACTGGCTGTCAATCTCGATTACCGGCCGGGATCCTCCAATCATGATATTGTTTGCGATGATGTTATCCTTTGAGCCGCCCTTGATTGTCATCGGGAACGGATTGCCAACGACTTCTGGCTGGTAATAGATTGTGTTATGGACAATGGTATTACTGCCTGGGTTGATGCCATTGCCTGCGAATGTGGCGATGCCAACGGCCCGGTTGTTGTAGCAGAGATTGTTGTATATCTGGGATTCTCTCACACCATCAAGATTGATGCAGCAGCTGTTGTTGGAGATAATGTTGTTTGCAATGATAAAATTGGAGCTTGTCCCATCACCTCCCATTGATGCGTCAGCATTGTTATGAGAACCACAGCCGATGTTATCATGGAGGGTGCTGTTGATGAGGGAATTATTGTCACCAGAGTTGCTGAAATAGATGCCGTGCTGCTCGCCGGAATGATGAGCGTTGAGGCTTGTGACGGTTATGTTGTTCGCAAAATCAGTAAAAACCCCCCACACGCCATTATACCCTACCTCAACATTATTCAGCCTCACCTGGTCCACCCAGCTGAGGCGAATGCCTGCGCGCGGTGCATGCATAATCTTTAGGCCATCGATCACCCAATACATCCCATGATTCTCCTGCTGATATCTTGAGAGGTGGAGGATATCCCTTCCGGTCATGCCCGTGCCATCAAGGATCGCCAGACCGTTTCCTTTTATGGTGATTGGAGCTCCGGGGAGACCTTGTTTTGAAAAGACCATCTCCGAAGCGATATGATACGTTCCGGGAAGAAGCTGGATTATACCTCCCGGACTTGCCATGGAAACAGCTTTTGTCAGTGTCTTGAATGGGCTGTCTGTTGTGCCTGCATTATTATCATTCCCTACTGGAGAAACATACCATGTGGCGCTCGTCAGCGATAGTTGATTCGCAACAGGAATAGCTGCCACATTTGAATACCATACCTTACCATTGTTCAATGTCTGGATGAGGATGTGCCAATTGCCCAGAAGGTGGAAAAAATCATCATGTGAAAAGTTTCCAGCTGGGCCGCTGTATGCTGTTGACATAAAATCAAAGGAGCCAGGATTGCACTCTGCTACTGCCGGAGAGCAGGCAAGGATCCTTGTGCTTATAGAATCACAAGGATTGTTCCAAATGATTGTCACATTCTGATTGATGATTGCACTAGACGGCACTGAAATAAAAGAAGGGGTGCACACCGGCGGGACGATCCCTTGGCAAAGGGAGCTGTTGATGCCATGCTGCTGGAATGCAAAGCAAATCAATTGACGGTTAGGGGTGCCATCAGCCAGATTTGCATTATTGTCATCAGCTATGATCATGTTCTCCAAGTAGTCTGCAAATGAATAAGGGTGGGGGCTTATCTGGAGGGCGGTGATAACAAGAGTATCAGTTGTCTCCTTTCCTAGAGCCTGGCGAATATCCCAGAGCGCGCTGCTCAGGATCAAGCTATCATCATGGACCTCCCCAACAATGTCTTCAGGGTATCTCCTATCGATCGATATGTCTCTTGCGCCGCCGATAAATGTTCCTTCGCCCTGGACAGGATCATCATTCATTGAGCAGGCAAAATAATCAGCGAATGCTTCATCGATTGCTCCGGACTGGCCATCATATGGCGGATCATACACCTGGTGGAGGATGGCATGGCCATACTCATGGAGAATCACATCCGAATCAAGGGCGAGGTTGTTGCAGTCCTGGCTTGGGATGCCATCACCAAAAGCGAGCAGGTTATCCAAGCCAGAATAGAACGCATTGCAATAATTTGTCCCATACCCAACAACGGCAGGAATCTGGAAGTCAATCTTTGAAAACCCAAAAGATGATATAAATTCATGCCCCCTGTTGATCTGGTAATACACATTGGATTCTGTGCCTGCTGGAAAAGAAATGTTATTTTTCGCATTTCCATTCTCATCAGCAACGATTTCTTGCTTGATTTCCTCTTCCGGACCGTCTGCATCAACTACCTTCACAAACAGGCCCTCTAATGATGCCCTGATAACAGGCTGGCCTGGCAATGGACCAGGATCAGTCATGATATTTATCTGGGACGCATTATACGAGCCGTTGCTGGAAGTTATGTAGGGGGATTCTCCCAGCTTTTCATCAGTTGCGCCATCCTCATCAAAGAAATTGACATACAGGTTTGGCAGAGGAGCAAGAGTCAGCCCATCATAGATGTTCTCTTGATAGATTGGAGCTAAAACAACCCCTGAGACGCTCATGGTTGGCGCTGTATCCCTCAAGGTGTCTTTTCTTGCCAAAATCTCCCCCGTCTTTGCATCGATAAAAATGGTGAGTTCTTCTGGAGGCTCCTCGAGGAGGAACCCTAGCATGAACGAAAGAGCTACTCGATTCTCATCTCTATAAATCATCAGGGAAGGCGCTGAATGCTGAGCGATGCGCTCGTCACTTAGCGGTGTTAGCTGTGTTCTCGCGAGAGCCTCTGCCATTGCCGCATTGATTCTTGGCGTTGTATCGATCTCTTTTGGCAAGCTTGCCCTGGAACCAAGAAGGACTGCCTTGCCATCAATCATTGTTATTCCCACTTCCGAATCATAGATTGGAATGCCATTGTATGTCTGGATAAATGTCGCAGAGGAGATCCTTCCTTTTGACCATTCATCCACCCTGATGAGCGATGCCGGATCTATGCCTAGTTTATCCTTTTGCTCATTAATAATCTCTTCTGGAGCAATCCCTACCCTGGCAACAGCAGTCCTTGCCTGAATCTGACCCCCAACAAATCTTTGGGGCGTTGCCCGGTACACCTGGTTTTCCTGCAGCTTCTGGTCAGAACTCTGCTCAAGTGATCCGCCAGAAGGCATAATCAGGAGCAGGAGGATAATACATGAAAAGAATGTTGCGAGTGTTGCCAGGGAGGATTTGCTATACATAAAAGAAGTAAAAAAATAATGCTATAAAAGCATTATGGCCTTTGAGTCCTACTTGCTAAACAGCAAGACACCAAAGAGATAGATGATAATCCCGAGCATCACAATGAATGCAATGACTAATCCTATGATGTAAGATTCAGAGTCCCTAAACGTGACGGATGGCTGCCTTGTTCCTTGCGGTGTTGAGACAATCGTCTGGCCAGAACCAATAAATGACGTCGTTCCTGGAACCAGCTGCACTTCTGTTATCTCACTGCCTGAGCTTGCACTACCACTTGGCACTGTTGGCCTTGACGGGACAATTGGCTGGGCTGCCTGGCAATCCTGCACTTCGAGGGCAACGGACTTTGTCGCGCTCAGGCTATTTATATCATAATATGCATTGATCGTCAAAGGGTAGAGCCCTGAACCAGCATCGCCTGGAACAGAAAAAGCGAACGTATGCCGGTATTCTGCATCGCTATCAGTCCCCTCCTGGAGCCTGAGATTCTCAACCTTGCTCTTGATGCCAAGCTGGCTGTTGACGAGTTCGATTACCACATCATCTTCCCGGTCCCTGCCAAGATTATAGACCGTGACAGATGCGCTTCCTCTCCTGTCGCAGGCAACAACCTCATTATCTAGAGAAAAGGATTGGATGAGAAGTTCGTGGCGTTCCTTTTGCACCGTTAACTTCACATTCTGGGTTTCCCGATACCTATTGCCAAACTTGTCTCTCCCCTCAACTTCAATGACCACAACATAATCATCCTCATCAACCTGCAGGGGAATGGCGAAATCAAGGTTTGCCGTCTCGGTATCATCAGCCTGAATGTCCACCTCATTGGATATCTCATCAATATCATCACCATCATCAATGTCCCTGATAGTCACTGTCACTTCAACATCCTCTATATCAACATCTTCAGATCTTGAATAAAGGTTCTCGACTTCCACCTCAAACTGGACACTGCTCCCTGGCGCTGCTTCCTTATTAATAGTGTCTCCATCCTGCAGCCGTGACTCTTTCTTCCCATCAATCCGAACATCGATCTGGGAGATGACCATCTTTGTCTCCGGCTTGACCTCGAGCTGGTATTCCTGCCTGGATGTTGCAATGCCATCAGTTGCCTTGATGATGACATGCTGGAACCCCACTTGCGCAGCTGTCGGAGAATAAGAAATGACACCATTTACCATTGTCATGCCTCCCGGGCCCTGCTCGAGGGAGAGGGTAATTGCATCACCATCACCATCAATTGTGCCTGGGGCATACACATATGTCTGGTTGACCCGTGCTGTTGTCAGCGGGCTTGTGATAAAGACTGGCGCATGGTTTGTGACTGCGGGATCGTCTCCTGCCCTGTAGGATGAGAACCCTGGCACAGTAAAGACAACCGTCCCATCAGTTGTTGGAGGAACTGGAGAATACGAGCTCACATTGCACGAATTGCATCTTTGATTCACAAGAGAAGCATTTGTGGTAAAGCCATTGCTGAATAGTATAGCAGGCGCTGTCGTGTATGATTGTTTTCTCAATGTGACCCTTGCCGGGACACTTAGCCTTGGCAATTCGCCCGAGTTTACTGCAACAACTCTGCCAATCTTCACGTTGTTGACCAGGTCAATCATCCCGCTCATGTTGATTGGCCCCAGAAATTCGATCTTGCCAAATTCACTCAACTCCAGGACAACACCTGGCACATTATTGAGGTCTGGAACGGATGAAAAGTCTGTTGTTGCACCATCAAACCCTTCCGTTACCGGGAGGTTTGAGACAATGACTCTCCATGAATGCTGCGTTGATACCTGGCCATCACTGACTGTCACAGAGACATTGAATGTTCCAGCTGCTGCAGATGAGAATACCTGCGATGGGGATGAGCCAATGACTGCCGCATCCTTTTTCCAGGTATACGTCAGATTGTCATTATCCTCATCAGCTGCTGTAATTGAGAATGTCTTATTTGTGCCCGGAGCAAATGCCACGGTGAGTGTTGTTGGTGTTGAAGAAGAAATAACCGGTGCATCATTGATATTTTGGACTGTTATGACGGCCTGGGCAGTGTCGCTTGTCCCCTGAATATCCACCACAGTGATAGTTGTGTTATAGACACCTGGCGTATTTGCAAGGAAGGAAAAATTAGCTGTTGTCTGATTTAGTTTTGTTATGGTCGCAACAGGCGAATTCTCGCTGAATGTCAAGGAATCGCCAAATGCAATATCCTCATCAGATGCACTGATTAGCTGGGAATATCGCATTTTTTCATTCACTAGTGCGTTAATGGAGTGTTCAGAGAGAACAGGAACGTGGTTTGTGTCCTGAACATTTATCATAATTACTGCTGAACCCTCATTTGAATGGTTGTCAACGGCCCGAAGGAAAAGGGAATGTGTTCCTGACTCATTGAATCCGGGAGTATAAGAAAAGGTATTCCCTGCCTGATTGATTCCATTGTCCAGGCTCCATGAGACCGTGAAAGAATCACCATCAGGATCACTGATTACTGGCATGATTGTGAGTGTGCTGCCCTCCATCACAGGGACTGTGGACCCATTGCCAGTGGTATTGGAATTGTTCCACTCGATCCGATCAATAGCTGGAGGGAGGTTGCTCATCAATGTAAATCCCCTCAAAGGTGAGAAAGCGGAATAGTTATGGTTGTCGAATGCAGCGACATGCCAGTAATAGCTATGGTTGAGATCTAGGCCCAGGACTGTGATATTATTGTCTTCTGTCATATGGGAGAAGATGACTGGGCTGCCGGATGATTCATTCGAAATTTCCACTTTGTATGACAACTGATCATTATCTGCATCTGCCCCCCTTTGCCATTGCAAGCTTGCATTGCCTGTCGGGTTTGCAACCAATGCGCCATTTACTGGCGAGATGATCACTGGAACAGTTGGCACATCATTGACATTAGTGACTGTCACTCGAATCGTATCAGTTGCATTCAAGCCTGATGTGTCAGTTGCTGTCAGGGTGACATTGTCGGTACCAAAAAAATCTGCTGGAGGGGTCAAGGTCACAATACCTGTTTGCTGGTTGATTGCAACAGCCAGATGGGCCGTAGCACCGCTGAAAAACAGGTCTTTTCCATCTGGTGAGCTAAATATCTTTGTTGCGTTGAGCGTTGTGTCAACAGTCTCTTCAAGGAGGGAATAATCAGGGTACGTGAAAGCAACAATCGGTGCATTATCCTGGTTATTCACATTGACAGTGATCTCTGAGCTGTTCATGTTCCCTGCTGCATCAAAGGCTTTTGCTTGCAAGGCCAAGGATCCTTCAGGATACGCTGAGGTGTTCAGCTGAGAAGAAAATGACAATGAAGTATCGTTCTTTATGAGAGTGTTTCCTGCAAAAAACTCAATCCTTTCCAAGTGCTTGTCATCAACTGCCCCCGCATTAAAGGGAATCATGCCATTGACAAATGCGCCATTTGCCGGGTTGATAATAGAGACAGATGGGGCATTGCCATCGATGAGCACCTGCAAAGATTTTGTGAACTGGGTGGTTGTTGCATTCTTTGCAGTTATGCTCAGGGAGTATGCAGAGAGAGGATTTGTCCTTGCGTTATAGACATGGAAAACCTTTTTCTCGCCAGCATTCAGGGTGAGTGAAGCTGTTGTGTGCGCATTGTCCATAATGTAGGTGAAGAAATCACCTGCATAAGTAAATGTGAGCGTGACTGGGACATTCCCTGTATTGTTGAGGAATTCACTGTAGACTATGCCTGCGCTGTCCTTCTTCACATACACTGTTGAAGGGCTGCCTGCGGGGAAGGTGTCCCCAGTCTCGACAACTGAAAAATCTGCCGGGACAATCACTGATACTGGCAGGTTGTAGGTGCCAGCATTTGAGGTGATCCTGATATTCCCTGAATAATTGCCAGGAGCGGTGAATCTTGGAACACTCACGGTTACCGGGATGATGATATCTGACCCGGCAGCCAGATTTGCAAGCTGGGTTGTTGCAATATCCAATACTATGCCAACGCTTGGGCTTGGGATGTAGGTGATAGAAATGTCAGAAACAATGACATTCCCGGTGTTTTCCAGGGTAAAGAGGAATCCTGTATTGTTTGTCCCATGGGGTGAAATGATAGAGACTGGTGCTGGGGATGCTGCCACCTGCCTATTTGGTGCGATGGTGATCTGCCAGACTGCTGCCTGCTTTCCGATGGTGGTAAAATCCTGATGATTCCCTGCCACATCTGTCCATTCTCCAGAGAGAAAATATTCGAGCGTCTGCGGCGTTGTGCTCCCTGGAATGAGGACGGTGATGTTTGCCTGGCATGCCGCTTGAGGGTCCAATGATTGCGCGCACGCTGACGTTGTCTGATCATTCAGGTTCCTCACTACCACATCATTGATCGTTGTTTGACCATCATTCGTCAAGGTAACTGTCCTTGTGATGATCTGGTCTTGTGCTGTCATGTTGGAGATAGTGACTGGGATTGTGGTGATTGCAGCAGAGCTTTGACTGAGGGTCGTAAATGTTCCCGTCGAGCTGCTCTGACTCCCGGCCAGATCACTTACCGTCATCGTCACGGTGTATGCTGACTGGACTGATGGGGTAAACGTGCATGAATACTGCGAGCTGATATTTGTCACGGTGACATCTTCAGCGGGAGAGAGAATGCAGGTAACATTTTTGATCTTGAGATTATCTGTGGAAGTTGTAGAAACGGTTGTTGGAACACCGCTTGGAAGGAATCCATATTGGTTCTTGTTGATTGACAAATTTGCGATCTGGGGGCCTTGATTGTCAATCGTTACTGTCTTTGCTGCGCTCAGGACCCTTGACCCATTCTGTGCCAACGCCCTCACTTGGACATTTTCCTGGTTTACCGGGCTCTTTGAGGGATCAGTCGTGTCCCATGTCACCGAGAAAGATGTTCCTGAGATCTTTAAGACAGCTATATCCTGGAATGCTGTGCCGTTGAAAAATGAAAAAGTCATATTCTCTGCATTGCCTGCTGTTGAGGCATGCAAAAGGATTGTGCCCTTGATCCCAGCATTGTCTACAGGGCTGGTAAAATTCACTGCATCCAGGCCAAAGACCGCTGATGCCAGAATGAACAAAAATACGATTCCTATGAATTTTTTCATGGTTGATCCCCCAATGCTCTATTATAGTGCATATAGGTAGCTTCTCATTTAAAAAGTTTTCTATAGTTTTAGCATTCTATAGTAGTAACTAAATAGTTTTTCCCTATGCGAAGGGAAAAATAACGCTGGCGCAAACGGCTAAGCCTCTTAGCCGAGGTTTTGACACAAAACCGGTTTGCGGCCAGTGGTGTTATTTTTCTCCTCACATCTCTCATCACCACTCACCTGTGAGATGCCAACTCTCCTTATAAGCGAATCTTTTTAAAGAGGACATCTTTCCCACAAATCACCGGGCGAGTGGTTCAATCCGGTAGAACGTCCCCTTGGCTTGGGGAAGGCTCCGGGTTCAAATCCCGGCTCGTCCATATCTTTTATGAG
>DUKZ01000049.1 GCA_013329045.1 Candidatus Woesearchaeota archaeon
TCAGCAAACTGTCAAAGCTGGGTTTCATCAGCAAAAAGCGATCACAGAAGCTGATTAAGGCCAAACCCCACAAGATATGCAACACTTGCAGCGAGCATGCCAACAAGCAGCATTTCAAATCCTGCAATGTACCATTTCTTCGCGATCAGGAATGATCTGAGCGACCCTACAACAAAGAGTACTATTGCTGTCAGAATGATGGCAATCTCGAATGCGAGATCATCTATCCCCGGAATAACAAAAACGAGTAGATACGAGACGAGCGGGATAAATCCAGCAACACCAAACGCAAGAAAGGTGGCAAGGGCTCCTTTGACTGCTGATTTTTCCTCAAACCCTGGAAGGTTGAGTTCATGTTTCATCATCTCATCGACCCACACTTTTTTTTCTGAAGTGATAATTTCTACTGCTCGCTCAAGGTCTTTTCCTTTGAATCCTTTTGCGCGGTAAATCTGCCTGATCTCCTCTTTTTCACCCATAGGGACATTGTCTATTTCCCATGATTCTCGGTCATGCTCTCTTTTAAAGTAATCCTGGTCTGATTTGATAGAGAGGAAGTTGCCCATCGCCATGGAAAATCCATCAGCAAAAAGGTTTGCAAAGCCCAGGATCAGGACAACGGAGAAGGACAATGATGCGCCAGCAACGCCTGCAACGACGGCAAATGTGGTCACGATCCCATCTATTGCGCCAAACACCATATCCCCAAGATACCTGCCTTTTTCTACCCGGTGCATCCCTTCTGCAAGGGCATGCTTCGTATGCGCCTGTTTTGTGAGATCCAGGTCTTTCTTCTCGTATCCTTGTTGCGCTTTTCTGACTCGTGCATCGACCATTAAGAACCTCGAATGATGATTGGTAGTTCTCCTTGTCCGCGTATAAAAACCTTTTTATATGTTCTCGCAGGTAAAGAGGGGAAGAGAGGTTGATGCATGCTCCAGACAGGAAAACAAGTGCTCAAAAAAGCAAGCAAAGGTGGATATGCCGTTGGTCATTTCAATTTTTCTAACCTTGAATCTCTCAAGGCAATAGTTCAGGCTGCACAGAACACCAACTCACCCGTCTTTGCTGCAACATCTGAAGGGGGGATTGAGTATGGGGGAGTGGACTATCTGGCAGCCATCGCAAAGATCGCGGCAAAAAATGCAAAAGTTCCGGTTGTCTTGCATCTTGATCATGGCAAAGACATGAGATACATCAATGCAGCAATCACGCATGGCTATACCTCAATCATGATTGACGCATCTTCATTTCCATTGAAAGAAAATATCCGTATCACAAAGAAAGTTGTGATCCTGTGCCATCAAAAAGGGATCAGTGTTGAAGCAGAGCTGGGCTGCCTCCAGGGAATTGAAGATAAGGTGTCAGAAAAGGAATCCATTTTCACAAGCCCAAAAGAAGCAGTCTATTTTGTCAAAGAAACCGGTGTTGACTCTCTTGCGATATCTGTTGGCACTTCCCATGGAGCATATAAATTCAAGGGAAGATCAAGGATCGATATCGCAAGAATCCGTTTGATCAAGAAACTCCTGAACATCCCTCTTGTCCTCCATGGCGCTTCTGGAGTGCCTCATTCCCTCGTTGCCATTGCAGAAAAATATGGGGCAAAGCTTGGGGATGCCCATGGTGTCTCAGACACAACATATAGGCAGGCGATAGCCGCAGGTATCAATAAGATCAATGTTGATACAGACCTCCGGCTCGCATTTGATGCAGGGATCAGAAAAACACTAAAAGAGAACCCATCAGTTTTTGATCCAAGGAAGATTCTCGGGCCTTCAACCCTATTAATGACAAAAGTGATCGAGCAGAAGATGAAGGTATTTGGGAGTGCAGGGAAAGCATAGGGTTTGTAGAAAATAGTGGTGAGCATCATCTTCCGAGGTTCTCTGAAATGCCCAATAAATGCCCAATCAACCTATTGTGGGTTCAACCAAACAGGAACAGCAAATCTAGGCTCACCAATAACCAATACCCTGCCCAGGTGTCCGGGAAGCGAGATTTTCTACAAAGTCGAAAGCATAAGAACATTTTTATATCCTCTTTCCAATGCCCGGTGCATGAAAAAGAAGGTGCCGCCGTTATTCTCTGATTTTTTTGTGCTCTGCAGGCGTTCTGTTGGGATATTCATCCACCATCCTGGTATCTTTTTGCCTCTTGCGCTGGTGTTTTATCTCCCTCTCATCCTGATCACTCTGCACTATAATCTCCCCTTGAGGGCAGCTTACACGTTTCCGCTTTTCCAGTCCAAGCTTTTGGCAGGGATAATAATCACCTTCCTAAATCTCCTCGGCCTTATCGCCTGCACCCTCGCAGTGGAGCATATCCTTCAAAAGAAAAGCCCGCACACAGACAGCATTCTTCTTGAATCATTCTCGAGGTGGAAAGGTGCCACCAGTACTTTCCTTTTGCTCTACGGACTCTTATGCGTGCTCTTTCTCCTTTTGATCATTCCCGGCATTATCTATTCCATTTATTGGATATTCTCGTTATATATCGTCGTGCTCACAGGAACAACGAAAAATGAAGCGCTCAAAACATCCAAAAAACTAACACAAAAAAAGTTTTGGGAAGTCATCTTCACGCTCTTTGGCTTGTTTCTTTTCACCAGGCTTATCCCCCTGCTGATTGCAGCAACAGGCACAGTCCAGGTATCCCTGGTCATAGCAGCGCTGATGGTAACAAGGCCAATAGAACATATCTTTATTGTTCTTTACTATCAGTTGTTGGAAGAATCTGCTCCCCGAGGGTCTCGATAGCTGCTCCTTTAATGAGTGATCCAATGATTTCTGGCAGCGAATCAATGGCAACCCTGATCTGTGTTGTCGAGTCCCTGTCCCGAACAGTCACTTTCTTATCCTGCAACGAATCAAAATCAAATGTCACGCAATAAGGAACCCCTAGCTCATCTGCCCTGGCATATCTTCTCCCAATCGTCCCTGCATGGTCTGTGAAGCAGGCAAATTCCTCATGCACCAAGTCAAACACTGCTTCCGTTTCATCTTTTAGTTTTTTGACAAGGGAAAAAATGCCAACTTGATAGGGTGCTATGTTAGGAGGGAGCCTGAGCACGATATTTCCTCTTTCCTTATCATCAGTAAACCCCTCATAGAGAAGCGCCAGGAACGCCCGGTCGACTCCCTGCGAGGGCTCGATCACGTGAGGCAATATTTTTTCCTGTTTTTCTTCATCGAATATCTCAAGGTTTTGTTTTGATGCTTCCCTGTGCTGTGTTAAGTCAAAGTTCCCCCTGTTTGCATTCCCATGGATCTCTTTCCATCCGAAAGGGAAATGGTATTCGATATCAAATGTTGCTGAGCTGTAATGCGAAAGTTCTTCCTTCAGGTGTTCTCGCAGCCGCAGTTTTTCAGGCGAGATGCCAATATCCATGAACCATTGGTACATGGCTCCAAGCCAGTATCCATGCCAGGAGGTGCATTTCTTCTGCTTTACCATATCCCCAATGGTTGTCTGGGAATGCTCATTTCCCTTCTCCTGTGCTTCCTGGCTGAGCAGGTTCACCTGGAGCCCTTCAACATCTTTCAAGTAAGCACAATCATCCATCTGGTCTGGCCGGAGGAAGAACTCTATCTCCATTTGTTCAAATTCCCTGACACGAAAGAGAAAGTCTCTGGGGGAGATCTCATTGCGAAATGCTTTGCCGATTTGGGCAATCCCAAAGGGCAGTTTCATCCGGGATGTCTCACAGACCGCCTTAAAATTCGCAAAGATGAGCTGTGCTGTTTCAGGGCGAAGGTATGCGGTAGATTGTTCAGTCTCCACTGGGCCAACTGTTGTCTTGAACATGAGGTTGAACTGTTTGGGGGCTGATAAGGGATTTCCTTTTGGTGATGTGAGGTTGTTGTCCTGGATGACCTGCCAGAGTTCTTCTGCCTTCATCCCGTCGGTTTGGATGCCAAGGGCATCTGCGACAAGCAGGTCTGCCCTGTATCGTTCATTCGTTTTCGTATCCTCCACCATCACATCAGTAAAGCAAGCAACATGGCCTGATGCCTGCCACACCTTTTGATGGGAGATGATGCATCCATCAATGCCAACAACATCCCGCCTGCCGGTCACGAATCGTTTCCACCAGCTGTTCTTGATGTTGTTTTTCATCTCCACGCCCATCGGGCCATAATCATAGAATCCTGACAGTCCCCCATAGATTTCGCTGTTCGGGAACACGAAACCTTTCTTTTTGCAGAAGGTATACATCTCTTCTATGCTCGTCATAGGGGTGAAGAGATCAAAGTTGATTTATAAATGTTTGGAGACTGCCACCTAAAGGCTCAAGAACTCTGTTATCCCGAAACTGCTAGA
>DUKZ01000032.1 GCA_013329045.1 Candidatus Woesearchaeota archaeon
GATATTCAAATTAGGACAGACCCTTGTGGTTGCGCACCACAAACCATAAAAATATTTTTTGACCAACCCCCTAGATGGATACCAATGGATGGGTAAATGATCTTGATGCGCTGAGAAAAGCACTTTCTATTCCTGGTGTTGAAGAACGATGCACCCGCCATGTTCCGGCAATCTTTGAGCTTCTCGATGATTATGGATTTCCAGAGGATATCGCCGCTTATGCCTCTCAAGCAGTCTTTGCCTGCTGCCAGGAAAGATATGAAAAAGAGATCAGTTCTGATCCTTCTGCATGGGCAGGAGAGATTCGCTCAGGATACCTCGAAGATGCACAACGCATGATGATGCTTGGCGACTTTGCCCTCACGGCAACAGCATTTCTTCTCGGTGATGAAGAATGGCTTGCCAGCACACCGCTGCCCCAAAACCCCTACATCGCGCGGATCTCACACCGACAACGAGCTCTTGTCATCCCACAATTTGGCAAAAACTCCTTTCGCAGCCTTGGCCATCATCGATTCGAAGGCATCATTACTGACAGGGAATGTTTTGTGCGAATGGCAGGATACTTTGATCCTGCCTGCTCATTTCTCCAACAGTATGGGCAAGGAATTGTCCTGCCAAGGTAGAAGAAAGATACTTTTTACCCCTAGTTAGGGACTAATTAAACGATAGGTTTATATACTACTTAATACTACTACCAAGTAATAACTATAAAATGAGGCTGATGATATGAACAAGACCCTCTTGATCGGAATAACGGTGTTATTTCTTTTAGCACTTGCAGCACCATTTACGACTGCGAGCATCAACCAGTCGGAAGCTACGTGCTCAGACATACGGATGGTTTTTCCAGAAGTTCGCCTCCTGGAAGACAGCCATGAGACATTTGATTTTGACATTCTTAACTATGGCGAATCTGCCTTTAGGCTGACAAATATCACGTTTGACAACAAAAACTCCGGCGATTTTGACATCTCAGCAGATGACCATGATGGGACCATCAATGAAGCAGACAGCGAGCAATTCTCATTTACCGTCGAGACAGACTCCGTCTCCCGATTAACATCCGGCACTGCAGAAGTGATCATCAAAGGGACATTTGACCAGGGCGTTTCCTGCACGAATATCAGAGCATCATTTTCTGTTTTCGTTGAGGATGAAGAAGGCGCCGGAAACGGCGGCTATGGATATGGGGGGGATTATTATGCTGATCCCTATCATGACCAGCCTCGAAGGTGCCCGGACATCGCAACTTTCAGAAACAACAGAGGACTCATCAATAACCGCGACACGTATGGCGGATTGACAGATTGGTGCTTGCCTGAGAACAGAGCGAATTATGGCTATGCCCCAGCACAAGCGGATTATGGGCAGTATTACCAGCAAAGGGGGCAAAGACCAACAAACTGCATCATCACCGGACGGGCATCTGGTTATCCAAATTATGGTTATTCTAATTGGGTGTATGAAGATAGGTATTATAGAACAGGACAGGACAGAGCAGATTGGCTCGAAGATATGCGATGGAGAGGGCTTCGATGAGCCTGGAACATTTCGCGGATGCGTGCTATGATGCGCTTTGCTTAGCTGGGCAGGATATAGGAAAACTACCTGATCAGTACAATCGGGCAACTCCCGATGGCCAAGCAAAACATCTCGTCGAGTCTTTGCCAGGTGATGTACAAGCAGCATTGAGAGAGGGGGATAAAGACAGCGTTGTTGCATATCTCAATTCACTTCCTCAGATTAGAAGAGGGCCAGAGATTGGGAAGCGAGATGTTGTCAGATGTCTTGATCCATATCTCCGAGATCTTCACCTTGACCCGGGATCACTCGTCGATGGGCATGAGGAATTGGCAAGGAGACGAGCAGAGATCAGCCCAGTGGTCATAACAGACAGCAATGGGCAAGAGTTTTATCTGTAATTTTTCTTATCATATCTCAAGTGAGGGACTGCATATTATACGGAGAAACAGCTATCCTATCATGATAAAGCATTGCTGATTGGTGATTAGCCCATTACAACTGAGACGTTTCTGCACCCGGCTTCATGTTCTAGCTGGATAAATGCGACACTTCGATTTTCTGGACCAACTACGCTAACGCTCATGGGAACCATGTTCAAATCTCTAGAAAATAAATGGGCCCGAGGAGATTTGAACTCCCGACCACCCGATTTCAGTGTGAGAAACCCACTTATCAGTCGGGCACTCCACCAGGCTAAGCTACGGGCCCTTAATCCAAAGAACTCTCAAGTGGTTTAAAAACGTTTCTGTTAGAAAAAAAACAGGCATCATTGATGCCCGGATGAAAAGCGCCTCCGACCAGACTCGAACTGGTGACCTTGTGGTCTCTTACCAAACAACGTTTGGGAAATC
Source organism: Candidatus Woesearchaeota archaeon (assembly GCA_013329045.1). Taxonomy (GTDB): domain Archaea; phylum Nanobdellota; class Nanobdellia; order Woesearchaeales; family UBA9989; genus UBA9989; species UBA9989 sp9989u. The sequence continues at coordinate 2,379 of DUKZ01000032.1, forward strand.
CTGAACGTTAGTGAGGATAACAGCCACACGCTCTACCTGTTGCTCCGTGGTTTTCCCACGTCTAAGCTACGGAGGCATCTATGAATGATTTTAGCTCAGGTAGATATGAAATGATGTGGCTTGGAATCTCTTTATAAAACTTTCTCCTATCCTCAGGGATAAACAAGCAACATCTATGCCCTAGTTTGTGGTAATCAGAAAGTTTCTTTTTTAAGTAATTAATTTTTTCTGAATTAGGATGTTTCCATTCCGTGACTTCAATGATAACATCACCAATAACAAAATCAGGAAAATAAGCCTTTCCTTCAATAGAGATGTACTCTTCATATCTTTCATTTCTTTATGCCATTGCTTCATTCTTTTTGAGCTAACCTGTCTGAGCCTTTCAACAGTTTGTGAAAACGTTCCGTCATCTTTTTTCTTACGGATCAAGTTCTTTCCCCCTTTAATTTGGCCCCAATTCGAAGGAAGTATCTCATCATATCCAATTTTGTTTGTTTGGATATTCAGAAACTTGCATAATGCTAAGGCATATTTTTCTGACAGATTTTTCTTTTCGTGTTTTAGTCCATAGATTGATCCTTTTGGGATTTTTGTCTTGGCAACAAGTTTTCTTTCAGATCCTGCTTTTTCGATCGCTCTCTCTAATAATGCTCGTTGTTTCCCTTTTTTGAATTTGTAATACATTTTATGGTCAACTGGGTTTATTCAATAATTTATTTATTGCTAAGCTACGAGGGCTTATCGAGAAAGAGGTTCAGAACTATTTAAATAGCTTTCTACTTCAGGATAAAATCGAGTTTACTGTATTATGATTAAAAAAAAATGATCTGTTCAGCAACACCACCACTGGCCAGAAAACCGGTTTTCTTGAAAACCTCCCTCAGGGTACATGAGGGTTTGCAGTGGCGATGCCTTTGCATTCACTCAGCCTCATGCTACTTTAGCTCATCAGGGAATATAGAACGAAGAAGGACCATCTGCTCCTGTGTGATCTGCTTCTCATTATATTTTTCCAACACTGTCTCCTTCAATTGCTCATCGAATGCGGGGCAGAGCGAAGATTTCTTTGGGGATTCCTCCTGAATCGTGAGGCCTTTGCTGATAGACATCACAAAACTTCCAAGCGCAATAGAGAGAGCAACTAAGAGGATAGTTGCGACAAGCGGAGAGACTGCACGCCTGCCTAGCTTACGCATAATCCTCACCGAATTTTTTCATGTGGTCCATCTGCACCAAGATTGCGTTGATGATGAACAGGATCATCGCCATTTCCATCAGGGCAAGGATCCATCTTGGAGTGTCGAAAATGCCCACCTGGCGAATGAGGGTGATGATAGTTTCGATGATAAAGAGCACCAATGCATAAAAGACAAATTTCCATGGCTTGCTGTGGAACGTATCATGGTTCTTGAAGAGCCTAATAAAGAGGACGAAACAGATCGCTGCTAATATAGCGTTATACATCGGTGCAACCATCCCAATGGCTATGCCTAGTTGTCCTGCCATCTAGATCGCCTCCGTGATTTGAATCTGCATCACTAATGCAGCGATAAGAAACCCCATCATAATGCTCGGGATTACATGAGTGAGATAGGGAGATTCAAAGATGCCAAACGCACGCAAGGCTTTGATGACCATCTCAAGAGCAAACAGCACCATCATCGGGATGAGCATCTTCCAGGGCCGCAGGTGCTCTTGCCTTCGCGCATGGCGCACCATGTTCAATGAGATGAGACCAGCAACAATGGCCAAGAACATATCAGCTATCTGGAGAACACCCACAAGAAAGGGATACTGAATACTGGAACTCACCATCTTTCACCTCTTTTTCAGTTTAGCTTTTCGTCCTTTAATGTTTATAAACTTTTCTTTTTCGATATTTTGCAACAGCTTCTTGCCAGCAATGAGAGCCAGAATGGCAATACCATATCCAAGAACTGCCCCAGCTATGACATCAGACAAGTAATGGACCCCAAGATAAATCCTTGTCAAAGAGAGCAATCCTGCAAACCCATAGATCCAATATCTCTGTTTTGGGTAGGCCATGGCAAAAATGGTTGCCATAGCAAAATATATCGAAGCATGGGTGGATGGAAAAGAGCTTGAATCAATGCTGTCTAGAGGGGTGATGGGAAGCCTTGCTGCGGGCCGTGGAACATTAAAGAGCAGTTTTACAACATCTGTCCCATACCGTGCGATGGCCACTGCACCAGCGAAACACACTGGATAAAACCACCTTTTTGTTTTCCAGGCAAGAAACAGGAAAAGGATGGCTGCTATTACATACAACGCAGCCTGACTGAGGAAGAAATTGATCAATGCCGTGAGCCAGGGCATCCTCATGCCTGAAAAGGCGAACATGACAACATCATTTATCACCCAGCTCAAGAGGAAAAAAACAGAGAGGATCAGAATGAACATATTAACCCCTCTTTCCTTTTTCATACGCTGCCAGAGCAGAGATTATTTAAAAAACTTGTCTTACTAAATAAAATAAAATGAAAATCCTGACAGTCGCTATCCCACCGTTCGCTTCACTCACTCCGCAGCAAGCTGCGGGATATCACGCGACCGTCCGAGACGGATTGTCAATCATTACGGCCTGGAATCCAGATCGATGCCAAGCATAGGTGTATTCAACCCAGACCGTAATAAATCAGAACACTGATCCCAAGAACAGCCAGATAGAAAAGGAAGGATTTTTTTATGAAGTTTTTCTTCTCGAAAACCAGTATCCCCTGGACCATGCTGATAAGAAAGACAAGGCCAGATTCCAGCTCGAGCAGCAGGATGTTGCCTGTGGAGAGGCCAAGGATGACTGGAGGAAGAAGATAGCCGAGCACGGGGCTCTCAATCAGCAATAAAAGGGAATAGGCGATGATAGTCAAGAGCAGCACAACAATGATGTGGAGATGGAAAGAGAGAAGAAAAAACAAGAATGCCAGCGGGATTAGGAGTATTCGAATGATAAAAAAAATAGGTTTTGCCTTCTCCATCTCCTCTTCAGCCTGGAGGGCGATGATGGAGCCAACCGGAATTCCAAGAAAGGCCAGGATAAGGATGATCAGGGGATCCAACGGGAATGCCCCCATTGGATGATCAAGTCAATGCCGAGATCCTTTATCTCGAGAGGAACATCGCAGGCACCAAAACAAGAGCCAGCCCAGATAATGATCGTAGAACCAGTCCTGGATTCAAGCTGATGCTTTATCTCTGCGGCTTTTGGCTTCAAGCCATCAGGAAGCTGAATACAGACCAGTTTTGCTTGATATTGTTTGATTGATCCGGCAGCCTTATCAATTTCTAGGTCATACATAGATCTAAAGAAAAGGAAATGAGGTTTTAAGGCTTTCTATAGCTCGATGAACAACTCTTCGAGTTCGTGCTTGGAAACCTTTTTCCTGTTCATCGCAGTTCTCAGGTTCTTCTGCTCGCCTTTCATGTATATAGGCTGGTCGTCAAATAGCTCTATCATTTGCATCCCCCCTATTGTTGAACATACCTGTGAGATTGGTTGTCTAGTTTGAAGGTCGATCCACCCGGAGCTCTGAGCACTCCTGGCCTGACTTCTTGCATTTCTTCTCCTTTGACAGTGAACCTGAGCGGCCCTGGCTGGACATAATCATAATGAATCCTGTCAGGTGAGAGCCCTGGAACTGGCAAACGCCCTTCATCACCGTTCCTCTGTGTCCCCTGCGCCTGTGAGGAGTATGCACTTGCCTGATCATATCCCCTCTGACGCGCATCAGCATTCTCATAAGCCTCAGACAGGTTGATCAGATTCGCAGCGTTCCTTCCGGGAAACAACCTGTTAACAGCTTTTGTCACGGTGCTGCCATCTAGGATAGTTATCATCAACTGATAGGTATCGATGTGAGCTGGTTCTCCTGCTCCAGCAACCTGAGCGTCAAGTGATTGTGCCTGCCCTGGCGGAGGCGGCAATGGAGCCTTGTCATAAGTGCAGGAACGAAGTCCAAGATAACTTGCTCCCACTAAAACAGCTGCCGCTGCGGCTAGAGTCCACCCCGATACATGATCTTCCAGTCTTTTTGCCATTTTATGCACCTCTTTGTTTTTATTTACTACTCTCTAGGAGTATAACTACTATTTAAATCTTTCGGTTTAATACCACTCTATAGTGAGAACTAGCCTGTTTTTTTGGCCTTCCCTCTTAGGGGAAAACGCATATATTTCTTGCATGACAAACAGTAATAAATGACCATCTTTTCCCGTGTCCTCACCCTGACATTCTCGCCAAAAGAGAATGCCTCATAGCAATGCTTGCAGAAGATCTTTTGGAGCGAGCGGGGAATCTTGTAGCGGTGCTTCATCGCCAGGTTTCTGGCCTTATGCACGAGAAGGTTCTTTTGCCTTTGCCCCTTGGCAGAGGATATCTGATGGAAAAGATCATTGATGGTTCTCTTTATGCTGTCTGTATTTTTTGCTTTCATAAGCATGGATTGATCGTTGTTTATAAATAAGTTTTGTCCTGCACATAAATCTTTATTAACCGCAGGGGGATGGTGGTTCTATGCTCAAATTCATCAAAAACCTCTTTGACAAGCAGCCAGAAAAGATTGCAGTTGACATCGATGAGCTGCCCTCCTGGTTCGATGAGCATGCCCGCCAGAAGATTGAGGCCTATAAAGAAGAGATGGAAGAACTCTCCAGCCAATTCAAGAAGCAGAAGAAGGAATTGGAAAAACGCCTCGAGCTCATTGCCGCAGCGCAGCTTGTCAACGACAAGATATCTCTCCAGGAAAAAAACTATATGGAAGGAAACAGGACTGCATACATCAATAAGGTATCATCATTTATCGAACAGATCAACTTGCCTGAGAATAATCTCTGGGAAAAATTCTTCAGGGAATTCGCCCTCCTGCTCGAAGAACTCACCAAAGGGACAGGGCGCTCCTACTATATCCTGCAAAATTTCTTTGCGCATGAGCTTCGTGAAACTGCCCTTGCCATCAAGGCACTAGAGCTGAGCGTCCAAGAGATGAAAGACGCCAGAAAAAAACACCAGATGCCACTCATAGAAAGCATCAAGACAGAGATCAGGGAGATTGACACGAGAAAAGAACGACTTTTCTTCCTTATGGAATCAGCCAATAAAAAACGCCTGGAACTGACAGCCTACAAAAGGAAAGTTGAAGACCTTGAAAAGGAAAAGAAAACTCTCCTGGAAAGCCAGGGGTACAAGGAAGAACTTTTGGTGCTCTCGACAAAAGATGAGCTTCTGGCAAGCATCAAGAGGAAAGAAGAGGACTTCAAGAATAGATTTGCAGCCCTCGACCGGGCCCTTCGTAAATACCAGCATATCATCATCGATGATAAAGACCTCTTGCCCTATCTTGAAGACCCCATCTCCGCGCTGCTCTCAGACACCCACCTTGCAATCCTTGGCATCCTCACAGGGCTTCGCACAAATGTTGATGATGGCACCATTGAGGTCAAGAACAAAGAGGACATCCTCAGAGTTATCAATGGGATGGACAAAGGATTCCTCGACTCTTTCATGATTGACCGGTGGAAGATACAAGAAGACATCGATGGGATTAGCCGCAAGCTTGCAAAGTCAGCATTCAGGAACCTGCTCAAAGACATAGATGACAAGATTGAACATACAAAAAAACATGTAGTAGAAGCAGAAAAAGACCGGGAAAAACTGATCACTCAAACCGAGGAGATGGAATCAGAGGATTACCTCTCCTCCCTCCAAAGAAAGCTTCGGGCTGTGTTTGATAAAGATATCACAATTGTGTCTCAGGAAGAGAGCCAGGGGCCGGTAACTCAAGAGGATGATTAAAAAATTTAAAAAAAAGAGAAAATACCTATTGAGGATTTCTATCGAGGATATCTATTTTGATTTCTCCGCTGCAAATGCACCAGGACCCGAGTAATACAGGCTGATGAGGCTCAAGATACCTAGCAAGTGGAAGAGCACCTGGGTGGCATTCTTCGCTAGATCTGGCAGATAGACAGCAACGGTTGCCACAACGAGTATTACCACGAGGGGCCAGACAACATAATTCACTTTATATCCTGCGAGCAAAGCGATACCGCCGAGCACTTCTGCAATGATGACAAGCCATCCTAGCACCATGGGCAATGGGAAACCCATACCACCCAGCATACCGATGATCATTCCCGGATTCATCAGCTTCATGATGCCGGGGAATATAAACAACAACCCAAGGCCGATCCTTACAAAAAATGGTCCAAAATCAGTGTTTTCCTTCATCTTATCCCTCCAAAATCTTGATCTTAATTCTTATTATCAGGAGATAATTTAAAGGTTTCTCTATGCATACCCTTTATACTTAACCTGGAATTATTAAAACATTGTTTTGATGATAAAAGAATACCCCTTAATACACCCTTCACACCCTACTTATCATGGGATATATAGTCATCGCTCCAGTTGGGGATAACCCAAAAGCACTGTTCGTTGGAATGAAAGAATTTGCCACAGAAAAGGTGTACCTGCTCACACCACCCACTCAGAGAAGAACGGCTGAGGAACTCAAAAGGAAGCTCGCAGAATTTACTGTCCCTTCAGAGATCAAGGAATTGCACGGGGGATTGCTCGATGAAATGTTCAGGCTCTTTGGAGAGATCAGCCGGGGGCATGATCCAGACAGGATCATTGTCAATGTGGCAACAGGAGACAAGATGAGCACGTGCGCTGCGCTCTCAGCTGCCTTTGCGCATGGTCTTCGCGCTTTTGGGGTGGAGAATGATATGTGCATACTCATGCCCATCATGAAACTCTCGTATTATAATGAACTTTCCGACAATAAGATGAACATCCTCAAATTGCTCAATTCAAAGGAGTATATCTCTCTTACCGACCTGAGCAGGAAGCTGAAGATGTCAATCTCGCTCCTTTCCTACCACATTAACGGTACACTTAAATACAAAGGCCTCAAAGAATACCGTTTAGTGGAAGTAAAAGAGGAGGGGAAAAGCGTGCTTGTACGCCTTTCGCAGCTTGGCGGACTTCTCCTAAAAGGGTATTCATAATAATCTTTAAGTGATGGGGCATGAAACTATTCCGAGGAGGCAGGGAGTATCTTGACGGCATGGCCGCCAAGATCATCAAAGAACAGGTCAATATGCTGTCGAGAACCAAAGACCATATTGTCTTTGGCGTCTGCGGGGGAAGAAGCGTTGGTGGAATATTTAATGAACTTGGAATCCAGCCAATCGATTGGAAAAAAGTCGAGTTCTTCATGGTCGATGAGCGACTCGCCCCGATCACAAGCATTGACTCAAACTACAAACTGCTCATGGAAACGCTCACCTCCCAGCTCATCGCCCAAGGAATGATCACAGAACAACAAGTGCACGCCTTCATAGACGACCCAAGCAAAGCAGATCACGGAATTGGAGAGTACTGGAAAGAGCTCAAAGACCATGGCGGGGCATTTGACATTGCATTGCTCTCCTCAGGAGAAGATGGGCATATCGGAGGGATCTATCCGAAGCATCATTCTTTTCACAGCACAGCGGAAGGTTTTCTTGTAATGCATGACTCCCCAAAGCCTCCACCAGACAGGATGAGCATGACAAAGCAGCTCCTTTTGAAATCAACAGCTGCTCTCCTGGTGTTTTATGGAGATGGGAAAAAAGATGCGCTTGAGCGATTCTTAGACCCGGCAGTGCCAGATGAGCAGTGCCCTGCAAAACTTGTCCATAAGATAAAAAAAAGATTTATTTTTACTGATATCAATCATTGATAAAAGAGCGCTCTTCAATTGCGCAATCAATAATCTTTGGAAGGTGAGAATATGGAAATGGGATTCATCGGCCTTGGCAGGATGGGCATGCACATGGTAAAACGGCTGCTTGCCGGGAAGATAAAAGTGGTCGTGTGGAACAGGTCTGCTGATAAAGTCAAGGAAGCAGAACGGGCAGGAGCAGTTGGATCATCATCAATCAAGGAGCTTATTGGAAAGCTGCCGCCAAGAAAAATCGTCTGGCTCATGCTGCCCTCCGGCGAGGTGACAGAACAGGCATTCAAAGAAGTGCTTAGTTTGCTCAAGAAGGATGATATCATCATCGATGGGGCGAATTCCAATTTCCATGACTCGATACGAAGGCATGAAGAAGCAGCAAAGAAAGATGTGCGGATGCTGGATGTTGGGGTTTCTGGGGGGCTCAAGGGGGCAGAGACAGGGTATGGTATGATGGTTGGAGGAAAAAAAGAAACGTATGAAACTGTCCTGCCCGCAATCAGAGCACTGGCAATACCCGAAGGATTTGGCCTGGTTGGCCCGGGCGGATCGGGGCATTATGTGAAGATGATCCATAATGCAATAGAATATGGCATGATGCAGGCGATCGCCGAAGGATTTGACCTCCTGGAGAATGGAAGATTTAAGGATATTGACGAAGGGAGAGTTTCCCATATCTGGAATCATGGGTGCATCATCAGCTCATTTTTGATGGAAATGGCAGAGCTGGCACTGGATAAGGGAGTTGTGGATCATAAGCCATATGTTGAGGATAACGGAGAAGGAAAATGGGCGGCCATTGAAGCGATGGAACATGCCGTGCCATTTGTCGTCAACAGCTACGCGCTCCATGCACGCTATCTTTCCCGGGATGATGACTCATTTGCCTTCAAGCTCCTCGCCGGCATCAGGAATGAGTTTGGCGGCCATGCGATAAAAAAATGACGCCCTGCCAGATCATCATCTTTGGAGCGACTGGAGACCTGACCAGACGGAAATTGCTGCCCTCCCTTTTTGAGCTCCACCAAAAAGGGATGCCACAGGAGACAAAAATAATATGTGTTGCCCGCAGGCCATTTACTGATGAAACATTCCGGGAGTATGCACAACAGGATGGCTATCTCAGAGGCAATGGGGAGACTGTCTCATTCCTGGAAAGGATCCACTATCTGCAAGTTGATTTTTCCTCACCAGCACCAGAGCATTTGCTCAAACAAATAGAGGAACTCGGGCATGAGAACAGGATATTTTATCTTGCTGTGGGGCCAGAATTTTTTGGCAGGATTGCAGAAGTGATCAAAGAAACCGGGCTCCTCTCAGGAAAAGGATGGAAACGAATCGTTTTTGAAAAGCCATTTGGGGACAGCCTCACTCGCGCAAGCCAGCTCAACGACTATGTCTCATCAATCTTTTCTGAAGACCAGATCTACCGGATTGATCATTATCTTGGAAAGGAGCTTGTCCAGAATATCATGGTGCTTCGTTTTGCAAATGCCCTCTTTGAGCAGATGTGGCATAAGGAACATGTTGACCATGTCCAGATTACCATTGCAGAAGAGGTTGGAGTGGGGGAGAGAGGGGGGTATTTTGACAAGGCAGGGATGCTTCGGGACATGATGCAAAACCATGCCCTCCAGATCATTTCTCTTGCGGCAATGGAACCGCCAACTAAGCTGACTGCTGATGCCATACGGGATGAACAAGCACGGGTGCTTCGTGCTATCAGGAGAGTAGATAAAGAGGATATTGTTCTTGGGCAATATGAAGCCGGAAAGATACATGGGAGAGAAGTCTGTGGATATACCCAAGAAAAAGGCATCCCCGCGGATTCTAGGACTGAAACGTTTGCCAGCGTCCGGTTCTTCATCGACAATGACCGATGGAAGAACATTCCTTTTTTTGTCCGGACAGGAAAACGGCTGGCCTCACGGTATGCACAAGTTGATCTTGTCTTAAAAAATGTTGCCGGCAGCCTCTTTGAAGGAAACGGATCACAGCCAAATGTCATCTCTATCAGGATACATCCTGATGAGGGGATAGCAGTTTTGTTCAACGCAAAATCGCCCGGATCAAAAGTTAAGTTAGAACCTGTGACAATGGACTTTTGCCATCATTGCTTGTTTGGGAAGGACCCCACAGGAGGATATGGGTTATTGCTCTCTGATGTCATGAAAGGCGACCAGACACTCTTTACCAGATGGGACTTTGTCAGTGAAAGCTGGAAGCTGACCGATCATATCAGATCCTTGAATATTCCTGTTGAAGGCTATCCTGCAGGAAGCATGGGACCAAAAAAGGCAGACTTGCTCCTTGGAACAAAGAAATGGCTCTAATTGTCTGAAAGACTCTTTATTTTTTCGAGAATTTCCTGTGCGTGCCCTGCGACTTTCACTTTTTTCCATTCAAAGACGATGCTGCCTTTCCGGTCGATGAGAAAGGTTGATCTGATGATGCCATCGAACGTTTTTCCCATAAAAGATTTTTCACCCCAAGCGCCATATTCCTTTATGACCCTTTTATCAGGGTCGCTCAGAAGGATGATATCCAATTTGTGGTTCTCGATGAAGCTGCAATGACTCTTTTGATCATCAGAACTAATGCCAATGATGACGGCGCCAAGCTTTGCAAATGCATCCTTATTTTTGGTGAAGTCAATTGCCTCTGTTGTGCAGCCAGGCGTGTTGTCTTTGGGATAAAAGTAAAGGACGACATAGTTCCCAAGGAGATTCTTCAAGCAGATTGTTTTGCCGTTTTGGTCTGGAAGGCAGAATGCTGGCGCTTTTTTCACAATAAAGAAGCAGGGGAAGAGAGATTAAAAATACTATGTTGAATAAAGGTGCTCTTTTTAAAAATGGAAGTCTGAGGTGCTTTCGGTATAAAACCTTGGTGCACCGCTACTCAGCCAGCACCATTATCGTTTCCCTCTGAACTTTTATGATAAGCTCTCTGATCTTCTTTAATTGATGCAGGTCTATGCTCGTCTCGACATCATAAGTTGAAATTTCGCGCTCCATCCTCGCCGTAGGACTTGTCATGTCCTTCTCGACTTCAAGCGTGTCGAATTGCAGCACTAGATCCTTATCAAGATTAAGCTTTTTCTGTTCGATCAAACTCAGGATCAGGGTTAACGTGCAAGACTGATTTTTTGATTTGTAGCCGTGTTTTGACAATATTGCTAAAAAACAGTGATAGATTGCGTAGAAGCCAATGTTCAAAGCCCAATCATAGATTTTTAACTTTTCGAGGGTTAGCATAACGCTGTAATTGTATTCTGATTTCTTCAGGTGCTTTTGAGCTACATCCATATCCGGCTTTGTTTTCACAAGCCGCCGATCATCCTTCAGACACCATTTCAATTGATTCTCTATCTGCGACACTTTCTAATCACCTCCACATACTTTTCAGGGTTGTAAAAGACCATGCTATCTGAGATAATGTTGTAGAATATCTTATCATCCTTGTTGAGGAAGATGTCTTTTTCAGCGATATCCACATAGCGGATTGGCTGCTCAATCAAGTGCGAAGTTCTTATCTCCTCTTTTATCTTGTTTATCTCTTTAGTATAATTTTTCTCGTAGACGAGCAGGATATCAATATCATTGAAGCTGCTGTTTTTTATGGATGAACCAAAAACAAGCCCCAGATTTATGTGGCCGCCGAATTTCTTCAGATTATACAGGACGACAGAGAGCCACTTTGGAAATTCTTTTTCTTCCAAGCCCAGAAGATACTCTATAAACTTGACAGCGAGATCATTCTCATAATCAAATGAGAAGTAAACAGCATTCCCTATCTCCTCTTTCTTCAAAAGCAGCTTTTTTACAAGGTTGTTACATAGTTTGTTTGCGTGGGCATGATTGATGACTAACACTTTTGCCAGCTGCCGGGGATTGAACCTGTCCTTGTAATGCTTGAATAGATGTTTGACTATCTGCAGCTCAATTCTTGTAAACTGTATGTTATTAGCATCCATATGTATGTTAAAAACATACAATATATTTAAAGCTTTCGTTTTATCACGCAACCTTCTTTATTCCATGAGACATTAGAATCCGTCAAAAGCCCATGTGAGATATTCAATTCAATAAAGAAAAAAAACCTGGAACACCCAGGATTTAGTGCAAGCGAATGTCTCAGTACAGGATAGGGGGCTCTTGCACTGTATCATGAGGCAAGGAGACCTGCCCAGACTCTTCCAGATCATCCAGGGAATTTGCCTTTATTTTTGAGTCACTGATGGTGTATAAGTCATCGCCGATATATAATGACCTTCTCACGTTGCTGTTCGAGTACCAGTAACTGCCCATCTTGAGCAATTCCTCCTTTGAGTAATGGCTGATCTTCCCTCTCAACTCAAAACCTGACTCATCGATATGGAAGATATATGCCCCTTGGAATGCAGGAGAACCATACTGCCATCCCGGCCGAGTATAAGGGTCATCATTCTGCTCATCTATCTCTGCTACCATCACAGGAATGGCAAGCAGATTCTTGTTCTTATCAAACAAGAATGCCTTATGGTCCTGGAGGGCTTCAGATTCTGTGCCCCGATCACCGATCAGGAACGAGTCGATTTCCTTTGGGTTCTCAAGATCTGAGACATCAAACAACGCAAGCTTGATGCCCTGATACAGACCGCCCTGCTGGTCTTTGACTTCGATTGCATCCTTGCCAAGACCGATCAGATGCGTCTCATCATAAGGGTGGAGATAATCAGAGTAGCCTGGAATCTTTAGCTTTCCTTTCAGTACCGGGCTATTGGGATCAGTCAGGTCGATGACAAACAAGGGGTCTACTTGCCTGTATGTTACCATATATGCCGTGTTTCCCATAAACCGTGCACTATAAATCCTTTCACCTGGCGCTAAATCCTCAAGCTTTCCGATGGTCTTCAGGTCATCATCTAAGACATAGATGTTATTCTTTGATGTAGTATCAGGATCAGAGGCCCACACCTGGCCAGAGGTCGTTGCAATCCTGAAATAGCTGTCTTTCTCATCCATAGAGAATTGGTTGAGAACCATTCCAGGAACAGATCCGTCACCAAGATATTCAAGTTTACCATCCCTTGCGGATATCTTCTGGATGATGGTCTGATCCCTTTCCCGCGCCTGTTTTTTCTGATAGGCATCTGCTTTCTCTGCCAAATCTTTTTCAATTGCGTCCATCTCTTCCTTATGCGTTCTCACATAATCCTCGAGCATCGCCTCGATGACCTGGGGCTTGGTCCTTTCCGGAATATTCTTAATTGCTGTCCTGATATCCTCCTGGATATCTGAGGGGAGAGCAGGCAAAAGCACTTCTTCAAACATATCCAGCTGCTCCTTATAGTAGGGGATCTGCTTTGGATAAGTTAAGTAAAGATTATCTTCTGACATGTACATATTTGTACTGCTGCCAGCAACGAATACTTTGTCATCATAATTGCCTGACTCAACATCGATTGCTGCAATATGCATAAAGCTATAACTGCTGTCTGGATTTGGGAAATACGCGATGTCTGTGACCGGCGTCTCTTCTAGGACACCATTAATCCTTACCGCTGGAAGGATAATCGGGTCTGGCCTTGCATATTGGTTGACAGCAAGGTAAACATAATTATCAATCATCCTCGCATCAAAATAATTTCCCCTGAATTCTAGAGTATCATCCAACGTTGGGTCCGCTTTGTCTGAGACGTCATAGATCAACACCTGGGTGAGAGGCTCAGAATAGATCGGAGGCATGATCATCATTTTTTGTGCGACATCTCCCCTGGGAAGAGGCTCTGGAGCACTGCGTTCATACTCCTGCGCAAAAACGATAAGACGATCACCATTTATGAAAATATCCTGTGCAGTGCCTTTGATATCAAGTGAGGTTACGAGCTTCATTTCCTCAACCGGATACGCTTTCACAACTGACAGTGTGTTGCCGGAAAGGGTGTAAATATAATTGCCGTCTGTCTTTACTATATCTGGCTCATCAACATTCTCCACCTGGACGTTTGTCTGGGAATATTCCGGTGCTAGTGGAGCTGCGCTTGGGGCAGACTCTGCGACGGCCATATCATTGAGCGCAATACCCTTGCTCATAGATCTCATTATCTCCCCACCATAATAATATCCGCTGTTTGTATCTGCCAGGTATGCCTGAAGCTCTTCTACAGAGGAGAAATGCTGAATCCCGTCCGTTACTGGAGGATTCCCACCAGTCACTGGAGGGTTCATAACGGTTGGCACTGTCTTTAGGGCAACGATAATCCCGATAATACCAACTACCACGATGCCCGCGAGGGCGAATAAGAAAAGATCATTTTTTGCCATATTAAATCACCAATTACTATTAAGAAGGTGTTTTATAAATACTTTGGGTTGAGTTTAAAGCAGGTTGAAGTTATCGGGTAGAGGCGTGGCTATTTCCAGCGTCCTTCAAAACTAAACACTGGATTGCGCTCGTAACGTAATCTTACAGGCGCCGATGGGTGTTGCATGAATCCTAACATGTTTTCAGGCGTAAAATAGATCAGCGCGTATACATTTTTTCCCCCTTTCTTCTGAGCATCCTGAAAAATGATGCTCTTCTCATCTATCCCCACATCTGGATAAAGAAGATTAATTGCGGCAATGAAGTAACCGGCCTCTTTTTTCATCCGCTCCTCGTCTGGCTGGGGCATGAGGTGAACTTGACAAGCAATACCCCTCTTTTCATCTGCACCACTACGGGTGTCAAACCAGGCATTCAATACATCACCCCATAACCGTTTTATCCGTTTCTGAGAATTTGGTTCTAACCTTTTGAAGCGTTCTAGTGGACCTGTCAAGTACGCTGGCAGACTACTTCCCAGAACAGCCTTTGTTGCGCGAGCGTGCGCGGTGTACTGGCTGTTTACATGAAATCCCATGCAAAAGAGCATCCTTGTGTGATCATTCCCATGCTTCCCAAATACCCTTTCTGTCCTAGAATCAGTAAACTCCAGTCCAAGCTCGCCTGTCCAATATTCTCGCAGATCCCTAAAAGAGGGATCTGTCCCACAAATACTGCCTTGGATCCGAGGGGGACATACATCCAGGATACAGGTAAGTTTGCCCGAAAAATATGAATAGCACCCGAGGAGCGTTAGAGGAATAATTGAGGGGGATGCATACGTCAAAGGTAATATTCCCCTCTCGCTAAAAAACCTGATTGCCTGATTAGCAGCCCATTCTGACTTGAATGTGTTGGAGATATCCTCTTCAGAGACAATGATTTGCTCCAAGAGATACTCACTTTTTCTAGGTCTTGCCATATCACCTAAAAACAGATCCCCTTTATATAATTTATTGTAAACTTTACTATCAAGTAGTGAAATTAATTATTTTTCTAGGTATCCTCTCCTGGAGGGAAAATACATAAGATTTTTTAGTGAGGAGTTATTTTTCTCTTATCAAGGGACCGTAGTGTAGCTTGGTATCACATCAGGTTCGGGGCCTGGTAACCGGAGTTCGAATCTCCGCGGTCCCGTCAGGGAATGCGAGCTTGAAAACTTATGTTTTCATTGTCCGCAGTGTCCTGTAGGGCTTGTAGCTCAGACCGGCCAGAGCGCTCCGTTCGCAACGGAGAGGCCCCGGGTTCAAATCCCGGCAAGTCCATGCTTCGCATTCTAAAAGGGATTTGAACATCCACAAAAATCAAAGATTTTTGGGACCTCTCGCTACGCTCAAGGAATCCCGGCAAGTCCATGCTTCGCATTCTAAAAGGGGATTTGAACAAAAGTGCCAATTCAAGAGTGCCAAAATCCTGATTTTTGGCCCGAATCTCGCAGGGTCTATTGTCCCAAAACAGTAATAAGACCGAAAAGTTTAAAACCAGGAAATGTAAGATTACTCTACTTTTAAAAAAATTCAACAACCTACACAAAGGGGGTGTACACATGAAAAAAGAAGAAAAGTCAGGCAATATGGGCGCAACCGCATTCACTATCGGTATTGTCATTGCGCTCATAGCAGGGTTTCTCCCCGCAAATCTTGGGGGAATAATTGTTGCGGTGCTCGTGGTCCTTGGTATCGCAGTTGGCATCATGAATGTTACTGATGAGGAAACATCAAAATTCCTCATGGCATCAGTGTCGATCATGATCGCCCTGTTTACAGCAGGATCAGCAATCCAGTCCAACATTGCAACACTGGGAATTATTGGGAAATACTTGTGGGGAGTGATGTCAAATATCAACATCTTCGTCTTCCCAGCAACCATCGTTGTTGCCATTAAGGCAGTCTATGCACTTGCAAGGGACTAAAAGAATTCTCTTCTTTTTTTTCTTTTATTTATTACTTCTTTTGTTTACTCCATATCTAAGATTATTTGTGCAACGTTCTCTGCCACCAAGCGGTTTCCCTCAGGGGTCAGGTGGCCAAATGTGCCAAAATCATGATCCCGGAAAACTTCCTCAAATCCTTTCCCGTCAAAAACGTTTTCACTATCAACAAAGATCACATTGTCAGAGTCATCGAACATGACCTTTAGCCCATCCACATGGAGGGTTGGGTATTGCACCGCAACAAGAGGGATATTCCTCTGGTCCAGGACACGCTGGATCTCCTGATAATTCTTCTTTGTGAGGGGGTTTATGAAAGAGTCTTGAACCTTCTCCATCATAGAAAGGTATTCACCTGCCTTTGCCTGATTATCCCTCTCCAAGTATCTCATCCCGGCACCACGAAGGACAAGAATCTGCTTTTCCCGCTCAAGGCTTTGCAGCAGCTCTTTTGTTTTCTGCTCCTGGCCAGAATCGTCATAAAGCATCACCAACAAGGAAAGAGCATAGTTCTCTTGTTCTGTTCCCATCAAGCTCTTAAAGAGAGGCTCTGCTCCCCCATAGTTCTTATTCTTCTCTAAGGATTGGGCTAGATAGAATCTTGCTTCAGAGAAATCTGGCGCTTGCTCCACAGACCTTCGAAAGTGCTTTTCTGCGAGTGCATGATTCCCCATCTTTAGATATTCTTTTCCAACCTGCAAATGGTAGACTGGGACATCCAACCCGTTTTGTATGGCCTTCTCATAATAATATGTGGAATTCCATGGATCATTGAGGTGTTCATAGGCTAGCGCAAGAAATCGATATGCTATTTTCTCCCAGTCTGAATTATTCTTCAGCCTGCTTAGCTCTTCGAAATGAACACCTGCAGCAATCACCTCTTCATCCTTCTTGAGCAGCGTCCCTGTCTGCATCACACCAACTAGCGCATCAGGAGAGTTAGGATCTAACTGTAATGCTTTTGCATAGATCTCATATGACCTTTTGTAGTCATGCTGAGAAAAGTATGCATACCCGAGATCCACCATTGGCCGAGAGAGAGAGTTATTGAGGACGATAAGCCTCTCAAAGTAGGGTATAGCAGAGCCATACTCTTTTGCCTGCTGGAAGATCATCCCGAAAAAGTAGAGCGCTTGCTGGTTGTCAGGATCAATGCGAAGGGTTTCTTCTAGCATGGCTATCGAATTTTGGATGTCCCCCCTCCCTGAATAGACCCTTGAGAGGTAAAGATAGACAGCAGGATTATTTGGGTCATTCTCCCTGGTTTCATTTAATACCCTAAATGCATTCTCCCAATCGTTCTCATTGATAAGCTGCTCAGCATACTCAAGCGCATCCTGCTCTGAAGCATCTGCAAGGCCAGAGGAGAGACTATTTCGTATCGAACCGACTGCTGCCTTGCCAACCTTCACTATCCGCAAGGAATTGAAAAATCTGCTCACTACCCCCTCCTCCTTCCCGCCCCAGTAATCATCAATCCCAAGCATCGTGATAACAACGTCAGGATCGATAGAATCAATCTCTCTCTTTAATGACACCAATGCCTGGGTGGAGGTCTCGCCTCCCTCAGCCTTGGTAAATATCCTGTACTTCTTTTTTCCCTTCTCATCAAGGATCTGGTTCAGCTGCATTGGCCAGCTGTCCAATCCGCCATAGGTCATGGAATCGCCAAGGACCATAACGCGGACCTCATCTTCACCGCCGGGGACTGAAAAGGTCATTTTGTCCTGAGCTTTGAGGTGGATGAGTCCGCTCATCCGAAGACCAATCTCAACTAGAACCAAAACAAGGAGGATGCGAAAGAAAATACTCCCAGCCCTCCTCAAAGAAGACTTCCTGATCACCAAATTTGCCATGAAAAAACAAAAAGCATTTAATGGTATAAGAAGATTTCTAAAAAAATGATCTACCTCTTTCATTCCACCGACTTCATCATCTTTTTTGTTGGGATCTTTTGCCTCTATTGGCTCTCCTCGCACAGGTATAGGAATGTCATCCTTCTTATTGCCAGCTACCTCTTCTACATCAGCTGGGACTGGCGCTTCCTCGGATTATTGCTAATCTCAACTGGCATCGACTATTACTGCGGGATTCGGCTTGGCCAGGAGGAGAATGTAAAAAAGAGGAGAGGATACCTTCTCCTTAGCATCGTGGTCAATCTTTCGCTCCTTGGATTCTTCAAATATTTCAATTTCTTCACAGAAAATCTCATCGCACTGCTCAGCCACCTGGGCCTAGCATTCAATTATACTACACTCCATATCATCCTTCCAGTGGGCATCTCTTTCTATACTTTCCAGACACTCAGTTACACATTTGATGTCTATAAACGCAGGATGGGACCAACAAGGAACATCATTGACTTTGCCCTTTTTGTTTCTTTTTTTCCCCAGCTCATCGCAGGACCAATAGAGCGGGCAGTTGATTTGATCCCGAAGCTGACTGCGAAGAAACAATTCAAGAATATCCCTTACAAAACAGCATTTTACCTCTTCATGTATGGTGCATTTACAAAGGTGGTGATAGCTGATCATGTCGGGCTTATCGCAGATTCTGTTTTCAAGGAAGCATCGCCGCCTGGAAGCTTGGTGGTCCTCGGAGTGTTAGCGTTTGCCTTGCAGATATACTGCGACTTTTCCGGCTATTCAAACATGGCGAGGGGCATTGCGTATTTCCTGGGGGTGGAGCTGTCAGTGAATTTCAACCTGCCCTATTTTTCAATAAAACCATCAGAATTCTGGAAGCGATGGCACATCACGCTTTCTTCGTGGGTCCAAGACTACCTCTACATCCCGCTTGGGGGGAACAAAGCTCGATTCTATTCCTCACTTATCATCAGCATGTTCCTCATGGGCCTTTGGCATGGAGCCGGATGGAATTTTATATTGTGGGGGGTGTACTGGGCAGGTGTTACCATTGTATACCGGGTCTGGGATATCTTCAAAGAAGGGAAAAAGCTGCCGTCGAATAGTGCAACAAAATCCGCGTCGATTCTCATCTTTTTCATCATCACGAGTTATTCCTGGCTCATCTTCAGGTCACAATCATTTCATCAAATAATCTCCCTGACCACAAGCCTCCTTTCAGGCATAGACCTTAGTACGCTCTATGTCCCCCGTTACTTATACCTCTATGCGAGCATGATCTTCATCCTCATCTATGAGGTGATCCTCTATCAAAAGAATGACCAGCTCGTTGTCCCAAAACAAGGATTTTATACACAAATGGCGTTCTATCTGATCCTCTTCTTCTTATTCGTCGAGATAGGAGCAGTAACTGATGCGACATTTATTTACTTTCAGTTTTAGCGGGCTCTGTAGACAAGTCTCACTTCGTTCGACAGGCGCATGAATGGGGTACTGGTTACCGGGTTTGTCTCGCGACACACTCGCTTCATTCTCGAGTGAGCTCGGCAGAAAGGCACTTATGTTCTACAGAGCCGTTTTAGCGGCGAGAAAAAACAACCTTTTTAACCCATTGTCCATTCTTCTTTGTCATGGAAGAGACTGGTGAGCTCGGTGTCACGGGAGAGATTAATGATCATATCATTGTCCCTCTTATAGCGCCGGTAACTGGTGATGGGAACTTTGATGCTCTTGCTGCTTTGGGAACCTATACAAGAGTGTGCTCCCACAACCTTACTGTCTTTTTACGGGCAACGACCGGCTTTGCATACTGCCTTGAGGATCACGTGTTCGTCGACCAGATGAATCTTATCTTAACAATTGCGCTGCCTCACCAGATGGTTGCCGGAACCCCCTCTGTCCATGCTGAACACTTAGAAAGAGACATCGAGCATGCACTCCACTATGTAAAAGATACCTTGCAGCCGTATGGAGTCAGGAGGTTGGTGCTCATTGCCCCGATTGGCAATCCAACAGACAAACAAACAATCTCTTATGTCAGTACTGTTCATGAAAGAACAGGAGCAGAAATTCTCCTCTATAATGCCCCGCCTGTTGTTTTTGGCGGTCCATGCTTTTCACCTGAAGCCTTAAGGGAGCTGTTATCCATGCCATTTGTGCTGGGGGTGAAACATTCAGGCGATGAGAAATCAGGATTCATCACTTTGGAAGGATGTGCTAAGGCAGGAAAAAGATATTATGAAGGCAAAGAGACGCATATGGCACTACTGCTCCGGCAGGGGGCGTATGGAATTGTTCCATCGGGTGCAAATGTTGTGCCTGAACACTTTCTTGCCCTCTTGAACGATCCGGCAAATGATGTCTTGCAGCAGCAAACCCTTGACCCTGTTGCTGCCTTTTATCCAAATAGGCAATACCAGGCAGACCTCACAACGCTTGCACTGGCACTGGAGGAATTGCCCTGCCGCTTTCCCCCTCACATCAGGGAAAAGAACCCTCAGCGATACACAGCTGAACATCTGGCTGCAGCCAGATCTTTTATCCAGGGATTAGATGGGTCTGCTCATTAAGACACAAGACTTAGGATGACGGGTGCTACCTTCTCTGCGATCATCCGATACCCTTTTCTTGTGCAATGGCCAAAACTGCCAAACTGATGGTCTGTGAAGAGATCTTCTCTTGGTGTTGTCTTGAGCGCCTCATTGAACTCCTCGTTGCCGACAAAAATAACCTCCTGACCATCATCAAACATCGCCTGGAGCTGGGCGAGAGGAATGGTTGGATACTGCATTGCGATAAGGGGAATGTTTCTCTCATGCAGTGCCTGATAGATAAGCTGATAGTTTTTTCTTGTAAGGCTATCAACATGCGAACCGATCAACTCATCAGCTTTCGCATACCAAACCTCTGCCTGTTTTGTTTTATTATTTTCATCGTAAATCTTTCCCATCTCCGTATACACTATCCACAAATGCTTTTGGTCGGTAATGGAAGACAACACATCTTCCGCTTCTTGGGATCTTCCTAATTCAATGTAGGTATGCGCCAATTTTGATTCAATAAGGGGGTGATGGAGGTGCATCCCCCTTTTGTATGTGGCAATTGCGGCGTTGAGGTCTATCTTATACCCATAGGCCTGGGCAAGATAAAGGTAGGTGTCAAGGTGATCAGGGTTACCTGTTAAATGCCTCTCAAAATCATAGATAGCCTCATCGAACCTTCCCTCATCTAAATTGATGCTTCCTAACTCGAAGTAGACACGAGGCTCGCTAGGATTTATTTCCAGAATTTTTTCATAAGCACCCCTTGCTTCTTTCAGCCTGCCCAGCGCATAATATGTTTGGCCAAGCCTCAACCATGTCTGGACATCAGATGGTTTGAGGCGGACAGCCTTCTCAAAATACTGCTGAGAAAGATTAAGGTTTCTTTCTTTACTCTCGAGTATTCCCAAAGAAACATATGCTTCACTATATCCTGGATCAATCTCTATCGCCTTGAAAAACATTTTTTTTGCTTCATCATTCCGGCCTATATCTCTAAGGGCTCTTCCCTGAATAACAAAAAATTCAGGAGTGGGGGAGAATTGGAGAAGCTTCTCGTTCACCTGTATTGCTTTCTCTTTCTCATTTATCGCATTATAGGTTATGTACAACCCAGTATATGCCTCACGGTAGGTGGGGTCTGCATCAATCGCTTTTTGCAGCACTGCAATTGCCTCCCTGTATTCCCCCCTTGCGAAGTATGCTCTCCCAAGACCGGTGAGCAGCTTGGCGCTCTCCGGATATTCCTTCAACCCTTCCTGCAGCAATCTGACAGCAGCATCATAGCGCGTGTCCTCGTATTGTTTCGCAGCCTGAAGGTATACCCTGTCGATAGCGGTCATGTTTTCCTCCTGCGCAGCGACAAGGATGACACCGACAGGATTTTTGAGTGAGGATATGGCATGTTTTGCAAGCTTTATTATCCTCAAGGATCTGAAAAAAGATGAAAACAAGGAGGTATGGAACGCTTCCTTCTCCCCCTCATCAGCGGTGCCGATCATGGTAATGACAATATGCGGCTGGTAAGTATCCAAGTACTCTCCAATCTTTTCCGCCACCTCAGTTGATGTCTCTCCCCCTTCAGACCTGCTGATGACCTTGAAGGTGAGATCACTTCGCTCATTGAGGATTTCTTCCAGCTGCCTTGGCCAACTGTCCTCGCCGCCATACGTCATCGAGTCACCAAGAGCAAGAACTTTTATGATGCCATCATCAGCAGGTATCTTGTTTTGGTGCTCTTGCCATTGCAGATGAAGAAAGCCGGAAAGACGAAGGCCAAGCTCGAGGACAATGATGACAAGGAATATCCTAAAGAGGATGATTAGCAGCTTTTTATTCATACGAAAGGTCATGCAACACCAGTGAGATCCCACCACCAAAGATATAAAAGCTTATCTGCACAAAACAATTATAAAGCTATAGATAGATATAACCTATAGATAGATTGATAACACGCCGGATAGATATAACACACCGAAAGGTCATTATCATTGCGAGGCTAGCACATGAAAAAGACGATCCTTATTATGGATGACGAAGAAGACATTAGGACAACATTCCAGCAGCTCCTGAAAAAAGAGGGCTATGCAGTAATACTTGCTGGATCACTCGAGGGGTTTATAGAGTCTATTGGGAAAAAACCTCACCTGATTCTGCTCGATATCATGATCCCTGGCACAACAACAGATGAGGTGCTCAAACTCCTCAATGGATATACAGATGTAAAAGTTATCATCTTCTCTGTGCTCCAGCTCAGCAGCCAAGACAAGAAGAAGATTTTGGCTTACCCCCAGGTTATGGGCTTTCTCCAAAAACCAGTAGAAAAAGAGGTATTCCTCCACCGCATACGGGATGCACTCAAACAATGACTGATGACTATGGAAAGATACTGGACAGTGCACTTTCACAAAAACAGCAGATCCTTCTTCGGAGCGACATTTCCAATTATGAAGATGACTGCATTGAGGTGATCTGCCATCTCTGCGCACTAAAAAAGAACATTGTGGTGATCACTTTTGGGGGCAACACGAGGGACATCTCTGAGATATTAGAATACAGAAAAGCAGATATCTCCAGGGTCTATTATATTGATGCAATCTCCATTAGCCAAGGCAAAGGAACACCTCCTGTCAAGAAGGTCGTCACGGTCTATAAACCAAACTCTTTTGAGGATATTAATCTGTACACCATGGTCTTTGTCAGAGACCTTGGTATAGAAAACACGGTGGTCGTTTTCTTGTCAATTCATAAGCTGCAAGAGTACGAGAATGAGGATGAGATTGGATTTTTCCTGTATTATTATACAGACCAGCTCAAGCGCCTGAAGGTGCCAAAGATCATCCTTACCCATTCGGGCATCAATTATGTCCTTGCACAGATCATATCCAGAAATGCTGATATAGTTATCCCTGTCCGAAAGGAAAAGATGGTTGCATGATCATTTCCCTGAAGAAAACAAGAGTGCGACCGGACGCGGGTGTTCGCTTGATTTTATTGGCAGGGTAAAGACAAACGTGCTTCCCTTCTCCCCTTCAATCCAGATTTTTCCTCCCTGAGAATCTATTATCCCCTTGCAGACGGAGAGTCCAAGACCAACCCCGCCATACTGCCTTGACAAGGATGCTTTTTCCTGGAAAAAAGGTTCAAATACCCTTCCCCAGTTCTCCTTTTCAATACCGGGACCTTGATCTTCAACCCTAAAGAGGAGGTGATTCCCCTCATCCTTGATACTGAGGGAGACGATGCCTTTTTTGGGGGAGAATTTATAGGCATTGGTGAGCAGATTCCTGATTGCCTGGATGAGACGATTTGGGTCTGTGAAAATGGCTGGAAGATTGGAGATGCGGGTCTTCAACGTTATTTTTTTCTCTGGAAGATATGCCTTCATCTCGTGGATGAGGTCTAACAAGTATGGCTTGAGTGAGCATTTCTGACGTTCAAAATTCAGCTGCGCAGCCTCCAGCCTGGTGAGATCTAGGATGTCAGTTATTATATAATGGAGCCGGGAAAGGTTCCTTCTTGCAACAGCGATGCTTTCCTTCTGTGATACTTTCACCTTTCCAAACTGGCCAGTATCCAGCATCTCCAGCTGCATCTCCGTTGCTGTGAGCGGGCTCTTGAGTTCATGGGCAGCGAGAGCAAGAAACATCTTTTTTGCATTCTCTAATTCCTCCCTGTTCTTTTCCAGCTGCTCTAGTTCGCGCACTTGCTCATTGAACGCGCTGCCAAGATCCTGAAGCTCATCACCGGTGAGGATGTTGACACGAACTGAATAGACACCCGCCTGAACCTTCCTTGTCGCTTCATGGAGCACATGGATTGGGGTGCTCACCGCCCTTGCAGTTATGTAGGTTATCAGCAGGATATAGCATGATATTGCAATGGCAAAGATGAGGAAAAGGAGGTTTGCTGCCTGCTGGGCCCTTGAGAATTGAGGAGGGACAAAGAGACGCACCGTGACTAGGAACGCTGTCCCAAACACCAGGATTATCATCAAAGAGACAACTGCAATGACCTTGAGCTTGTTGTCTATATTCATGACAGTAGAGCGCCTCTTTTTTCCCTTTCAAGACAACAAAGGATATATCAATCTTCTGGTTCTTCAATCTTCTGGGTCTCCCACCTTGTTCCGACAGATATAGTCATCTTTTCGTGATACGATTCTTTGCCCAATACCTTATTATCCCAAATAACTTATTTCTCCCTAATGGCAGTCTAATTTCTGCTTCCTCTGCAGGTGTCTTTCCTTCAAGACTTTGATGTGGATTTACAAAATTGTG
>DUKZ01000021.1 GCA_013329045.1 Candidatus Woesearchaeota archaeon
TCTCTATATGATCGTAAATCACCAGTGATAGTTTCCAATGCCATACTGCTCACTGAAAATCACCCTAAACATATAAACATTTCTTTTTTATAACTCCTATATGGTAGAAACTCATTCCGCAAACTGTTTCAGTGTCATCTGCCTGATGCGTGATGCAAACGTAATCGGGTTGATTTGCATCCCATCTTTTGCCGCAATGGTTTGAACATTTGTTTCCCGTTGAATAACTCTAGCCTCATTCAATGGATCAGCTTTCAGCATTTTTATCCCAAAGTGGGTGATGATAGCCAGTTTTGGCCGGGATATTTCGATGATCTTGATAACATCCCTGGTGCCCAGCTGGTCTGCTTTTTCTCCAGAAGGGTAAGGGACATTCAGGACCAAAACATCAACGCCGGTATATCCCTCAGCGATCTCCTTCTTGAATTTTGTATCAGAGCTATACGCAAGGGTAAATGTGGGCGTTCGGAAATAAAACCCAATCGTATTCGGGTCTGTATGCTCCGCCTTCAGCGCGGTAATCTCTATATCTTCTATCCCCACCTTCTTTCCGGGCGTAAGAAGAATATTTCTTTCAGGGAACTGATTGAAAGGGGGAATCAGCATGGATTGTACTCCTTCAGCGCCGTCAAACAGTGTCGTGTTTCCAATAAGCACCCCGAGTTTATCGAGTCCGGAATAGGTCATGGCTGAGATGACAGCATTGATATCATTGCAGTGATTGAGATGATTATGGGACACGAGAACAGCGGTATTGTTCCGGAGGGATACCTCAAAATTCTTTGCCATGGAGAGCGCTCCTGGCCCAGGATCAATATGGAACTGGAAATCCTGCACTTGGAGGATGATGCCGCCAGCTGAGCGAAAATGCTTGCCAACGACTATGGCATCTCCTCCTGTCCCAAGAAAGATGATTTTTGGCTCCATGATACCCCCCAAAGAAAGACTCCCTGCCAACTTTATTAACTTTATGGTAGTACGGCCTATATAAAGGACGATAGCACCACATAAAGAAGACCAAAAGCAAGAAGGAGAGCAAATCCGATGAGAAGAGGGACAAGGGAAGAAGGAGGGGTTTTATCCACCTTGATGGGAAGGACAATTTCTTGTTCATGGCGTGCTTGGGGCGAAGAGAAAGTAAATGTCAGGCTTGTATCCTTCTTTGCATGGGTTCTATAGGCATAGATGTTCCTGGGCATCACTTCGAAATGCTCTCCGAGGACCTCTCCAATGATTAAGAAATCATTCGTGTTGTGGATGCGAAGCTCAAAAATATCCCCCTTCTGAGCAGTGATATGTGCTGGACTGATGGAGACCTCAAATGCTGAGGAGAAGGGGAGGAGTAAAAAGAAGAAAAAAATGAGCTTACTCTTCATTTGCGCTCCCGCTGATGTAGATGTTTCCCTGATAAATCCCAGGCGCTGCATTATTGGGTAAGGCCAGACGAAATCCAAGGGCGGTCTCTGAAGATGTCCCGGGCATGACCACATGGGAAAAGTACGTGATAGATTCAGTAAGGGAGAGTTCCTGCGTCCCAAAAAGGGCGGTGATAAATGAAGGGGGGAGGGTGTTGCTGGTAGATGAGAGGCTGCTGCCAGAAATCCCCACATGCACTGGCACATTGCCGATATTCTTCAGGGTGGGGCGCTCGGGGGTTGCAAGCGATTGGTCTCCAGGTATCTCTACCGTGCTGCCTTTCTCTGCAGCAAGAAAATCTATCCCTGTGCTATCGATGCTATACCCGATCATGTCAGTATAGGTGAAGGTCAGGTTCTCTCCCGCAACGACTTCATTATCAAGATACGCATATACCTCTATGACATAGTCGCCCGGGAGGTCTGCATAAGAGAGAGCAAGAGTAGTAGCAAAGTGTCCGGGACTCTCCTCTTCAAGGTCATCTTCTTGCCCGCGAAACACGCTAGTGAGCTTATCAACTCCAGGTGTTGCAGTCACTCCCAGGATAATGCTTTTATTCCTTCCAGGCAGGGGATCGATCTGGATGCCCGGCAGAGGATCATCATCTGGGGATAACATAAGACTAAGATTTGCAGTCATTCCTTCCACTACCTCAACTCTTGTCGGTAAGATGATGGCATCACTCCCGTGCGATCCTTGTGGTGATGGAATGCCGATAAAAAAGTCCTGGGTGTTCTCATCCGTATCTGCATGGGAAAGATTTCTTTGAATGCTCCACCCCCCACCAGCCCCCGGCACAGGGCTCCCCTCATAGAGATTATCAGATATCCCCGCAGCATTTCCCCATCCAACAGCATCAATGAGCGTCCCATTAAAGAATAATCCAATCCCTGAATCGGTGTTTGCCATCGTTATCTTGTCCTCATAGTCGGCATCCGGCCAAAGTTCTTCATCTTTGCCGCTGGCAAATCCTTCATCAGCAACAAGATAATAAGTGGAGGGTGGGATCATGGCATTTGACATGACTGCATCGGACAAAGAACTCTCTGTGCCAATTACCCACCCTTCAAGAGAGATGGACTGGTCTGTCGGGTTGTATAATTCAACAAATTCGCTGCCCGACTCATTGAGGGGGTCATAGTACACTTCGCTGATGAGCAATTGCCCATAAACCACATGCATCATGAGCATGATGCCAATGAGGAGATGGATTGTTTTCATGCCCTAAGGTATCAGAAAAAAGTAATTAAGTCTATGGAGTCGTCGCGTGGACGACAAAAGAGCAATTTTTATTATTATTCCCTTCTAAAGAGAGGATATGCTCCAGAGATATCTTTATGTGATGCGAGCAGGCGATCAACAATGAAAAAATATTGCCAAAACCAACAGATTAGATTTTAATCACCTAATCTGTTAATTCTACCAACAGTTGTTAATAGTACAAACAATAAAGTTTATATATGACTTAATCGTTTCCATTACAAACATGAAGGATCAGATAAAAAAAGTGTTCTCATCAGCAGAATTGGTCTATGAAAACAAGGATTACACCTCTGCAACCATTCTCTATTTTAAAGCATTTTTCCTCTTATGCGATCATTTTCTCCTCGAGAACCAAGGACTCTCACCAAAAGACCACACCCAGCGGTTCCAGCTGTTAAAAAAGTATTATCCCGAGTTCTACGAGTTCCTAGACACAACATTCTCGATCTACCGGGAAACCTACACTTCAGAGATAGAAAAGGAGGTATGCGATACCATACGAGACCATGTCACAAAAATATATCAAACAGTTGAGTGACGACCTCAAGCACGTGATGAGCAACGTTGAGGATATCATCCTGATAGGCTCAAGCGTTCTTGGGAAAGACAAACCAGCAGACACAGACCTCATCATTGTGTTCAATGAAAAAGTTGATGAGAAGATACTAAGCAAGGTGAAAGATGCAGTCCCAAACGCCCATATCATCCCAAAAACAAGGAAAGCATTATTTGCAGAAAGTTTTCAGGCAAGAGAAGGTGTCCTGTTTCACGGCATTAGCTTAAAGACAGGAAAGCAGGTGGCTGAATCGTATGGGGGGGTGGGAGGGATGATCATCTCCTATTCCCTCGAAGGAAAATCAAAATCAGACCGTATGAGGTTTTATTACAGCCTGCATGGAAGGAAGAAGGAAGAAGGCGGCATGTATGATGAGCTAAAATTAAAAAAGCTAGCCGACGGCGTGTTTTACTGCCTCCCAGAATATTATTACCCGCTCACCGAGTATTTAGACCAATGGGAGATCCCCTATAAGGAAATTCCAGTCTTGTTTCCTGCAAGGATTCTAAAGATGATTAAATGAGAGCAAGGGAATGATTTAACTTTTTGTTGATGCCATATTCAAATAGTATAGAGGGATCAATAGTGATGAGCCATTTTCAGAGCAACCTTTTTATAACCCAAACAACTCTTCTCTATTAGGCAAGCTAGCTCGGTGCGCTGGTCCTGCGCTGTCGCCCTAAACGGACCTCATGAGGGGAGCGAAGCCAAGGGAGCGTTTTGGTGTCCAGGAGAGAGTCTTGGAGCCAACGGTGAAGTTTTGTCCTGTGGGACTATCCCTTGGGAGAATCACGTCAGGCCCTGACGGGAGCAGCGTTAAACCCTTGGTATGGTGCTCAGAGGGTCGCAGAACTAAGGAAGTTTCAAGGTCACCTTTCTTTTGGCGCCTTTGCCATCTTTTGGCGCGCTTGCCTACTTTTTTCTCAATAGTTCTTGGCAAAAAACCACAACATTTTTAAATAAATCACCACCGCTAAGTAGTAATATGGCCGCAAGACTTCCCCAAAGAAGAGTATCTGATCATTACGCGACAAGGCGAAGGTTTCTAGGTTTAGGGCTAGCCGCTGGTGCCGCCTCGCTCATTCCCAGATTCGTCACACGCAATCGTCTTGGCCACGCCAGGGGGTCGATAAGAGACATTATCGCCCAGGAGCCTTCTACTCAAGGGGATTTAGCATTATCACCCACAAGGTCTAATGATCAGGGACTCACTGCCCCATTAGCCAATATCGATCAGCGTCTTGTTTCTCCAATGTCTGATGAGGTAACAACAATATACCACCAACTCAACCAATATACCATTGATGCAGCAGTCGCTGAAACCTTGCTTGATTCTGGCGTGTGTGCTTTCCTCAAGGAAAAAGACAAGAATGTCATCAGGGATGTTTTTATCCAAAACCCTGATCAAGAATATTTGGCGCTCTCCCCGCAGGACAGAGTAAGGGTCATGGCAGCAACCCTTGGTATCATGTATTCAGAGATGTATGAGGATATCCACACAACCTTGCGAACACCGTTCCATTGGCTATCCGGCAGGAGAATGCATATCCCACTTACCGCTTCAGTAAAATACAACATGGAGCGTGTTCTCGATCAAGGTTCCTCAAGGACTCTGCTCGAAGTGCAGGAAGGTAGGGTAGAGCCGGAAGAAACAGCTCTTCGCCAGCGCCATCCTGAATTGGCTGGCAAGAGGTGGCATGACCCAGAGCTAGCTTTGCGTGCAGTAACCCTCCAGCTCATCCAGATGCATGAGAAGAACCCCTCATATTTCGAGACTAATCCAGCAGGCATCATGTATAATTACACGTTCAGCAGGAATCATAATCCGAACGTGAAAAGCTTGCAGCGGCTGCTTGCAAGAGAAGGCTTCTTATCGCAGGATGATGTGGATGGGATTACTAATACTAATCTCCTCGACCAGGAGACAGTCGATGCGATCTATCGGTATGTGACCCACAAGGATGGTTCTGCTCCCGCAGTGTTTGCAAGGGATGTTCGTGGCATTTATGAGGATGATTCCTTTCGCCCATTACTGCTCAATCGCGAGCAGGTCAGGCAGGTGAAATGGCTCTATATCTCTTCATTGGAAGAGCCTCCCTTTTCTGATGAGCAGGCAGTCTTCCAGTATCTTGTGCCAAAGGCAAGAGATTTCATCGAATATTATAATTTTGTCACCCAGTATCATGTCCCGGCAGTCATCGCAATGAAGCGAGCACTAGCGCACCTCGCCGATGCAGCAGAACAAAGAAAGCAGGTGAATGGTGCCCATGATAGACATGGATGGGAGCTGGTAGCAAGGAACGTAGATGAGGCACGGGAAGCATTGTTATATGTCCAGTCTGCAACTGATGAGAACTCGTTGATGTATAGGGCAGCAGATGAAGTGCTGGGGAATATGATGCTCGATGAGCTCTTGTTCACCTGCCCAGCTGATAGGCCAATAGAGCTAGGAAGAATCGGCAAGCACAGGTATGCTGTCAAGGTCATCAGGAGGGATGATGAAGGCCAGGTCGGCCTCGCGCTGAGGGTCATTGACCTGAACCAGAGGATCCCAACAGGCCTCTTTGGCGAGCGCCCGGCGGTCTGTTTTCAGAATGCTGATGAGAGAACAGGATATAGCGTGGCTGATATCTCAAGGAGCAGTATTCTGGAAAGGTACAGCGAAAGATAGCATAGTGATTAGTATATTGACAGGTAATCCTTTTTAGGTAATCCTTTTTTCTTCTTGTTCTGCACAACCTTTTTATAGAACCTCATACCTCCTGGTTCATATGAAATCAGCTATCACACAAATTCTTGTTCTTGTCGTGGTAGTCGTATTTATCTAATTTTTTCTCTCCTTCCAAAAACATGAAATGGGAGGAGAGGCATCGCTATACAATCAAAGGAGGAAAAAATATGGCAGCAAACCCCGGATATCGAACAAAGGAACAAATAACAGGCGCAGATTGTGTGGTTGGCGCGCTTCTTGAGCATAATGTTCCTTTCGTCACCGGTGTGACAGGTGGGGCTATCATGAAAATCTATGATGCTATCGGGGAATCAGGTATTAGGGTTATTGATGCTGCCCAGGAAGGGGGTGCTGGCCATCTTGCTGAAGGGTATGCGATGGCAACAGGAAGGCCTGGGGTTGTTGTTGTCACCTCAGGTCCGGGTTTCACCAATGTAGTCACCCCCCTCTATGATGCATACATGGACTCTGTCCCATTAATTGTCATTTCAGGCCAGGTCGCAGCATCTGCTATTGGGACTGATGCATTTCAGGAAGTTGATGCATATGGATTAAGTCTGCCAATAGTCAAGCATAGTTACCTTGTAAAGGATGCAAGAGATCTTCCACAGGTGATGGTTGAAGCTTTTTATCTTGCAACCAATAATCGTCCAGGTCCTGTGCATATTGATATCCCAAAGGACGTTGCTCAATGCTTGCTGGGAGAAATTCCCGAAATAGATTATTCATCAAATGCATTTAATCATAACCCCATCACCCGCCTGAATGGAGAATTAGAAGATGCTTTGGAGATGCTCTACCTTGCAGAAAGGCCGGTAGTATACATTGGCGGAGGGGTGATTACTGCAAGAGCAGCAAACATTGCTGATTTAGTAAGAAAGCTCAATATCCCTGCAGTAACAACACTAAAAGCTCTTGGCGCCTTGCCGTATGACAAATTAAATCTTGGTATGCCAGGCATGCATGGGACCGCATACGCGAATTATGCTTTGGGAAATGCTGACACCATTTTAGTTCTTGGGAGTAGGCTTGATGATCGTGTTGTTTCAAATCTTGAACAATTCGCAGTCAAAAGGATTATTCATGTGGACATTGACCCAACAGAGATAGACAAGAGAGTAATTGCTGTTTCCCCATTCCATGCTGATGTTGGCGAGTTTATTACCGCGATGCTCGCCCGTGCTCAGGAGGGCAGTGGAAGATATCATGACTGGCATGCCCAAATCGCCCAATGGCGCGAACAGTTCCCAATGGAATTTCATCAGGGAGCAGGGGTCATTTCCCCCCAGTATCCTATCGCGGTCCTTGATGAAATCCTCAGGAATGAGGACGCTATTATTACTACGGGTGTTGGCCAGCATCAGATGTTTGCTGCCCAATATTTTCATCCAAGAGGGCAAAGAAGATTCCTGACATCCGGCGGTGCTGGTACAATGGGTTTTGGATTTCCCGCAGCTCTTGGCGCAAAGCTTGCACACCCTGAAAGGATTATTGTGGACATTGATGGCGACGGTAGTTTTTTAATGAATGTACAGGAGCTGGCAACTGCACACAAGCATAACATTCCCGTCAAGGCTATGGTATTGACAAACGGTGCTATGGGTATGGTGCGCCAGTGGCAGACCCTGTTCTTTAATCAGGGGTATGTTGCTTCCCACCTTGGAACTGGTGGGTATCCTGACTTTTCCATGATTGCACAAGGTTTTGGCATTCCGGGAAGAAGAATCAGCCGTCCAGAAGACGTGCAGCCTGCAATTGAGGAAATGCTTGGTGCCACAACTCCTTATGTGCTTGAAATCCTGGTTGATAAGGATGCTCAGGTGCTGCCCATGGTCCCTCCAGGTAAGAGAGTTGATAGCGATATGATAACCATTCAGGGGGCAAGAGAGAGAAGGTAGTGTGCGCTATCTCTAAGGAGGGTTCATGGATTTGAAAAAGCAGCAATGGCAGAAAGCCCGAAGTACAGTAAAATCAAAGATTTTACGTACAGAAAATGACTAGGTCATTTTCTTGTATCTGAGGGCAGGTTTTTCCCAAGGAAAAATCGGTTTCTTGCCGTTGTTGCTGCTTTTTCTCATCTTAAAAAAATTGAACCAAGGCAACAATACTACTGGCAGGCAAACCAGTTTTTCCTCCTTTCAGTCAGAAAAACTTCGAAATGAAACATTTCGTTTGCGCCACAAAAAAATGCTCTGCATTTTTTGTGCAATAAACCTTCGGTTTATTTGCAGTATTGCTGCCATGAAAATAATGATAGACGAAAACTCCTTTTCCACAACCTTTATAAATTTCCCCTCACTCCCCTCCTAATCATGAATTCAGCTAAGACGATAAAGTCTGAATTGTTGTTGTTAGCTCTGCTTCTTTTGCTGGCGTAAGTCTTGCCAGTCATAAACAATAAATTCGATTGGTGAGACCAGTGATATTCCAGAGATATTTCTACAAATCGTTTGGAGGAAAGAGAAAATGATGAGAACAAATGAAGGAACAAACAGAGCACCAGATGCAGTTGTTTATCATGGGATGCAACAAGTCGCTTACACTGTCTTGGCCAGTGGGCGGGAAGTAAGAGTAAACATTAGCGGTTGGGAAGTATATGCAAGAAGGGATGATAAGAAAAGAGATACAGATATTGTCCCAGGTGTTGCAGTTGACCTCTTTTTTCCCGAAGGAGCCCTTTTCCCGCAGTACAGAGGAAGAGCAGATGGTGGGGAACAAATACAATTAGAGCAAGTGTATGATTTTGGATTATGAGGTAACACAGATGGAACAAATCTACATTTTTGACACGACATTGAGGGATGGCGAACAATCACCTGGTGCGGCAATGATAACTCCAGAAAAGCTTGCCATCGCACGAGAGCTTGCAAGAGCAGGTGTTGACGTGATTGAAGCAGGCTTCCCAATTTCATCACCAAAAGACTTTGAGGCTGTCCAGACTATCGCAAGAGAGGTGGAAGGCCCTCAAATGGCTGGCCTTGCACGGGTAAGGTATATGGATGGGAACTGGATCGATATTGATCGTGCCTGGGAAGCAGTAAGGGATGCCTCATCAGCAAGACTTCATTTGTTTATTGGCACCTCACCATTCCATGTTACCCATAAATTTGGTGGTGATTATAACAAAGTTCGCCGTCTTGCATTAGAAGGGGTTGAGTATGCGGTGTCGCTTACTCAGGGCCATCCTAATGCTATAGTAGAATTTTCTCCAGAAGATGGAACAAGAACTGAAAGACGGTTTCTTGCAGAAATCGTCGGAGGAGTAATTGAAAGAGGGGCAGGAGTCATTAATGTCCCTGATACAGTAGGATCGACAAACCCAAGGAAATACCAACAATTATTGCTGGATTTATACCAAGACGTCCCTGCATTACATAATGTTATCCTGAGCGTTCATTGCCATGATGATTTTGGTCTTGCTGTGGCAAATTCTCTTGCGGGAGTAGAAATCGGCGCAAGACAAGTAGAATGTACCATAAACGGTCTTGGTGAACGTGCCGGAAATGCTGCTCTCGAAGAGATTGTTGCAAATATCCGGGAAGGAAATGTAGACGCAGGGCCCTACACCGTGAGCTTCAACGCACAACTCTGCCAGGTACTTAGCCAGATGGTCGCAACAGCAGCAGGATATAGCGTACCGCGAAATAAAGCGATTGTTGGACGCAATGCATTCGCTCATGAGGCAGGGATTCATCAGCATGGTGTGATAAAAGATGCCAGAACGTACGAGATAATGGATCCTAATGAGTATGGAGCGGTGAGTGAATTAACCTTTGGAAGAAGGTCTGGCACCCATGGACTCAGGCATAAGCTTGATGCATTAGGCATCCCTATAGATGAGCAAAGTCTACAACGCTGGTATGATCGCGCAATCACCATCGCTGACACCGTAAAGGAGACATATGCCGATTTGTTCCACATGATAACAGATGACACGTTGTGGCGGGATGATGGCTTGGTTCCTGAAATACCGAGTTTTTATGAGCTTGAATGGTATGCGGTCCATGATGTAAACTCAGATCATGTGTATGCTGATGTGCACGTAAGAAACAGATCAAATGATGGATTGATGCAAGGAATAGTTGCAAACCCAGGACCGATCGATTCCATCTTCACAGCTCTCAATGGGGTGGTTGAAGTGCCAATGGTATTGGAAGGCTACCAGATTCACAGCATTGGTCCTGGAAAGCAAGCGCAAGCACTTGTTCAGGTGAAGATGCGCTACAACGGTTTCGAAGTGCTCGGCCAAGGTGTGGATCAAAACTCCCATAAGGCAAACATCCTTGCTTATCTTGATGCAGCCAATAGGATGACATATATTATTGAGAGAAGGAGGGTGATGGGAATAACAGAATCTTTAAATAACGCTGAGCATTAGGGAGCATCGTGAAATCGGTCCTCTTTGTCTACCGCCAAGCAAAAGTGCCGGGAGATAGGGCTATGAAGGAGCATATCCTCTCTTTCCTGAAAAAGCACAAGGACGTGAAGCTAGAGACATGCATCAGAGAGAAGATCAGGAGGGATAAAGTCAAAGGAAAAGACTTAATCATTGTCCTTGGCGGTGATGGCACCTTCCTCACAGCAGCCCAGTATGTAGGAAATGAGATCATGCTTGGAATCAATCCTGATGTTGACTCCAACATTGGATTTTTTAGTTCAGCTGATAAGTACTCATGCGATAATTGCATGGAGGAAGCTATTGAGGGAAAGCTAAGAATAAGAAAACTTCAGAGAGTCCAGCCGTTCATAAACAATATGCCTCTCCCGCCTGCATTAAATGAGGTATTTATCGGCCACAAGCTCCCGTACATTACTTCAAACTACCACCTTGCAATTAAAGGACAGATAGATCCACAGAAATCTTCAGGCATCCTTATTGCAACAGCAGCAGGATCAGAGGCATGGATAAAATCAGCAGGGGGAGTGTCCATTCCAATCACTGATGAGAGAGTTCAATATTTAGTAAGGGATCTCTATAAAGACAAGTTTACTAAGCATGCATACCAGAAGGGGTTCATAAACCCAAAAGATATCCGCATCACCGCAAACCATGACCTCATCGTGGTCATCGACTCCCATAAAAAAGAATATAAGGTACCATCAGGATCAAAGGTCATATTCAAAAAAGCAATCCCTTTAAACCAGGCATTGTTCCATAGATAAAAAATGTCAGAATTTGCAGAGATCGAAAAGAAATGGCAGCAGCGCTGGAAGGAATCCGGCATCTTCAGGGTAAAAGAGGACCACGATAAGAAGAAGTACTACTGCCTTGAGATGTATCCCTACCCTAGTGGAAAGCTTCACATGGGCCATCTGAGGAATTATTCTATCGGTGATTCGTTTGCAAGATACAAGCGCATGAATGGCTTCAATGTTCTCTACCCGATGGGCTATGACAGTTTCGGCCTTCCAGCGGAGAATGCCGCGATCAAGAACCAGTCTCATCCGGAGGATTGGACAACGAAAATGATTGCTCAGATGAGGGAACAGCAAGAGCAGCTGGGTCTCAGTTATGATTGGGACCGCATGGTCTCTTCAATAGACGAAGAATATTACAGATGGGATCAGTGGATATTCCTCAAAATGCTCGAAAAAGGGCTGGCATACAGGAAAGAGGCCCCCATTAACTGGTGCGAGAAATGCCACACCGTCCTTGCCAATGAGCAGGTGATCAATAGCTCATGCTGGCGCTGTGAATCAAAAGTCCAGGTCAAGAACCTTGAGCAGTGGTTCTTCAAGATTACCGCGTATGCAGAGGAACTCCTCAGCGATATCAAAAAACTTGAGGGATGGCCAGAAAGGGTCAAGCTCATGCAGGAGAACTGGATCGGAAGGTCTGAAGGCACTCTCATCAATTTCAAGCTCAAGCGCACTGGAGAAATCATGCCCATTTTCACGACAAGGGTCGATACGCTCTGGGGTGTCACATTCATGGTCTTTGCGCCAGAGCACCCAAAGGTGATGGAGCTAGTGAAGGGCACTGAATATGAGGAGCGGGTAAAAAGATTCATCGATCGTATCGTCATACAGGATAAGTTCCAAAGGACTGATGACACAAAAGAAAAGGAAGGGATGTTCATCGGGGAATATGCGATCAATCCGGTCACTGGTGATGAAGTTCCCATCTACATTGCAAATTTTGTGTTGTTAGAATACGGCACTGGTTTTATCATGGCAGTTCCGGCTCACGACCAGCGTGACTTTGAGTTTGCAAAGAAGTATCAGGTTCCAATCAAGGTAGTAATCTCCCCTGACACGCACGAACTTCATCCAGCAAGGATGGCAGTGGCCTTCATTGAAGATGGAAAGATCATAAATTCTGATGAAGCGTTCAATGGCGTTCCAAATAGGGAAGTAATTCCTGAGATCCAGAAGTGGCTCGAAAAGAAAGGGCTCGGGAAAAAGACTGTCCAATATAAGCTGAGGGACTGGCTCATCTCAAGGCAAAGGTTCTGGGGAACCCCAATTCCAGTGATATATTGTGATCATTGCGGTATTGTGCCAGTGCCAGAAAAAGAGCTTCCGGTCAGGCTGCCAAGGAAAGCGAAGTTCTCAGGCCAGGGCAACCCTCTCGCATCAAATGAGGAGTTTGTCACCTGTTTTTGTCCTGTATGCAAGAGTCCCGCAAGACGGGAGACCGACACAATGGACACCTTTGTGAATTCGTCATGGTACTTCCTGAGGTATACAGACAACAAGAACCAAAAGCAGATTTTCGATCGGGACAAGGCAAGGTATTGGATGCCAGTAGACCAATATATTGGAGGCATTGAGCATGCTGTCCTTCATTTATTATACGCAAGGTTCTATACAAAATTCCTCAGAGACATGGGGATTGCTGTCGTTGATGAGCCCTTCACTAATCTCCTTTGCCAGGGCATGGTCATCAAGGATGGCAAGAAGATGAGCAAGAGCCTGGGCAACGTTGTAGACCCTGGCGAGATCATCGAAAAGTACAGTGCTGACACCGCACGGGTCTTCATGCTCTTTGCAGCCATGCCTGAGAAAGAGTTGGAGTGGAACGATAAGGGCGTCGAGGGCTCATTCAGGTTCCTAAAGAGGGTGTATCATCTTGTTGAGGAGAACATGGAAGGCCACGCAAAAGAGCTTTCTAACAAAGACCGGTTTATTATTTCAAAGATGCATTCAACTATTGGCAAAGTAACGATGCACATCGAGAAGATGCATTTCTCTCTGGCTATTGGAGAGCTCATGCAATACACATCAGCAGTTTACAAGTATAAGGAGGGAACCATAAACAAAGAGGTGTATGATGAATGCGCAGCAACACTTGCCCTTCTCATCTCCCCCTTTGCCCCCCACCTTGCTGAAGAGATGTGGGAGAAATTGGGCAAAAAAGGATTTATCTCAATAGCCCACTGGCCAAAGGCAGATTTGTCAAAGATCGACAAAAAAGCAGAAGCAGGTGAAGAGATCGTCTCTTCTGTAACGGCTGATATCATCAAGGTGCAGGAACTAGCCAAGATAAAGCAAGCAAAGAAAATCACCTTGATCATCGCTGCCGAATGGAAATATGATTTCATAAGAGAGCTCAAGGACAGGATGGAATCCACACGTGACCTCAGTGTCATCCTAAAAGAGATTATGGCAACTGAACTGAAAAGATACGGAGAGGAAATCGTCAAGGCTGTTCCATCATTCATCAAGGATCCAAGCAAGTTGCCAGAGGAAGTCCTCGACCAGCAAACAGAGAGCAACCTCCTCCAGGACAACAAAGAAACCTTAGCACAAGAGTTCAAGGCAGAAATCATCATCCTGAAAGCAGAAGAAAGCAGGGAAGGAAAGGCAAAAAATGCGTATCCGGGAAAGCCGGCAATTCTTATTGAGTAGTCCTGATAGGTAAATAATTCTAAATTGGCAACAACAGTGGCGCAAACAAATCTTGGTGTATGGCAACAGCACTGGCGTGGACGGCCGGGTATCCAGGCTGAGATTTTCTGAACAGAGGGAAGAAAATCGGTCCACCGGCCAGTGGCGCTGTTGCTTAATTCCACAAGACAAGAAACAGAGTAAGTGAAAACTTTATCTAACTATTCATTCTCTTTTTGTTCATACAGTTTCTGCTGGAAATCAATTAATCCCTCTTCATCCACTGCAGGAAAGATTCCTTCAAACTTGCACCCTTCACAAATATACCTGTTAGAGGGCATGATCCCGACAACTTCGCCAGGTGCTGGTTTTACATTAATCCCCCCGCAGCGAGGGCAGACGGTGATGAGGGTCATGAAACAAGAAAACCTTGTGGATTTAAAAAACCCTCATATCACAAATGGAAAACTGGTAGTTTAATCTTTACATTAAAGGGGTAAGAGACTACATTTATACTCTATTAATAGTTAATCTCTTAAATAATAAAACATT
>DUKZ01000025.1 GCA_013329045.1 Candidatus Woesearchaeota archaeon
GTCTAGTTAAAACGTGATAGCACATAAAGGCTCAAGAACAGATACTTTTTTAAAATAATTAAAAATAATCTTCACTTAAGGGTAGATATAATTTTGTGAGGGATGATAAATTGGAACGAAAGATAACAAGTGATGAAATCACCACGTTTTGCGGGGCATCAGGTGATTCACAATGGCTGCACAATGTTGAGTTAATGCGGGAAAAAGGCAAATATCCGATTGTGCCGGGCATCATGACGCTAATGTACTCCCTCATGCCCCACCTCGGGTTCATGCGCAAGCCAACAACTATTGATGCATTTTTTCCAAACAGATTCTTGAGCGCTGGGGAGACTATTGTTGTTCCAGACCAAGATCAAGATGTCCATGAGCTGCTTGCCAATACAGCAGCAGGAGATCCCCTGTTTGAGCGGGAGAGGGGACGCTATTCCGGTATTTACAATGATCATCCATATCTACTTTCTTGTGTGGACGGGAGAGCAGCTGGAATGGAGCCTGAAATGCAAAAAGTTGGTGCATTCCAGAAGCTCTTCGGTTTTGCTGATGATGTTGGTCCTCTGTTTTATGCGATGGCATACTCCTCACATGTCCTGCTGCAGCATCTCTCCTCCCCTCGGCCAGGTGACGAGACAACACTCGTTGAAGAGATGGGTCGTGCTCATAGGCCAATCATCCCAGTAGAGACTGGTGTGCATTACCATTTGCCAAAAGGAATAATTGATGTAGGTGATGCTCGCATAGCATATTCATGCGAGATTCGCTTGAGCGGAAAAAGAGATGCATCCGCCAGAGTTGCTGCAGAGATAGAATCAGGACAGATTTTTTCTGCAAAATATGATCTGCTCCGAGCTCCCGGGCTAGTGGTCTTGAACGGCGCAAAGCCATTACGAGAGAGTTAGGAGAT
This sequence comes from Candidatus Woesearchaeota archaeon, assembly GCA_013329045.1. GTDB lineage: Archaea > Nanobdellota > Nanobdellia > Woesearchaeales > UBA9989 > UBA9989 > UBA9989 sp9989u. The sequence continues at coordinate 905 of DUKZ01000025.1, forward strand.
AAAAGCATATCACAAAGGGGCAGGACTCAAAAGAGAGATAGGACAGGGTGTTGCCATGCTCATTATTACCTCATTTCGCTAAGAACGCTGCCTGTTCTTTATCCAGCTCTAATTCTTTGGCGAAGGAATCACAGAATTTTTTATCGTTCCGGGCTGCTTCCTGGAAATAGCAGAATGCATGCTTATATGCGTACTTAGCGGAGCTGTGGGTGTGCAGCGCTAGTTTTTCCGATATCGCTTTTTTCTTTGCATTCTTTTGCTTCGCCCACCACATCTTTAAGATCCTACCGGACCTTTTATATTTGACAAATTTTGCATACTTCTGGTCTTTTGCGGTGGCAACGCCGGCAGACTGGAGTGCATTCACATACACAAGGAACCGCCAGTGCTGCCAGCGCCTGATGCGGGAATTGAAAACGGAAGCCTTGCTGATCATGTCTAGTGCGCGGACGAGGTCTTCTCCTTCATATTCTTGTGGGACATTCTCTTCCAGCCACAAGAATCGCTCATCAATGCTTTCATTAACAGTATCAAAAGCATCTCTTGCAATCTTGGCATCGGTTGTCTTCATCACTTTGATGAGCGCCTGCAGGATCGACTCTGTCCTTCTGCGTTCAGCGAGTTCTTCGAGCATCTCTCTCGTGATCTTTTCTTTCCCGCCAGAGAGCACTTGCAGGTCATTGATCGCTGCCCGGACATCGCCATCTACCATCCTGGCTAGTTGGGAGAGTGCTTGTTCATCTGCCTTGATGCCCTCTTTTATGCAGATGTTTTTGAGGATTGCAACAATGGATGCATTGTCGAGCGGGCCAAACGCGATGAGCTCACTCCTGCTGGCAATCTTAGACAGGCGGTCATCATATGGGTTCTCACAGGTAAGGACGATTGGAAAATGCGATTTTTCTATGAGTCCAGTGAGGGTATCTAGCCCTCCTCTGTCTTTTGTTCCAGATACTCCGTCTATCTCATCGATCAGGATGATTTTTCCCCGAAAGAACAGGCTTTGCTGGGCAATGGACATCCCCACCGTAGCCTCAAGCGATTCTTTGTTTCGCACATCTGAGGCATTCACTTCGATGAGTTCTAAGTTCAGGTCAGAGGCGATCGCATGGACAGAACTTGTCTTTCCCGTTCCTGATGTGCCATAAAGTAATGCCGCGTTCTTTTTTTGTTTTTTAAAGTTTGAGATGAAATCGCAAATGCCCTGGACGCCCGCATCCTGCCCAATGATATCTGACTGTTTTTTTGGGCGGTGCTTGTGTATCCAGGGGCTTGGCATATTGCTAATGAAGCTCCCTGGGTTAATAAGGTTTGTGCATCCCCTGTTTCTCTATCTTAGATCCTCTTTTTTTCTGTCCCCATCTTGTGACAGTAAAAGTATTTATAATCCAGGGATTCAAGCGCTGGTATGGAGGTGGAAAGATGAGGTGGATGGTAATCATTCTGCTGAGTATGCTATTGCTGGTCAGCTGCGCAACGCAGGAGCGCGTCGTGTATCACCAGCCCTTGGGGACATCTTATAGGCCCTTAGTCTATGAAGTGGTGGAAAAGGAAGTGCCAAAAGAGACCCCTCTCCCTCCACAACCCCAGCAGCCAAAAGTCATACCTGTGCAGCCAAAGCCAGTCATCAATCCCGAGCTTGTGCGTCTGCAGGAATGCCTCGAGAGAGCAAGGTCATTTAAGAATACATTCGAGGATGCGGACAGTGATTATGATGATGATATCGATGACCTAAAGGATACTGAAAAGGACATGCAGGATCTAGTGGACAGGGCAGTTCTTGTTGCTCTCCAGATCGACCAATCATCAGACAGAGCGGCAAAGGAGAGATTGCAGGATGATCTCGATGATATTGAGGATGATATTGATGACGCCAGTGATGATGTAAAAGAAGACCAGGATTCCCTTGAGGAGCAAAACGATGGATTTATGGATCATGTCGATGAGATCTCGTTGCTTTCATCTCAGTGCCTCTCGATAGCATCTATCCCCTCAAGCGTTGACTGCTCCATGCAGCTCTCGATTGCAGTTTCCTTGGAAAAAGCAGCAGATGATGGGCAGGATGCAACGGACAATATCCTGGATACCGTGAAAAGGGAGATTCGGGATCATGAGATCCTGGCCAATGCTGTCCAGCAGCAGATGGTCAATGCATCTCTGTCCGCACAATCATCTCTGAGGGAGATGGATGACGCGTATGATGACACGATAAATCTGCTTGATGATATCAAGGACGATGTTGATGATGCAGATAATGACCTCAATGATCTGGCAGATGATATTGATAAGATCAAGCGTGACTTGTCAAGATATTGCAGCTAATCTTTTCTTCTTTGTTTCCTTTTTTCTTTCTTTTTTCTTCTTT
>DUKZ01000026.1 GCA_013329045.1 Candidatus Woesearchaeota archaeon
CACAATTTTGTAAATCCACATCAAAGTCTTGAAGGAAAGACACCTGCAGAGGAAGCAGAAATTAGACTGCCATTAGGGAGAAATAAGTTATTTGGGATAATAAGGTATTGGGCAAAGAATCGTATCACGAAAAGATGACTATATCTGGCGAAGAAAAAAGCATTTCGATAAAGAACCCTGCCATTCATGAGCAAAAACGATTCAACAGATATCTTTATATAGTATTTCCCAACAGGAAGAAAGTGAAATCTTGGCCAGATGATTGATATGAAAGGGAGCGCAAAGAACTATGGGTTATTCATTCGATATCCAATTTGAGGGGTATGAACCAACACCAAATTATCCATTGTTGCTGAGGAGACTGGGTTTAGAGTCGCCCGAAGAGCTGAAAGGGAAGAGCGTTCTAGAAGTTGGTTGCGGCCATGGACTAAACGTTGTCTATCTGGCAAAGCATGGGGCAATAATGACTGGATTGGATCTATCAAAGAAGATTGATGAGCTCAAGGAAAAGCACAAGGACATTTCTTGGGTGAAGTCGGATATCCTCGAATACAAGCCAAAGGAGCGTTTTGATCTTGTCTTTTGTATTGGTGTGCTCCACCACACCCCAGACCCGGCAAAATTTTTTGATCACCTTTCGACTTTTGTCAGGCTCGGAGGAAAGCTTGTTGTCTGGGTTTATCACAAATTTGAGATGAATGTAAAAGCTATGCTCTTCTGGAGGAAGGTGGTAAAGAGGCTTCACATAAGCAAACGCACATTCCATCGGTTATGCTATCTTGGGATCCCTATGAGCAGGCTCCAGACAATAAAACTGTTCAGGCCGTTGAATATTCTCTTTCCGGTGCATGTAGGAAAAGGTTTAGACAAAAAATATATCCAATACTCCACCTATGATATGTACATCCATGAATATAATAGTTTCCATACCTACCCGGAGGTGTATGGGTGGTTTGTAAAGAATAACTTTTCAGATATTGAACTGGAAGAAATACCTGTTTGTGTGAGAGGAATCAAATCCTCGAGAGGCTCCGGCAAAGAAAAAAAATCTGCCTAGTGGCAGCAAGGCTTCATTTTCTTCAATCCGATAAGGACAAATGCTGCAGTCCACCAGGACACTTTCCAAAAGCTGACAGCAACGCCATAGTCCTGGAGCAGATAGATTATACCAATGACCAGAAGTATCCACCCATAGGACTGTCCACTACAGCACATTTTTCCTTTGGTTGATTCTGATCCTGCTTCAGATGCACCTTTTTTTGCCATGAAATCACCTCCAGACCTCCCATAAGTTTGTGGTATTAAAACATTTCGTTCCATAATTATTAAATACATGAAGAGGAAAAAGTAAATAATGAAATTCAAGCCAGGCATCACCCTCATTCTTTTCCTTTTTGGCTATATCTGGCTCGTCCATTTTCTTATCCCTTCTGATTTTGTTGGTGATGAAGGAAGGCACGCAACACAGAGCCTGCTCTTTAAAGAGTATTTCACCAGCGGCACCCTCAGCTTCTCAGAATTTCTGAATGATTTTTCAGAGCGTTTTTATGGGGTGGGGTGGTACGCATTATATGATCCTCCCGCCCATGCGATCATACAGGCAATCACTTTTCTTGTCGCAAAGCCCTCTGTTGCCAGCGCCCGTTTTTTGACTTACCTTTTTGTATTTATTGGGGGAATCATCTTATATCTTTTTTCGGTGAGATTATTCCATAACACAAAAGATGCGCTTCTTTCAACTGCCCTATTTCTCCTGCTGCCTACAGTGTTTATTTTTGCCGGGCAAAACTATCTGGTATTCCCAAAGATGGCCCTGACCATCGCTTTCTTTTACTCATTCATCTATGCGCAAGGAAGGGCAAGGCTTGTCCTCTGCACTATTTTTTTGGCTCTCACGACGATGATGAAGTATCAGAGCATCATCTACATGGGCGTGTTCCTTGTGGTCTACCTTAGTATCCATAAAAAACAGCCCTTTTCTGACAAGCCCTGGAAGGAAGAAGTGAGGTTTTGCTTTTTCCTGCTCTTCTTTACCGCTCTTCTCATCTTTCCCTGGGCAAAGTTCAGCTTGCTTGATAGGGGATATAAGGATATTCTTCTCTATACGGGGGTCACAGGGCCATTTAGGGAACCATTTCTCCATGGCTATGCCTTTTTTGCCAGGCAGGTAGTTATAGAGACATTGGGCGTTGCGCTCCTGTTGGTAATCCCGCTTTGGCGATGGATCGCGAACAAAAAGCCTGACGACAAGAGAATGGCAATTCTTTTGCTCTATGTCCTCTCAACGATAGTTGTTGCATCAATCGTGTTGGCAAACCAATACCTCAGGATGATCATCAAGATATTTCCCTTTGTGGCCATTTTGAGTGTTCATGCCTGGAGGCAGGTGAGTGAGAAAAGATGGTATGTCCCTGCCATCGTCCTTGTGTTGATCGTTCTTCTCGCATATGACATCAACATGATGAATGAGCAAATCCCGCTTTGGGGATCCCATAATCCTCAACTGGAAGAATTTTTTAAGGTGCAGAGGGATCCTTATCTTGTTGTTATCCCAAAGGGCTTTGGAATATCGAGCAGGCCTGAACCAGGATATTATCTCTCTTCTGACCAGATAGTGTTTACTGCCCTAAATTCCGGGAAAAAGACAAGGGTTCGCGAAACGGATCATCCTGAACCTTTTGATGACTTATTTGCTGCAGCACTTATCGAATACCCCGGCAATGTCCATGTCGTTTTCACAGTAACTGGAGCAGAAACGATGAGGGGTAGGGTGGTCCATAACATCCTGGAGGAGCATGGATACATAAAGACCTCTCTTGAGTATTATGAGATATGGAGCCGCAAAGGAGGTAGTGATAAAGAGTTTTTTGTCAGCTTGAGAAAGAGGGTTAAAGCGGATAATCTCAACAGGCAGGCAAAATCTCTAATTGAGCAGCAGCATCCAGCACAAGCATATGATCTCTTAGAGCAATCCTGGTCGATTGATCCTTATAATTATTACACCAGGAGGGTCCTGGCAGAGATGAAGAATTTAGTGGGAAAGGAAGCCATCAGGAGAGGGCGCTGGCAGGATGCTGTCCAGGTGCTTTCTGATGCAGTGATGATAGACCAAACAAAGCAGGAGTACAAGGAGAACCTTGCTTATGCTAAGGCAAACCTTCAATCTCCAGACATCCAAAATCCGGCCCAGGCAGCACCGCAAACAATTTAAACCATTATTCGTTCTTGCCGCTGATGATCCCAAAGGAAACCTTGACAAAAGAGCTTTTCTCAGATATTCTTGGTCACGAACAGCTCAAGCATGACATAAAATCCGCATTGTTGCTCGGCCACCATATCCTTATCGTTGGCCCTCCTGGTGTTGGCAAGACAACGATTGCAAAGAATATTGCAAAAGTGCTAGGGCCAATAGAGCTCCATGACTGCCCGTTCCATTGTGATCCAAAAGCACCTTGTCCTGGATGTGAAATAACAAAGACAAAAAAAATGTCTGGCGAGGAGCGCTTTGTGAGGATTCAAGGCAGCCCCGACTTAACTGTTGAAGATCTCATTGGAGATATTGATCCGGTAAAGGCATTGCAGCTAGGACCCTTGAGCATGAAGGCATTTACCCCAGGAAAGATATTCAAGGCAAATAACGGGGTCCTTTTTTTTGATGAATTGAACAGATGCCCGGAAAAATTGCAGAATGCTCTGTTGCAAGTATTGAGCGAGGGCATCGCAACCCTTGGCAGTTATGACGTTGACATCCCAGCGCAATTCATTTTTATTGCAACGATGAATCCTGATGATAGTTCGACTGAAAAACTAAGTGATGTGCTCCTCGACCGGTTTGATGTGTTCCAGATGGGCTATCCGGAAACATTGGAGATCGAGAGGGATATTCTGAAGGCAAAAGGCCAGAGGCTAGTGGAGTTTCCAGAACGTCTGCTTGATGGCGCTCTCGAATTTATCCGGATGCTGCGGGCAAGTGAGGAGCTCGCTAAGAAGCCATCAGTCAGGGCATCATTGTCCTTGTATGAGAGGTCGCAGGCAAATGCGGTACTGCTTGGGAGGGATGAGGTGACAAGCGATGATATCAATCGTGCAATCCCTTCAGTCCTCAGCCACAGGATCACCCTAAAGCCTTCCCTTCGGTATACAAAGGACCCAATTGATTTCCTGAAGGAAGAATTGCACCAGTTCAGGGATCGTAAAAGGAAAAAGGGTGATGGCCTTTGACAACCAGCAACTCAATGTTGAGGAAGAGCTGGTAGATTTCCAGGGAAAATCAAGCCGTGAGAGCGGCATGCTCACTTCTGCGCAGGATGGTGATGTCGAAGAGCAAGGCAAGCTCATGAATGCCGCTCTCAACATGAGCGTTGGTTCTTTTATTCCAGACTTGTTCTTTGAAAAGGTAGTAAACAACTTTAAACTGGCACAGCAGCTCTATGGAGAGACCATTCTTCGCCAGGTCACAGGATATAATATCTCCTTTCTGGAGAAGAACATCAGAATACCTGAGTTCAAGAAGATGCTAAAGGAGAAGATCAAGGAAAACCTTGAGAAGCTAAAAGAACAAGAGTTGCTTGATGAGGATTTTGGTTTGACAAAAAAAGCGGTTGATGTCGCTGCCATGACTTTGTACAAGGAAGAGCTTGATCGATTGGCAGCAGTGGGTATTGGCAATTATCAGAAAAGGAAGATTGGCCATTATGGAGAAAGGGATGAGGAGAAGATATTCAGGAAAGGGGACAGATATAAAGACATCGCGTTGAAGCGAAGTGTCCATATTGCGGTAAAGAGAGGTCATGAGCGGCTGGCAACAGACGACTTGAGATCATTTTCCCGAAGGGAGCATGGAAAGATAGAGATTATCTATGCATTAGACGCTTCTGGATCAATGAAGGGAGAAAAATTGGCAACGTGCAAGAAAGCAGGGATTGCTCTTGCCTATGCTGCTTTGGATAATAAGGATAGTGTGGGCTTGGTGGTGTTTGGCAAGATAGTCGATGTGAAGGTTCACCCGACCGATGATTTTGGGCTGTTGATCAGGAAGATCACAGCAATAATGGCAAAGAGGGAAACAAACCTTGTCGGGGCGATTGAGGAAGCAGCTGAGTTGTTTTCCCGGGGGAATGCAACAAAGCACCTGGTGCTCATCACCGATGCCCTGCCAACCACAGGAAAAGACCCGGAGAATGAGACAAAGGAAGCAGTGAGCAGGGCAGCAGAAGCAGGGATCACCCTTTCTCTTGTGGGAATCAAGTTGAATGAGAAGGGTGAAGCGTTGGCAAAGCAGCTCATTGAGATAGGCAGTGGCAGGCTTTATGTGACTAAAGACCTCGAGCATATTGATATGATGGTGTTGGAAGATTATTTTTCGTTGTGAGCGGAAGAAAAGCATTTCTGCTTGAAAAGTGTGCTATCACGTTTTTAGTTCCG
>DUKZ01000015.1 GCA_013329045.1 Candidatus Woesearchaeota archaeon
GATTGGCATTATGAGGGCAACCGGCGGGTATTTGCCGTGATTGATGATGCAAGCAGAAAGCTGCTTGCATTAATTGAGTGCGCAAGCCCAACAACTGATGCTTCAATTAATGGCATGGAAATTGCCCGAAAGCACGGCAGGATCAAGCAATGCATCTCAGACCATGGCAGCCAGTTCGTTGCAAATATCATCGATGGCTGCTCCAGGTTTAAGGTGTATCTTGCTTCACATGGCATCAAGCAAATTCTCTGCAAAATCAAGCACCCGCAAAGTAATGGGAAGGTTGAGAAGTGGTTTGAGACGTACGATAAGCATCGCCATGCTTTCAAGACAAAAGAAGAATTCATGCATTGGTATAATAAGGTAAGGCCGCACCGCAGCCTTAAATTTGAGATTCTTGAAACACCACAGCAGGCATTTGTACGCAAGATGCCTGCAGAGGTTATATAAACATGAAACGAATTAAGTTATCGAAGGGAAATAATTACGGGATACGACAGGTACAAGATTGTGCTATCACCCCTTGTGTTATCATCCCTTGTTCATGCTTCCTTTAGCATACGTACGCTCAATGGTTGCAATGCTCACTGTTGCAAAGATTGTTGTTGCAAGTATGATGGTAAACACGATGTCCACAAAACTCTCGGTTCCTGCAATCCGGTACTGGGCAAACGGCAATACCGCTAAGACAGCAGCAGACAGTCCGGTTGGTATCATACATCCCATGATCAACAATTCCCTTTTGCTCAGCTTCAGTATAGCCGCGGTAGGGTACACAACCACAAATCTTGCCACGAGCAAAAGGGCAGTGAGGACAAGACCAATGCCTATTGAATGATAATCGTTAAGAACGGCTACTGCCCCGAGATAAACAAAGAAGAATGTCCTTATCACAAAAGCGATCATGGCATTAAAATCCTTCGTTTCTTTGGTCAAGACGATTATCTTTTTCCTCAAAACAATTGAGAAAGCAGCAATATTCCCTAGGGTGAGCCCCATCGTCAGTGATGCCAGCGCACCACTCCCACCCAGGTATTGAGATAAGATATACGTCAAGAACAGCACAGAGATGGTCATCATGTGATGATACGCATACTTCTGAAGATTATCCAGCGCCTTTGCCCAAGCGATGCCTATCAAAAGACCGCACGTAATCGATACAATAAAACTTTTTATGATATCAGAAGAAATATTAAGCCCTATCATACTCTGAGATGTGGACAGGTTATTCATCAGAACAAGCCCAATCACAATCACAATCGGGCTGTTTAAGATGGATTCAATGCTCATCATCGCCTTAGATTTAATACCTATCCCCAACCGGTCAACTACGGTTACTATCATCGGCGAGCTCGTACCAGCAACAATAACGCCAAGAAGCAACGACTTCTGGAAACCCATTCCAAAAATAAGTGTCATCCCAAGAGCAACAAGGAGGATAGCCATCACTAAGTTTGCTATCATAAACACTATCGCGCTCGTGGCATCTTGAAGCAGCTCCCCAAATTTCATCTTCCTGCCTGATTCGAAAAGAATAATCGCGATGGCAATGGTCGTAAAGAGCGGCGCTATCCCGAACAATGCTTCCTGATCAACTATCTTAAACATCGGCCCTATCAGCATTCCAAAGACTATGAGCCAGATAACATCAGGAATCTTTGTCTTGGTGAAGAAAAGGTCGGCAAAAAAACCAAGAGATATGATAAATGCAATGACAAACAAGCTCATAGATACATCCATCATCACCCTACCATCGCCGGAATGGATTTATTAAGTTTTCTGTCAAAAAAGCTCTGTAGACAAGTCTCACTTCGTTCGACACGCATATGCCCTGGTTACAGGGTCCCGGGCACAACTGCGATGCACTTGCTTCATTCTCGAGTGAGCTCCGCAGAAAGGCACTTATTTTCTACAGAGCCTGTCAAAAAGCAGAACTGTTACCGAAGATGAATCTCCACGATATCCTTATCCTTGAGAACATGGTGCTGGCGAAGAACCTGCCCGGGAAACTTTGATGATCCCCAGACCCTTGCATACTTGAATTTCTTTGCAAAATCCTGGTGGAGCTTTCTTGCCATATCACCGATGGTTGCCCCATACCTCATGATCAATGGAACATCAAGATCCGGCTTTTTCCCGGCCTCCTTGCAGTACACACGGATAAAGTTAAGCTTATCGAAAATAAGGTCCCTTAGTTGCAGCATATTAATCCCGGTATTTGCAGAGATACAAAGGTCAGGATGCACCTGCTTCTTGATCCCCTCAAGGGTCTTTTTATCAACGAGGTCTATCTTGTTGAGGATCGTGAGCGCATCCACATACACCCGATTACCCTCTATAGCATCAATCAATTGGTCGATGGAGATATCTTCACGAATGAGAATATCACCGTTTGATATGCCCATCTGTCGAGCAACGGTTGCAATTGTCTCCTCATTGAGCGACAATTGGCATGTTGCACCGATATGGATGCCACCCTTTCCGGTTTTTTTTATCTTGACATCAGGAGCCTGCTGGTTGAGGCGGATATTAAACTGGATTACTTCATCAAGAAGAACTTGACATGCTTCAGGCTTCACAACATCAATGACGAGCATGATCATGTCAGCGTTCTGCATGATAGAGAGCACTTCCTTTCCCCTTCCCCTTCCCCTCGCTGCGCCATAGACAACACCTGGACAATCAAGGATCTGGATCTTTGCACTCTTATAGTCCATCAATCCCGGAATGACCTTGAGCGTTGTGAAGTCATATGCGCCAACTTCAGACTTTGCATTTGTCAAATAATTGAGGATGGTAGATTTTCCAACGCTGGGAAATCCAAGAAGGATTGCCGTTGCATCGCCAGACTTCCTCACGGAGTAGCCATCCCCCTTCTTTCCCCCGCCGCTGCCTTCCGCTTTTTTTCTCAGCTGAGCAATTTGGGCTTTTATGAGGCCGACATGATGCTGAGTTGCCTTGTTGTACTGGGTCTTCTTGATCTCATCTTCCAATTCCTTGATGCGGTCATCATACCTGCCCATTATCTGAATTTGGCGGGGAAGGCTATAAAAACGTTGTGGGAAAGGATGAAAAAAAGACTCTCGATCAAACAGTGTTGATCTCCTGGAAGACTGCCAATCTCCTGCCTTTGTTTTGGCAGCAGCACTGGCAGCGTTTTTACGTTCGTTAAAACCTGGGCCTAAAGGCTTGGCAGTCTGCGCGAGTTGTGCTGCCATCTCAATCATAGATTTGGTCTGATACGAACTTTTTTATACTCAGTTCTCCCCTCAAAAGAGATGGAGAATTTCCCTGCATTCATCATGGAACTGGTCGATTCCTTCCTGACGAACTTCACCCTCGCAGTCATCATCCTCTTCTTTGGATTCATCATCGGGAAATTCTTCGGCAGGCTCATCCAGAAAGGCCTGCATGAATTCGACCTTGACAAGCTGGCAAAGAAAGCAGGGATAAAAGCCAGCCTAGAGGAGCTCATCAGCACTATCATCAGCTATACCATCTACTTCTTCTCAATCATCATGGCACTCAACAGGGTGGGGGTAACTTCAGCGCTCTTCAACATCCTTGGAGGGGCCGTCATCGTTGTTGCCCTCATCGCATTTTTTCTCTCAGTTAGGGACTTTATCCCGAACATGATGGGAGGCATCTATCTTCATCAAAAGAAGATGATCAAAGAAGGAGATACCATCAAGTTTCGCGCGATCGAGGGGGTGGTGATCGAAACAAACCTCATCGAGACAAAAGTGCAGACAAAATCAAAGGACATCATCCACATCCCGAATGCAAATTTTACCAAATCAGAGATATTCGTGAAAAGACAAAAAGAATCGAAGTGAATTTTTTAAATCAGAAATCCGCTGCTCAACACTAACCCCGACCCGAAGGTAGGGGTATGACGTGCCTCGCTTCTGCACGCGGATTTCTGGTGTAGAATTGGGCACTCGCCCTAAAGGGCGGGGTATGACACCCAATTCAACAATCAATATTTCTCTTTTAAGTCAATTTTTCAAGCAAGGAGACAACATTCCATATCTGCGTCCTGGTGTATGCCTGCATGTTATTGTCATTTGTGACCTCTTCTAACAATTGAAGGGCCCTGTTCACTTTCATTGAACTATCGGATTTTTCCTCGAGTATCGCCTTAGTCTCGAGCAGTTTGCCCTTAACATTCTTTGGCACGGTTGAGTCATCCACGAGATCATCAATCATTTCAAGAATCGCCTGCACTTCATCCATGTGACCCTCATTCGATATTCTTCAGCACATCTTCCTGCAATTTCTTTGCCTGAGACCGCAATGACTCTTCCTGCTTGTCGAGCGATTTTATCCGAAGCTTTGCTTCCTCCTCTTTCTCCTTTAGCTCCTCAGCAATTTTTTCATTTGGCAGCTCTACCATAATGCTCCCGATGATACGGTAGGCAGTCTTGGTATCTTCCAACGCCTTCTCCGCGGATTCTACCTCGACGAGTTCGTTTTGATAGGTATGTTTCTGCATAAGCAGCTGCTGAAGCTTCTGCTCTATCTGTTGAATTTGAGCAATCTTGTCATCAGCTGTCATTTTTACCTTGCGAGAACTTTAGTTGTCGTCTGCCTTGGCTTAAAGAGCACCTTTGATCCGCAATAGGGGCAGCGAACCCTCTTCTTCACATAAGAATCAGCAACTTTCTTGTTGCACTCAAAACATTTGTAGCTTACCATTATCCTTTCTGAGCCTCTTCGTCTGCATCCTGCTCTTCTTCATCAGAGAAATCCTCATTTATAACCTTTTCCTCAGGCGCTGTGTCTGCTGAAGAGGTATCAAACTTGAGCTTCTTGTTGATGGTGTATGCCTTTCCGGTAAACACTTTCTTGCATCGCTGGCATTCCCAAATGCCAAGTGCTTGGCGCTTGACCTTGTCTGCAAGGCAATAGGGACATTTGTGGAGCTTTCTTTGCTCAGATTCTATCTGGCCAAAGCGAAGCCTTGTCCTTCTTCCGTACCTGGCGCCAAAGCGCCTCACTGACCCATATGCAACTTTCTTTACCATTTCTTGACCTTTAATTTTAAGGAAAATACGGGGCTACTCGGATTCGAACCGAGGTCCTCAGCTCCCAAAGCTGAAAGGATAAACCAAGCTACCCCATAGCTTCACGCAATCATCATTGATTGTCCCGTGCTGGAGGCTTGCCCAGCCCCAGGAAAAGAATCGGGGGGGGTTTTTAAAGTTATCGCTCACTATATCTGAAGAATCAGCCTATTTAGAAATCCTCCAATACAAGTGAAAGAAAAAGCAACAAACGGCAAGAAAAACTATTCTAATTCTCCTCGGATCTTTCCTGCTATCTCGTCTATCTCCCCTTCTGCATATTTTTTGTGAGGCCACTCAAGATGCAGACCATCATCAGGGAATCTTGGGACAATATGGACATGCAGGTGAGGGATGACCTGGCCTGAAGCCTTGCCATTGTTGATGATGATATTGTATGCATCTGCCCCAAGGGCAGTTATTGTCGCTTTCGCGATCATCTTTGTTGCAGCCATGACAGAGACAAACTCATCTTCGGGCGTGGTTATGGTATCAGGATAATGGTTTTTCACAATGATGAGGACATGCCCCTTGTTTGCCGGATTAATGTCGAGAATGCCTAGCACGACGGTGTCCTCATAGATGATTGTTGAAGGTATTTGCTTTTCAATAATTTTGCAAAAGATGCAGTCATTCATAAGAGTGTTGGGGAGTTTATAATTATAAGAATGTTTCGGTAAGGCAGGCTTTGAAGAACATCTCGCTTCCCGGACACCTGGGCAGGGTATTGGTTATTGGTGAGCCTAGATTTGCTGTTCCTGTTTGGTTGAACCCACAATAGGTTGATTGGGCATTTATTGGGCATTTCAGAGAACCACGGAAGATAATGCTCACCACTATTTTCTACAAAGCCAGGGATGCACAAACCTTATAAAACTCCCTTGAATCCATAAGACTTATGTCACTTGATGCACTCCAAAAACATGAACTAAAACGCTTTATTAAAGAGTTAGAAAACTTTCGCGGCAGGCATACTGAACTAGTCTCCGTCCTTATCCCAGCAGGCTATGATATCAACGCGATCATCGGCCACCTCTCACAAGAGCAAGGGACGGCAACGAACATCAAGTCAGCATCAACGAGAAAAAATGTCATTGACGCGCTGGAAAAGATGATCCAGCATTTACGGTTATACAAGCAAACACCGCCAAACGGCCTTGCCTGCTTTTCTGGGAATGTGTCAGAGCGGGAAGGACAATTCGACTTCAAAGTATGGAGTATTGAGCCTCCAATCCCGCTCAACACAAGACTGTATCGATGCGACAAAGAATTCCAGCTCGACCTCCTCCGGGACATGCTCGATGACAAAGAAATATACGGCCTTGTGGTGATGGACCGGAGGGATGGGAATGTTGCCATGCTCAAAGGCAAATCAATCATCAACATCTCAAAAGCATCGTCAAATGTCCCAGGAAAGACTCGAGCTGGAGGACAATCAGCCATGCGATACCATCGCCTTCGGGAAGGAGCAGCAAAAGAGTTCTACACAAAAATCGGGATGATGGTAAAAGATGCATTCTTTGACAAGAGGGATCAGCTCAAGGGGATCATCATCGGAGGCCCTGGCCCCACAAAGTATGACTTTATCGAAGGAAACTATGTCCCAAATGAGCTCAAGCAAAAGGTGATTGGCATCAAGGATTTGTCTTATACAGAAGAATTTGGAGTACAGGAACTAGTTGACAAAGCACAAGACATCCTTGCGAATGAGGAAGTTGGAAAAGAGAAGGAGGCGATGGGAAAATTTTTCCACATCCTTGCAACAAAGCCAAACATGGTCAGCTATGGTGAATCCCAGGTGATGTCCCTAGTCCAGCGAGGGACTGTTGATTTGTTGTTGATTTCTGAAGATTTGGAAGAGGAAAAAATTGAAGCTTTTGAAAAGGAGGCAGAAAAATTCGGGACAACAATCATGATCATTTCTACAGAGACGCGGGAGGGAGTGCAGCTTCGAGATATTGGAAAAGTTGGAGCAATCCTTCGGTACGAAATCGATACCTAATCGTTCGAAAAGTGGAAAAGTTTATATATGATACATTCAATTAATAGTTTTCAATCATCAACGATTGAATGGGAAACAACTATCGGGGCCAAGGCCACGTTTTTGCGATTGTGGCACGACCAGGGGACACGGGAAATCACTTACTCAGGGTTGAAGAAGACCATGATGAGTTAAAGAGGAGATTTTCTTCTTATAACGATGCTGTTGAAATGGGCAGGGGAATTATTGAGGAGACAAAACGGTATGGGCATAAAGGGATCCATATGCCACGGTTTCCAGAAGGTGATTTCTTTCTCCACTATTACCCAGATATGTCATGTGTTGGGTTTGAAACATTACCTAGGAATAACTTAGGTGCATTTGAACTATTCTTTGGTACAAAAGGAAGACATCGCCCCTATAACCACTGGCTGTATAGCCTTGCCCTTGGCCAATGTGGTGTCTACCCAGATTCGACAATTGTAAGGCTCGAAAATTTCTTTCACGAACAACAATTGTATTGGGAACGAGCAAAGGCTGTGGCAAATGGTCATGTGATGGACCCAGAACAAGTAGAACAGGAGATTCTTGCAATTGAGAAAGAACTCGAAAGAGTACCGCCACCGCATCGTGGATTAGAATTCCTATTTGATGAGGGGGGAACCCATCTTATAGAGGAGCCCTATCTCCTCAATGAAACAGTCCGTCACTAGAGACGGAGAAACTTCTTTACAAAAAGCACAGTCTTTTGCAGGAATGTGAGATCTGTCAGCTCAACAGAGAACTCTTCATCCATCGTGTACACCCTTGACTCATCGTCCCGATAAGCGATATTGACTATATAAACATTTTTTCCAGGATAGAGTGATGACGCCTTCTGTTCGAGCACGAGCGGCTGCGCCTTGTCTACCTGATCGATAGTCCATTGGTACCTTGCCTGCCCTCTCCTCATCATGATCGTCACATTCTTCGGACTGACCATAGAGGTTTTGTTCAAGATCATTGTGATATCAAATGTATCATGATACTTCACTTTCTTTGGGGCATCAATCATCTGCACCCTCATTGAAGGAAGATCATCCACCATGAGAAACAAGAGATGTGTCTTTGATACGACCTCATTATCCGCACTCACTATCACCTGCGCAGGACCAGGACTATCAATCAATCCTTCAAGCATGACTGATGTTTTCTGCGTTATCCCAAGATTCATTGTCTGACAGGATTCCCCATTCAAACACACGATGAGGGAATCAAGGAGAACATTGCCAAGGTTTTGCACCTCGCAGGGCAATGAGAATGGCTCTCCTGCCAGGATCCGGGGCATTGTGCATGAAAGGGATACATTGTTTGATATTGGCTTTGCCTCTTCTGCCATCAAGCGCCCAAGAATGCTCTGCACGTCCTGTTTCTTGAAGACAGAAAACTGCTCTTCCACATTAAAGGAACTAGAGGACATCTCACCAGAAGAGCTAGAAATGGTCAATGGAACAGTATACACATAAGCTGGATCAAGGTTCTCATCAACCTTTACAATATAATAGACCGTCTTTTCTTCATTTGGTCCAAGGACAATATGCTTTGCCTCATCAAGTGAAGTCATCTCTTTTACCCGAGAAAGATATAAAGAGGTAATACTATAATAGTCATCCAAGTTCTTGACTTGCACCTTGACTGCATTATATGACCCATACCCGACATTCTGGATGAGAGGAGAAACATCAACTCCCACCCCTTTTTCCTTCTCCCCATTGCTGCTCGAGAGTGTCACTTTCATCTCCAGACCAGAAGAGTCAAGGTCAACATTATGGGACCGCCATTCGTAATTCGTGGAGCTTTCATTCGAATCCGCACTCTCTTTGAGCTTGACGTGCGAGAGATCAATATCCCCAAATTGGCGGTAGGTCAGATCAAAGGGGACCCATCCAGTGCCAGGAAAATACACCTCAGCCCAAGCGTGGGGACCCCAATTATCCAGGCCGCCATAATTGGTAAATGCAAGCCCTGAGACAAACCTTGCCGGAAACCCAACAGACCGAGCAAAGGCGATGAACAAGGTAGTTAGCTCATCACAGACACCTTCTTTGTTGGTCAACACCCATGACGCTTTTTGCGACACATCCTCTGTTAGCGTGTTCAGGTCATAATTGACATTTGTCTCCACCCACTCTGCCAGCTTATACACGGCAACATAGCCATCACTCTCACCAGAGACGATTTCTGATGCCTGCCTGATGATCCTTGGATTGTCCGAGTCAATATTTTGCGTTGGGCCCATAAACTCTTTTACTTCATCTGGAACATCTCTTAAGGGGAATGGAACCTTCTCTTTCACTTGGTACGTGCCAGCCTTTGTCCGTACTTTCGATTGAATGGTATAAGACAGAATGCCAATTGGCGGCTTATACCAGGTAAAGAGGATGGTATTATCCTGGCGTTTTGGAACTGGATCTACTGACTGTGTCAGCACGGTCTGGCGAGAATCCGCCCTCGGGAAAAAGGTTGCCTCTGCCTGCACATAATCCACATAGGCATTTGGCTTGAGGGGGAGTGTTGTAATCGTAGAAGAGATATCAACATCCATAACAGCATTATTTGCATCAGTCATCCAGTCAGCTGCTACGACAGATGAGAGCAAAAGGATGAAAAATATGATGAGAGAGCATTTCATTCATATACCTGTTAAGACAGCATTTAAATAGTTTTAGAAAAGGATAGCGGGGAGAGGATTTGAACCTCCGACCTGCGGGTTACCAACTCAAGATGTTCTATAAAGAACCCTTGCGATATGAGCCCGCCGGGCACTCCTGGCTGCCCTACCCCGCTGTAGATGTACAAAAGACTCTCAACCCCTTTAAAATCTTTTGTATTATGCGCTCTCCTCGAGCTGCCTTAGCTCGGACTCTAATGCACTCAGCTGCGCCAACTTTCCTGGATTGATCTGATTCCTCATCTTGTCCCACTTTAATACACTGATCTTTTTCTTTATCTCTTCAATTTTCTCTTGTTCCATAAAAAACACCCCAATCAAGAATGTAGGAAAAGCCAATCCGGAATCTTATAAAAAGGTTTTCATTGATCCTGATGATACTCCATGCCCGATTTTAGCGCCTGCTCAGCCTTTTGCAGCTCTGTCCCAAGATAGAGCGCATGACTCACCTGTGAGACGACCTTCTCTTCTGCAATCTTTCGAAATAGATCGAACGCAGTCGTCCCGACATATTCCTTAATCTTCTTCCCTACAGGGGTGAGATGATAGACATGAATCTTTCCCTCCATCACATGGATCACGATATTGCCACGAGGATCACCTATGCGAGGAACAATTGGTGCATTCTTCTCCAGGATGCCCTGTGCTTTTTTCCATTCTTTCTCATAGATATGGGCTGAGTTGGATATGGTCGTCAAGGTGCCCATGGGAACATCTAGCCCTGCTGCGATATTTTTTTGAAGTTTCCTTATCGCAATCACATTCCTTGGCCAGGCAGCGAACATGTCATTGCTTCGAAAGTATACAGTGAGATGGAGCCTGCCTTGATGAATGAGAGCCTGGACGAGATCAAGACAGGGCTGATTTGCCTCATCATGATCTTTTGACACATCCCAGGTTATGGCCACCGCCCTTCTTGTCTCCGGCGATTTCTTGAGCATCCCCACCATCCATTGCACTTGGTCTACACCCTTATAGTCCATCAGTCTCTGGCCATAGGTGTAGGAGACACCATCAAGGCTTTTTCCTGAAAGGACTTGAGGAAGGTACTCTTCCAGCTCTTTCTTTGTGAAAGGAAAAAAATCTTTCCACACAAGCTTGTCTGGATCCTCCTCAGAGATGATAGCAATCAGGTTCATCACTTCCTTTGTGTCCACGCCATACTGAGAATGCTTAATCACCCCAAAACGCATCACCGTATGAAGGATGTGGAGCCATGCATCATTGATATATTTCTCTTCAACACGAAATCCAGCTGATTCCGCAGGATAACAGTCTGGCTCAGAGACTGCCGGCAAGGGAAATACCTCAGGCTCCCCATATGAACCAAGAGAAGGCAATTCCCCAATGATCCTGTTTAGCTGTTTCATGTCCTGAAACCGGCGATAGTCATGAAGAGTGACATGCTTCCTGAGATTATCTATCGCAGAAACCGGAATCTCCTGGTCGACCTCTGAGTCTATCTTACTGATCACCCTGTGATGGTCATCAATTCCTTTCTCAAACAGGTCAACGAGCGCTTCACCTGAATGGCTCAGGTCAGCCCCCGTGATGACGAGGTGGCGGATGTTTTTGTTGGCAAGAAAGTTCCTGACCAATGAAGAAATGCCCTCATACCTCGAATAGAGCTGGCCGATGCAGCGATAATTCTTCTTGTCAAGGTGGTGGGCTATTGCTTCCTTCTTTGTCCAGAGAGTGATGATAGCTGCTTCTGACTCCTCGCTCCCAAGGAGCAACTGGTCACCATAGAGGATTGGCCATTCCATCACCAATGGAAAGAAGGGAGCATTTATAAAGTTGTTTTTTCTCTGAGAAAGCTTATTGGTGATCCTATGTATGTCAATACCCTCAATCCAGTACTGCTGAAAGCCGGACCGATAACTATCTATTGGTATAGCATCCCCTACCTGATCGGTTTTCTTGTTATCTATTGGCTGCTTGCTGCTGAACGGAAGAAAAAAAGCATTCAAAACCTCACAGAGGAAACGGTTGAAGGCTTGTTTTTCTGGCTTTTCCTTGGAGTCCTTGTTGGGGGAAGGATATTCTATTTTCTCTTCAATGACCCGGGAACATTCATCCATGACCCACTGGAAATCCTCATGATATGGCATGGAGGAATGGCATTTTTTGGGGCGGTATTCCTCATGACTCTCTTTGGGTATTATTATTGCAAGAACAAGAAGATACCATTCTTCGCCGTCGCTGACATCGTTGTCATCGGCGGGGCTTTGGGCCTTGCGCTTGGACGAATCGGGAATTTTATCAACAGCGAAATCGTCGGAATTGCGTGGAATGGCCCTTGGTGCGTTGTGTATCCTGCCGTTGATTCTCTCTGCAGGCATCCTTACCAGCTGTATGCTTCGTTATCACATTTCCTGATGCTGGGAATCCTTGTCCTTGCCTGGAAAAAGATGAAGCAACGACGAGAGGGATTATTGTTCTGGCTGTTTGTCTTCCTGTATGGACTCTTCCGATTCATCACGGATTTTTGGAGGAATGAGACAGTCTTTGTCTTTGGGATTGGAGGGAGCCAGGTGGCGAGTCTCGTGATGGTGCTCATCGGCCTTATAGCCCTCAAAAAAATCTATCCCTCTCGATGAGTACCTAACAGGATTGCTCAGGTATCAAGCTCCCAGCATAATCAGTGTAAACTCATGTTTTTTCCCAAGATCTTTGATCAATGTGTCTAGTCCCCCCTCATCTATGCTTGTTACAACTGGATCTCCTGCGGTTATACCACAATGCCAATATCGTATATTACTGCGGCGAAGAACCGTCTCTTGCATTGCATATGTTTCTCCCTCTGGATCAGCCATATATTCCCAATCATACCCAATCTGCGCCATTGTGGATCGTATAGGAGCTCTTCCAGAATATTTTTCGACAGCTGCACGACCATAAACAAACGCATTTTCGTCCACACGAAGAAGGTATCCTCTGATATAAAACATTTCAATTTGGTCAATATCTGCGGGAAGCACTATCTGTCGCCCTTCAATTCTTGGTGCTGGATCCTCTTCTAAAGTTGCTTCGAACCACAAACCAACCGATACATCAGCCAATAAACTCCCCTGTGATACTGCACGCTCATGACCGAATACATCCTTTTTATGAGGGTACCAACAGTAGATAGATGAAACAGGAATTAGCTCACCCCCCCTATACCTTTCCTGAATTTTAGTTCTATTAACACTCATAAAAATTTTAGCCTTTGATGGCTTATTAAGAATGCCCTATCGATCACTAGTATCGGGCTCACTTAAGAAATCTTTAAAAACGGACTCACACTAATAGACTATGCGAGGCGCGGTCGCATACACAAAAACGAATTGTTTTTGGTCGCGACCTTGGCATTCGCTACGCTCAAGCCGCGGTCGCATAGCCCGGCTATTGCGGTAGATTGCTAGGAGCTTTTTGTTCCTGAGACACTTGCAATAGCCCACAAAGATCTACTGTCCGAAAGGGCACGGGGGTTCGAATCCCTCCCGCGGCGTTTTTTTTCCCGCGTGGTGGGATGGAAGCTTGTTCTCCCTTACTCGTAATGCCCTAAACGAAAAGAGGTCATAGACATCTATTGAAAACCTCCAGTAAGGGAGAAGCTCGATATAAACAAGGTGGGATTTGAACCCTAAGCGTTGTAGAGCTTTGTATCGGTCATATGCCTGCTGAGAGATCTCTAAAGAATCCCTATTAGAGAATACCTTTGATTTTACCTCAAAAAGGTTGATAGTATGAACCATTCGATTATCATGTATAAACTCGAGGAGGTCTATAGACTTGAAGAACCTCGCTAGAGGTTCAACGTCGAGCCTGTCAGGGATAACAAGACTATAATAATCGAGCAATCCTTGTAAAGACATGAATTCAACCGTTCGAAAGATAAATGCATGTTCCCTCTCACGACGAAGATAGCGCCTTGCAATCTGTTCCATCGTATACCCCCTGAAATTTGCATCTGTAAAAAGGTCTATCTTCATCTCTCTTTCCTCTTACTTTGCCCTTCTTAATTGTTGCTTAGGACGTGCCGAAATAGGTTCAGATGAAACGAACATGCATCGCTCTTAGCCAAAAATTGTGATAAAGAACCGTTGACGAACCGTTTTTTTCACAACGGCATGAACAATTACTTTGGCTCTTCATTAAATACAATTGATCTCCCTGGAAAATTTTTATCGTAAGGCTTATAAAGCAACAAACACCTCTTACCCACATGCCAACAGTCTCTTTCGGCCAAGAAGGTGAACAGGATCACGATTCAGGCATTATGCAGATGATAGTCCTATAACAAGCAATACCTCTCGTGTTCCATTGTATACTGGTCCTCAATTAACACATGAATCTTCCTACCAAGGGAGACACAGGATTAAAACAGTCCTCTTTGGCCTTGCACTTTCTGTAGCCGTAGGATATGGTACATTAAGAGTCAAAAGTGCAGCAGAACAAAATCTCCCCTTACCAATTGCAAACCAGGGATGCACAGATATTATTTATGATGATTCCCATGAACCAGTTGTCAGGGAGCCTCCCCAACCCTATAGACATAACCCAGGATTTGTGCCAGTCTTGAATCCTGATGGAAGCACCTCAACGCTTGATCAGATCATCAAAAAATGACAGATAGACCATTTTTTCTTTTTGCAAACAAACATTTAAATAGTTAATTTTTCTGAGAAATAAGCTATGGTTATCGGGCACATTGCAGGGCTGACTTTTTTGCCTGTTGGCGTTGTCATGCTCCTCAACAATTTTGGTATTATGCACTTATCAAAAATTTTTGGCATAGATATCACCCTCCTTGGGGCACTTGGCCTCATCATTGTTGAAATCACAGACATCATTGATTCACACATCGCTGATCAGCATGTCATCCTCACCTGGATTGTCGGACTCATCCTGCTTTTCCCTTCAATACTTTATTTCATGTCAAAAGCCATGACCCTTCTCCCAGCAATTGTGAGCGCTGTTCCCATCATCATCGCAGCATTCCTCATCAATGAAGGGCTTGGAAGCGTGTTTATAGGAGATTGATCTTTCAAAATGATACAAGTACATATCCAACGAATAGACAAAGACATCGACCTCCCATCTTATGCACACCCGGGAGATGCTGCATTTGATCTTCGATCCAGGGAAGAGAAGACAATCATGCCAGGCGAGCTTGTGATCATCAAGACCGGCCTCAAAATGGAGATTCCTGAAGGGTATTTTGGGAATATCCGGGACAGGTCTGGGCTTGCTGCAAAACATGGCCTGCATTGCCTTGCTGGAGTTGTGGACTCCCATTATCGGGGAGAAGTGGGCGTTGTCATGACAAACCTTGGCAAGGAAGCATTTACTGTTGAAAAAAACATGAGGATAGCCCAGATGCTCATCCAAAAAGTAGAACATGCAGCTCTGCAAGAAACAGATGAAGTGAGTGAAACAAAACGGGGGGAAGGAGGATTTGGAAGCACCGGCACTCACTGATAGTGCTTGTTCCAGATCTTCTTGATTTCATTCTTTGTGCCTTCGACCGTCATTGGAGGATTGGTGTCCACATGCACAACAACTGTTTTAGCCTCTGGAAAGAGCTCCTTTAGCCACTCAGAAAGATATGCGAGCCTAACCCTTCTTTGAAACTCCAATTGCTCAAAGATAGCATTGTCCTGCTTTGTTGCCCTCTTATTGAGGCGCTCCATGACCACTTCAGGATCGCAGGTCATGATGATGAGCAGTCCTGGGGGATGCTCTAAACAAAACCTGTTGCCAGGCAGCTGCATGAGATGATGCAGGGTGTAGCCATTCTCCATCAACACCTGGTATACCAAAGAGCTCACAACGCTTCTTTCCTGGAACACATACTTGCCCTCTTTTAATGCTGGCAAGACAAATTTCTTATAGAGCGCTTTTCGGTCTTCAGAAAATGCCTGCGCAATCTCAAATGGGGATGCTGTTGTACCATGCTGGATCAATTCTTCTCTCAGCCGTTTTCCTTCACCAATATATGTTGGTTCTGCTGTGAGAAAGACATCATACTCCCCTATTGGGGGGTGCTTTCCATGAGTTTTCCAATACTCCCTGGCATCACAGACCATTTTTCCCTTAGCCCATTCCCTTAATGCAGCAATAGCTGTCCCTTTCCCGGCACCATCCATCCCTTCGACTACAACAAACCGTTTCATTTGAGAGTATTGATCAACATCTGGCCAAACTGGGAGAAAAGCAGCATGTTGAACACCAGATTTGTGATCCCAAAAAACCAGCATTTATAGGGTTTTGCGCCAAACATGACCATGAGCATTGAGGAGACAAAAAAATTGTAGATGATCGTGAGAGTAATACCCAAAAGGAGGATATTGACATTAGAGAACATTGCTGCCAGAATTCCAACCAACCCATACATCGGGATAATTACAATACTAAATATTGAGATGTACGCCTTAATGACATAACTGACAAGTGCGGAAGAAAGACCCACAAATATCCCAAAACCAGATCCCCATACCACACTGGCAATGACTGTTGGAAAGAGAATAAACTCTATACCGAGTGGCATGAACCTTGTCAGAAAAGCAAATTGCCGTTTCCCAAACCCCATGATGCCATTTAAGATAATGGAACATGCGAGGAAAATGAACCGAGAAGCATATGCCTTTATCAGGAAAACAAAAAACAAAACGGCAAAGATAACAAGAGAGAGGTAGATGAGGAGCTCTGTTGTGCTCATGTCAACCTCTTTTACTGCATATTCTTCTTCCATCCTCAGTATGTCGTCTCCTTCACGCCCTCACCGGTTATTATGCAATCTGCAATAACGGTTTCTTCTCCAAATGAGACAAACACTGCCTCGAGCGAGCGAGCGCCCAGTTTTGACATGATCTCATCATACTCTGCTTGTCCAAGGGGAAATGACGGCTTATAGGATGAGTTAAAGAGCTGAAGATATGCATCACAGCCTTCTTCTAATGCAGCTTCAGGAAGGATGATCTCAACAGATGCCAAGCTTTCTCCACGGAGCAACACAACACCATTCATCGTCTCAAGAGTGAGCGGCTGGATATCTTCGATCGGTACTGGCCTTACTACGGGAGGGGGCATGCTACCCGGTAGAGAAGGGGGCTCTGGCTCACTCCTGCTACAAGCTACAAGGAGAAGCGCAATCAACATAACCCATTTCATGGGCAAATGGTTTCCTTTGCGCTATATAAAGATTATGTTGCGGGTTTGCAAATGAGCGCTTAATTTTCTCCTAAGTCCTGTTGTGAGATATGTTTAAATAACACAACGATATTGAATGTGCATGGGAAAGGTTGGTGGGATTGATGAAGCAGGGCGAGGTCCCCTCATTGGCCCGCTCGTGATCTGCGGGGTGTGCTGCGATGAACTCTCTCTTGATATGCTAAAAAGCCTCGGAGTGAAGGACTCAAAGCTTCTTACTCCTCTTAGGAGAGAGGAATTGTTTGATAAGATTATTGCGATAGTCGATCATCACAAGATTATCATCATCCCCCCTGATGAGATTGACATGGCCGTGAATTCTTCAACGACAAACCTGAACTGGCTTGAAGCCATGAAATCAGCAGACATCATCAATACATTGCCAATGGACAAAGTCATCCTTGATTGCCCATCCCAGAACATCCCAAGCTATACAAAATACGTCAAGGACCGGTTGAATAAAGATGTCAGGATTGTCTGCGAATATAAAGCAGACCTGAACCATGTCATTGTGGCAGCAGCATCCATCCTTGCCAAAGTGACGAGAGATAGGGAGATTGAAAAGATCAAGGAAACGATAGGAGTTGATTTTGGCTCAGGATATACGTCCGATCCAAAGACAAGAGAGTTTCTCGTTGAACACACCGCCCTTGGAAACGGCATATTCAGGAAATCCTGGATGACCTATAAAGTGTTAGAGGGAAAAAAAGAACAAAAAACGCTGGGGGAGTATTAATTTGACTTACTTAATCTTTTCTACTAATCCGCCAAGGTCTTGGGATGCTCTTTTGGAAGCCTCGAGATTTGCTGCAACCAGGTCATCTTCTGTGAGCCTTCTTCCAAGATTCTCAGAATACGGGAGCAGCCTTGGGCCGCCAGAAGTCACATATTGATCAATGCCAAACAGATTCTGGTAAGCAGCCTGCCTTGCTTTGCTCTGAGCATGAATAACCATCTGGGAGAGAACTCCCCGTCTTCTTTCCCGAGAAACATCAGCATGATTGACATTGCCAACCCTTCCGGAATTAAGATAGACAGTTGCACAAGCAAGGGGGTCACCTGCCTTTGTCACCACTCCAGCCAATCTTGACAATTCTTCTGGGCGATATAATCCATTTCCAAATCCATTTCCGCTAACAGTAGCTGCTCTTTCTTGATACATGATAAAAACCTCCACACTTTGGACACCTGGAGGTTCTTTTAAAGGTTTTTGAGCTAATTATTCATTGCATACTAATTACCCTGATAGGAATATCCTATGATATCAGGAGCACTCAGAAGCATTATAAAATCGCAGTCTTTAAATACCATAACCTCACCATCCAACATGAGAAAAGGGGAATTTCATGACGAAAATCAATCGAATGGTGATGCAGGGATTCAAGAGTTTTGCGAAGCACACTGAACTGATTTTTGGGGACAAATTCAACGTCATCGTCGGCCCAAACGGATCGGGAAAAAGTAATATTTACGATGCACTCTGTTTTGTCCTCGGCAAATCATCCTCCCGGTCGCTTCGGGCTGAAAAAGCCCAGAACCTCATCTACAATGGCGGGAAAGAAAGGAAACCGGCAGCTGCCGGTGAAGTAGCCATCTATTTTGACAACACAAACAAGGTGTTCCCGACAGAGGAGGCGGAAGTGAAGATCAGCCGGATCGTCAAGCCAAACGGGCAGTCTACGTATAAAATCAACAACCAAAAAAGGACGCGTCAGCAAATCCTAGACCTTCTCGCTTTTGCAAAAATCAACCCGGACGGCTATAACATTATCCTCCAAGGAGACATCGTGCATTTCATCGATATGCCCCCAACCGAGAGGCGAGAGATCATCGAGGAGATAGCAGGCATCTCTGTTTATGAGGAGAAGAAGCAAAAGGCGCTTGGCGAGCTTGATAAGGTCGGAGAGAAACTCAAGGAAGCATCGATCATCCTCGCCGAGCGGGCGACGTATCTAAAGGAGCTCAAGAAAGATCGCGACCATGCATTGAAGTATAAAGAGCTGGATGACAAAATCAAGCAGCACAAAGCATCATACCTTCACCTGATGATCAAGCAAAAGGCAAAGAGCCTGGAAAAGTTTGAGACAGGGATGGGCGCATTCACTGAGAGGATCAAGAGCCTGAGCGAAAAGATCGCGAAAGACAAGGAAGCTGTTGCCAGCAGCCAAGCAGAAGTAAAAACGATCAATGAGGAAATAGAGAGAAGAGGAGAACAAGAACAGCTCCAGCTCCACAAACAAGTAGAAGAACTTCGGGTTACCATCGCCACCAGCCAGCAACAGATCGCAAGCCACAAGAATGAAGTTGGAAGACTCACAGCCAGAAGAGAGCAGCTTGTTGCGAGCAAAGAAGACCTTGACAAAAAGATTACTGGACTGACAGAAGAGAACAGTGCCTATAAGAAACGGCTCGAAGGGCTTTCCAAGGACAAAGAGCATATCACCCTGAAGATTGCTGAATTTCGAAAGAAGCACAGCCTTGATAATGTCAGCGAGATAGAGCGCGGCGTTGAGGAATTGGAAAAGAGCATCGAACAAGAACAAGAGAAAGCAGGAGAGTGGCGGGTAAAACAGCAGGAACTGCTCAGAGAAAAGGACAAGATCGAATACCAGATCAACATGGTAGACCAGCGCATCGCCAAGATGGATGAGGTGGAAAAAGAGAATAAGAAGGAGCTGGAGAATCTCAAACAGAAAAAAGACCTTTTCAAAAAAATAACTGTAGAACTCAATACCATCCTCAATGAGGATTCATCCCTTGCTGTCCAGATCGCAAACAAGCGAGAGCGGCTGCTGCAGGCAAAAGAAGAGCTGGCAAAAGTCAGGGTAAGGAACGCTGCCGTCACTGAAACAGCGAAAGGAAGCGCGGCAGTCAACAAGATCATCGATGAGAAAAAACGCTTTCCGGGGGTTTATGGAACTGTGGCAGATCTTGGAAGCGTGCCATCAAAATATGCTGTTGCCCTCGAGCGGGCAGCTGGCCCTCGGCTTCGCAGCATCATCGTTGATTCAGACAAAACAGCAGCTGATTGTATCAGGTATCTCAAAGAGAACAAGCTTGGCCATGCGACATTCCTGCCACTCAACAAGATCAAGGGGGCAGAGGAACGAATAGTCTCTCCAGACCTGATCAAAGCGAATGGGAGCCATGGCCTCGCACTTGGCCTCATCGACTTTGACAAAAAATTCAAGAATGCCTTTGGGTATGTTTTTGGCAATACTATCATCGTCGAGAGCATCGACGTTGCCAGACGCATTGGCATTGGATCCGCACGGATGGTGAGCCTCGATGGGGACCTCGCAGAACTCTCTGGAGCGATGCAGGGAGGATTCTTCAGCAAGCGCTCAGAGACAGGCTTTAAGGAGAAGGAACTCACAGAAAACCTGCAGCGGATTGAGCGGGAAGTAGATGAACTTGTGATGTCCCTTGAAGTGCTCGAGAAAAGAAGACGGGACAATGACGAAAAGATCACCCAGCACCGTGAAAGCAAACACGCTCTTGAAGGGGATATCATCAAAGAAGAAAAAGCGCTCCACCTCGACACGGATGACCTTTCCGCCTCCCAAAACCAGAAAGCAACACTTCAAGAGGAGCTCTCGAGAATCATAAAAGAGATGGGCGGGGTGGAGGACAATATCTCATCATTTACCAAGAAGCTCACAGACATCAAGATCAAGAGAGAACAATTACGAGGGAAAATCAAGGAATTACGAAATCCTGCATTGTTAGCTGAATTGAATACATTTGAGCATAAGCGAACAGAACTCTCTGAAAGCATCATCACAACGGATGGCAAACTCAGGACAAATGAGAGCCAATTGACCAATGTGCTCGTGCCGGAAACCGAGAAAACAGAGAAAATCATTAAGCAGCTCGCCAAGGAAGAAGCAGGATTTGCCCAGCAGATTGGCGAGGTTGAAAAGAGCATAAAAAAACTGACCAGCGACCTTGTGGCAAAAGAAGAGCAGGAGAAAAAGTTCTATTCCCAATTCAAGAACCTCTTCACAAAACGGGACAAGATCAATGAACAAATCCAAAAACTGGAGGTTGCCATCATCAAGAAAGAAGAAGAGATTAGGGGAGTAGAACAGCAGCAGAATGCCAGCTCCATTGAAGCGGTCAGGATCAAAGCAGAGATCTCCGGCCTGGAAGAGGATTACAAAGAGTATCATGGAATTAAAGTGATTGAGAGCAAGAGCATCGATGACCTGAAAGCGGATACAAGAAATTTTGAGCGAAGCCTTGCCGCGATTGGGAGCGTGAATATGCGGGCTCTTGAGATTTACGAAAAAGTGGAAGTCGAATACAATAATCTGCTTGACAAGGAAAGGAAGCTTTCAGAGGAAAAAGAAGAGATCATTGGCATGATGAATGAGATAGACAGCAAGAAGTCTGAACTGTTCATGAAAACATTCGATCTTGTGAATACTCACTTCCAGGAAATATTTGGGAAACTGACAACCAAAGGAGCACAGGCATACCTTGAGATAGAAGATCCGGAACACATCTTCGAGAACGGCGTCCTTATCAAGGTGAAGATTACCGGCACGAGGTTCATGGACATTCGGAGTTTGTCAGGCGGGGAGAAGACATTGACGGCACTTGCCTTTATTTTCGCCATACAAGAATTCGATCCTGCAAGCTTTTACGTTCTTGATGAAGTTGATGCTGCGCTTGACAAGCACAACTCAGAACAGCTTGCCCAGCTCATCCAGAAATATGCTGAACATGCACAATACATCACTGCGTCCCATAACGACCAGATCATCTCTGCAGCTGATACCATCTATGGGGTTTCCATGAATGAACATGGGATGAGCTCGGTTGTGAGTTTGAAATTGTAGTGAAGAGTATGAAATTGTAAGAGGGATTCATCAATTCAAAGTATCCTTTCAATGACAAGAGTCTTTATATATTCTTTTTGTGATAGAGAAAATTGGGGTGGTGGTAGGTGGAAGATGAGAAAATCTACGTGTTTGATAATCACTTTATTATTAATTTTGCCGGTATGTTACTCTTTAAGTATATTGCCTGTGGGGAATGAATTTCTTGTAAATAACAATATTGCAGGTGATCAAAAATTCCCATCAGTAACTATTCTTGAAAACGGCAGTTTTATCATAACATGGCAGAGTGCAGGTGATGGTAATGGTTTTGGCATTTATGCCAGAATCTATAATGCAACTGGCGCCCCCATCACAAATGAATTTTTAGTAAATAATCAGACAGGAGGTGATCAGACAAGCCCTGATATCTCCAGTGATAAAAATGGTAATTTTGTAATAGTTTGGGAAGAAGGAACAGGGAATGATATTTTTGCAAAAACATACTCAAGTGATCATAGTCCTCTCACTAATGGTTTCCAAGTGAATACTTACACAACCAATCTTCAATCTAGACCAAAGGTTTCATTAAGAAATGATAGCTCATTTGTAGTTGTGTGGCAAAGCGCTGGGCAGGATACCTCATTTGATGGGGTCTATGGACAAAGATTCTGGTTGAATGGTTCGAAGATAGGGAATGAGTTCCAGGTAAACTCATTCACGACTGGTCAACAAGATGACCCTGCTGTCGATTACTCCTCATCAGGAGACTTCATTGTAGTATACAATAGCGAACATGACGGTTCTGGTTATGGTGTTTTTGGCCAGATATTTGGTAGCATGGGATCTAAAAAGGGTAATGAGTTCCAGATAAACAATTATACAAATAGCTCTCAATACCGACCAGATGTTAGATACACAAGAAATGATGATTTTCTGGTTGTTTGGCAGAGCATAGGGCAGGATGGCTCTGCTGAAGGAGTGTATGGCCAATGGTTCAATAGATCCGGTAATAAGATCACTGGGGAGTATCAGATTAACCAATACTTCGCAGGTGAGCAGCTTGTAGCAAAGATTGGTATGGGCGATCTACATGAATCTATAATCACATGGATGAGTGAATCTCAGGATTTGAGTGGGTGGGGGGTTTATGCTAGAGTATACAATCAAAGTATGTTGCCAGTAGGTAATGAAACTTTGATTAATCAAGAGACCAGCGATGACCAGAGAAATCCAAGAATTTCTGCAATAAAAAATGGATATGTGGTCATCACTTGGTCAAGTAATCAAGATGGAAGTGGTCAAGGTATTTATGCAAGGATTTACGCCTTCGATCAAGATGGTGATGGCGTCCTTAATGATAATTGTCCTGATGTGTATAACCTTGATCAAGCGGATGCTGATGGAGATGGTATAGGGAACTTATGTGATAATTGTCCATCAAATTTAAATCCGAGTCAGGAAGATATTGATGGTGATAGTGTGGGAGATATTTGCGATAACTGCCCATCTGATTTCAATTCTGATCAGACCGATGCAGACAATGATGGATTTGGAGAAGTCTGTGATTGTAATGATGGGGATGATAATGTATTTCCTCCTTCTGATGGGATGTCAATAACTAGCAACACAATACTCTGCACGGGAAGCTATAGTTTGTCAAACGGCATATCAATCACCGCAGATAATCTTATCCTTCAATGCAACAATACCGAAATTGTAGGCTCTTCAACTACTACAAATGGGATTACTCTGCACGATGGAGCGTTCAATGTAACAATAAACAACTGCAATGTTACAAATTATTTTAAGGGAATCTTCTGCTATCAAGATTGCAATGACAACATACTCCAACAAAATAACCTTTATAACAACGAACAAGCAGGCATCGTTTTTTCCTACCGAAGCAACAATAACATCTTCAGGGAAAACTTTGTATCTAGAAACGGAGGGGGGATAACACCACCAGACGTGCCCTGTGGGTTGTGTATTGATCTTGACACCCATGACAATCTTGTCTATAATAACATTTTCTCAGACAATCTAGGGTACGGACTTAATTTACAACGGACTCAACAAAACAATATAACCAACAATACGTTCATCAACAATACTATAACTGGCTTGGGAGTTGACCAGAGAGTGAGTGGACCAGGAATTTTTAACCAATCAGCACTCAACAATATCTGGAACAATATTTTCCAAGTGATGGGAGTGAA
The DNA here is from genome assembly GCA_013329045.1 of Candidatus Woesearchaeota archaeon. Classification (GTDB taxonomy): domain Archaea; phylum Nanobdellota; class Nanobdellia; order Woesearchaeales; family UBA9989; genus UBA9989; species UBA9989 sp9989u. The sequence goes on from DUKZ01000015.1 coordinate 23,997, forward strand.
TGATTCCCATGAGACAGATAATACATACTGTGTTGATTGCCTGGGCAATAACTATTTCGACGGTGCGACAGGGCCGCAATGCCCCTCATCATGTTTCGATCCAGACAATGACGGAATAAACTCAACCTTTGATAACTGTCCGAACCTTCCAAACACCAACCAATCAGACTTCGATAACGACACTGTAGGCGACATCTGCGACAATTGTTTCAACGTCAATAATACTGGTCAGGAAGATGACAATAACAACTCAGTCGGAAATCTTTGTGAACCAACAAATTATCAAACGAAGGGTGGCTTGGTAAACATGAGTTGCTTTATCGGAGATGATCCTGTAGGATTGACGAATGTTCAAGCTGTTGATGAAAACACTCTTCCCCAAGAGGGAAAACCAGACCTAACGTTCATTTTTGGGTTATTCTCTTTCGAGATTGAAAATATTCCTCCAGGATCAACAGTTGATTGCACCTTAACCCTTCCCTCAACCTTGGAAAATGCTCAATACTGGAAATATGGACCGAATGGGTCTATCAACAACCCTCAACCTGCCAGATGGTATCAAATTCCTATGGTTACCAATCGAAACAACATAACAATCAATATAATCGATGGTGGTGTTGGAGATGATACAGGAGCAGTAAATGGCCACATCATCGATCAAGGAGGGCCTGGAGTGCCTTCTCTACCTATTCCAGCAATGCCCTGGACCCTGGCTGTAATGCTTGGCCTCGTCTTTATCCTGATTGGGCACCATGGAAAACGCTAAGTTTACTATCGCATTCCTGGCATGGTATCTCCCAGTGTATGGGCTGTTTTATCTGTTCTCGCTGCCATTGACACATGCATATATGTGGTTTCTCTCTCTTACGCCGTGGATCTCTTCAGGAAATACCCTCCTGATAGATGGCTCTGCCTTAACACTTGATACTGCCTGCATAGGGATTGCAATCTTTGCAATGTTTACCTCATTTGTCATTGCATTTGGATTTAATTTTGCATCATTCCTGGCAGGAATCGGATTGATATTCCTGCTAAATCTGTTGAGAATCTTCACGTTAGGGCTAGCAGCAATGACAGGTGTTTTTGACATTGTCCATAACTTTCTCTGGCCCTCAACATTCTTCCTATTTGCTGGACTCGCAGCTTACCTGCATGTGAGGTGGATACGATCGATATCAAAAAAGGAATCCTGAGCTACGTGCTCTTGTTTGCTCTCATTCGGATATTACCAATAAACATCTTTCAAGTCATGATAAGTTTTGGAGTCAAGGTATTGAGCATGATTTTTGGCATACCTCTCAAGATGGTCGTGTTCCCAAATTTGGTAGAGTTAATGAGTGGGACAGGGAGAATGGTGATCTCACAGAGTTTTTACGACATCCTTGTCGGCATTGCTCTTTGTATTATGGTAAGCATGAACCTAAAAAAAGTGGTTCTCTTCCTTGCGGGAATGCTAACTTTTTATATTCTCCTCTATGGAGGAATGGTGGTATTTTTAGAACACGGGTGGATATCACAGGTGGTTATTATGATACCGCAAATAGTGCAGGTGATTGTATTTCCTATAATTATTGTTGCTGTCTTGTTGATGAGAAATAACATGTCATGGGTTACAAACTGATTAACGATTTTTTAGCATATTAATCTCTGACTCAGAACCAGCGTCAGCAAACCTCAAGAGGGGAGATAGTGACGTTACCATCACTGGTCAGCATTCCAAAAGCTTTAAATACATAATAATCAATATTTTATCCAGTGGCATATAATAAAAAAAGGGGTAATTTAGAAATCTTTTTAAGTGATTTAGCCGCTCCGTTATCAGTGGGGGGGTATTCATGATATTATCGAAAGATGAAGCAATATGCCTAATTTTAAGTTTGTCTAAAAACAAGGAAGTTTCATCACCTACAAAATTGAACAAACTGTTAGCAAGGCTTAACTTATTTTATATTCCAGTCGACATTGATTTTACTTTGAATAAATTTGGTTCTTTTAACGCAGATTTATCAGAACTTCGTGAGAATGATTATTATAGTACCTCGCAATATGAATATAAGGAAAAAAAGGTGAATAAGTTTATATTGAAACCAAAAGGAGAAGTGTTAATAAAAGAGGTTGTAGAACAAAAACTTAAAAGAATTTTAACAGAAGAGGAACTCAAATCTCTGGGTGAAAACATTTCATATCTCAGTTCCTTAACTGCAACAGAAATATCTGATAATGAACATAGTATATTGCTGGTTGATGTTGATGATAGGTTCAGATTAGAGCAGAAAATTAATGAAACCTTTATAGAATTAAAGGATCTCTATCAAGGATTAAATGATATACCGGAAAACACAATAGTCGAAATAAGGTTAAAGGCTTTGATAGAACTCTGCTATTATTTAATAAAGTATTTAAAAGAAATGAAGTTTAAGAGGTTACAGGATAAAGAATATGACTTTCATTCCAATATGTTTGATTATTATTTCTTAGAGAATATCCATTCTATCATCCCTTTCTTGAAGAGGGCTGTTTTGAATAATAACAACGAGGGGATAACCATAAACAAATATTATCAATACTTTATCAACTCTGTGCGGGACAGACACCCTTTTTCAATCTATAATGAAAGTCTTAATGAGATAGTTTTGATATAACATGATTGTCAACAAATGTATCTATGCATTTGATGAATGTTCGATCCTAAAATTATGTGAAATCCACATTCCTCCTGCATATCAAATATTTTTCGCAAAGAGTATTCTGACTGAAAGAAACCATCATAAAATTAAGACTGCTGTTCAAAGACTAGATTTCAAGGATATTAAAAAATGGAGATTTGTTCCATCTGAGAATACCCAAAGTAATATCATTAAGGTAGCAAATAAACTGCTTGAAGGATACAATATCCAGATGCTTCCTAAGATATTTAAAGCTCAAATAATAGAACAACTTGAAGAGTTCAGCCGAGATATCCCTTTGACTTTTGACGAAATTAAAAAAAATGATGAGATTACTGAAATTAAAGAAATATTTGTTACTAACGAGCGAGTTCTAAAGAGAGAAAAAAATATACCGGAGGATGATGATATGAAAATAATTTCTGGTTATATCAAGATTGGAACTGAAAAAGAGAAGTTTCTTATCACAGAAGATGAACATTTTTGGGGTTACTCTGATTTAATTGCTGAAAATTTTAGAATTATAATTATTGAAGAATGGAGATGTGACAAAGTATTAGCATAAATAGGTTAGTTACTCATCGTATCATATTATTCTCCTAAGCAATGCTGTAACCTTTCACTATCAAAAAAAAATGATACCACTCGACTCTATTTTTTATGTTGAATCATAACACGCATTTTTACTTCAAAACGAATTCAACACTTCCACAATCTTATTGCTGGTGATTTTCCAGGAATAATTGTCCTCTATTGTTTTCCTGGCGTTCTTTCCCATCATTTCGGCAAGGCGGTCATTCTCCAGAACCCGTTCAATGTTTTTTGCAAGCTCAAAGGAATCGCCCGGCTGGAACAAGAACCCATTATAACCATCCTTGATATAGCTCTTCACATACCCAACAGGCGTGCAGACAACCGGGACGGCGCAGGACATTGCCTCCATCGTCGTCAAGGAGGTGGTCTCTGTCAAGGAAGAGAGAACGTAGACATCCATTGCCTGGTACCAGGGAACAACATCATCCCTTGGACCTGCAAGAAGAATGCTTTTCTTGTCCCCTAGCACCGCTTCATATTCGGGAAGAGACTTGCCGACAAACACCAGATAGTAATCAGGATGCTGCTTCCTGAGCATAGAGAACGCATGATAGAGAGTCATGGGGTTCTTTTCCCGCGCAACCCTTCCAACATACCCAATCACTCTTTTTCCAGGAAGAATACCAAGACGCTTTTTTGCCCGGTCTTTGTCCCCTGGCACGAACGTTTCCGTGTTGACCCCCAGATGGACAATAGACCTATCTGTCCTGATTCCTGCGCGCAAGATAGTCTCACTTACATCAAAGGATGGGACAAAGAGATGGGTGCACCTGTTATAGCAGAACCTGGCAAAACGCTTGACATTATTATACAACAGCCTCCGATAAATCCCTTTAGAGAGGGAGTTGACCACAAGATCCCATTCGATACAGTGGATAAATGCACAGCGCGGCTTTTTCATCTTCCAAGCATAATACAGCGCTGCTGCGCCAAGCGGCCCGATATCCTGGATGAATACAATATCGGCCTCCTTGACATATTTCTTCACTAGCTTAAGATTTGGTTTTGTCGGTGTATAATCACCTGCCTGAAAATGATAGAGCGGGAATCTCACAATATCCACACGATCTTCCTGTGCAAATTCCGGCGCTAAGATCGTGACCTTAAAATGCTTTGAGAGGGAGGGGACAAGCTCAGAGAGAAACCTGGAAATCCCATCCCATCTTGGCAGATATGTCCCAGTCGCGATGAGGAGCTTCTTCATCTGATCTTGTAAAATTCCTCCGCATATCTGCAGTGGTTATTGAACCCTATCAGGATTGCCCTTAAGTACACATTCCACAGCAAGGTAAAAAGAGTCATCTTTTGAGACCTGTGCACCTTGAATGATTTTATCTTGGTCTGGAACGTCTCTGTAATATCCACAACCATCTTTGGCACATTCCTCTTCCTGATGTTAATAGGATTCCATACATTAAATGAATACACATCACCCCTGTAATGGGACTTTTTGGTGAGATCCTGGACAAATTTATAGACTGCCTGGTGGTCTGGATGGGGATCATCGATGGAATGGGTAAATATCTTCCCTGGCTTTTTTTCCTTTAACTCCTGGAGAAGGAACTTGTCCACCTGCTTTTCCTTGATCTCATCCAAAAATTTTCCTTCCTTTAGACCAAAATGCTGGATCAAAGAGCCCCCAAGGATGGCATTTGACTCGAATGATTCTTTTGCCCGCATCTCTGCTGTGATCTCTGCCTTGAAATGCATATGGGAAGCCTCACCAAAAGACATGACATACGTCTCTACCTGCTTTCCCTCCTTTGCGTATTTTGCAAGGGTACCGCCAGCTCCAATGATCTGGTCATCATTATGGGCGCATATCACCCAGACAATGCTGCTCATGAGAGGCGAGTTGGGGGAGAAGCTATTTAAGGGTTTTCATAAAATGGAAAGCAGATGAATCTGGGCAATGTTGATTTTCTGATCACCAGGAAGAAGCAAAGAAGAGAATGAATCATAGGGAAAAAATTCTTTCTCTCACCAGCATTTTCCCTGCCTGTCAAATGCGGCTCATCATCGACAGGACTTTTTTCCCTGCCTTGCACGCAAGATAGCATCATTCCAGGAGATAAAAGCTTTTTAATGGGCCTATATTTTTATCATTTGGAGGGGAAAACAATGACATTTGAATGGATAGATCAGGCATTGTCCGAAATTGGGGAGTGGACAAAAGACCCGCGAGAGACGATCGCTGGAGGGGGAAATGTCTCATTTTTTGAAGGTGATAAGATGCTCATCTCTGCTAGCGGCAGGCCGCTTGCTGGTATCACAAGAGACCGGCTGGTAGGAACGAGTGTCAGCGCAGGCCTTGATGCAATAGCAGAGTGCTACCCAAATGACCCTGTCCTTCGTGAAAATATGTTCGATGCTACACGACCAAGGATGGTTGTTGGAGGGGATGGAATAGTAAAACCATCGATTGAACATCCAGTGCACGCAGTCCTGGCACATGAGATGATGGTTGGAGGATACAATCGGGGCATGGTGTATCACCCCCATGCAACACCACTCACAGCGCTTTGTGCATCAGCAAAAAATCATGAATATATGAAAGTCATCCTTGGAGAGGGTGCTCTCTGGATGGATTTTGATATCCCGGGAATCATGCTCGGCAGACATGCGCAAGAATTATTCAGGAACCAGAGAGGACCGATGATCACCTTGATGCAACAAAATCATGGAGCTTTCTTTGCTGCACCAGATTTTAGCATCATAAAAAGCCAACGAGCCATGGTCCTTGGCAAAGTTGAAGAGTATCTTGATCAGGTTGTTGATCCATGGGTGAGGGCAGAACCCCTCGCACCAGGCATTCTTGATGCGCCCATATTGAGGACTGCTGCAGATGGGATATACCAGGCAGTCTTTGGGGATGAAGGTGGTTCATTCTCTACAAAAACTCTTATCGATGGCTCATCTGTCCTTGCCCTTCGGGGAGAACGGGGCGTTGTATACATCTCAAAAAATGAATTGACAACCAATTATTCGGCATCTGAACATGCACAGGAGATCGAAGGCACACTCTTTTGGCTCAGCCCAGACCATATCGTCTCAGGAGGGCTGTTTGAGAGCTATGTATATCTTCCCCGAGATGAACGGGGTGCTCCATTGTGCAGCATGGAGGTCCAAAGTCTCACAGATCATATCAGAGAGCATGCACAAACAGAAAAGTTTGGCACAAGACCAATCACCTATGTTATCGAGGGAATTGGAATTGCAACAGTTGGCGGCCATTACCAAGGAGATCCTACTGTTCGGGCAACAAATGCCATGCTCGTTACCCATGATGCATTATTGTGCGAAGCGTACGGAACCGCATTTGGAGGCCTTCGAAGGTTCTCACTTGCCCAGGCAGAATTCATCGGCAACAAGTGGGTCGTCGAACAGGAACGGAAAAGAATCATGGGTGTTGCAAGCACGAAATAAACCAAGTGCAACCTCTCATTTATATTTCAGGGTAGATCTTAGTAGGGGATTATAGATCACCTGCAATCCTGACTTAACAAGAGAAATCTAGTAGTGGGCTGCAGGGCCGACCATTTCTCCATCAACCCTCGCCTGTACCGGCAACTGTGTATCCAAGGAAACTGTCTCGTAGACAGGAAGCCAGGTTTGCCCAAATCCGTCAAGATGAACCCCTACTCGTGCAAGAAAGAGATGGAGTGGTGTTGCTAGCTTTGATGAATGAACACAGAGCTGCATCCTGCCATCATTAAGATATGCTCTTGTATCGAACGGGATGATGCCAATCCTTGGCCCGTTTGAGACAGCAATATTGAAATAGTGAGTGATCCTGGAGTATCCAGGTAATCTGATAGCTAAAGAATCAACTGGACACTCTTTTGCCAATCGCAATAAACCCTGAGGGCCTATCCCTTCTAACCCTCCAGCCTCGCCGATTAGTGTGTCCAGTCCAGCACCAAAATTATTGAGAAAATAGACAACATGATCATTGACTTCAACTGCCCCTATGTCAACAGCAAGCTTTGGAACAACGCTCCAAGACCCAACATGGAATAACGTATCGATATCCTTTACCGAGCGTATTCCAAGAGCCTGCGCGAATTGTGCCCCATGCCTTCCTGGTTCATCCGGCAGGAGCGGGACTGGGATGAAGATTGCTTTGCTTCCAGAATCCATCATGCCTCACACTACGGCAGCAAACGTCCTTGACATGCCAAATGCAATGACTATATCAGGATCATTTTCCTGGGGAAGAGGAAAAGAACGATATTCATCAGAAGGATTATCATAGCACATAATAGTCTTCTGAACAATATAGCCACGAAACCACGACTTTACCTGCCTGTGGACTTCTCTCTCGTCGATCGGTGCTAACGTATCGAATACTGCCAAAATTCTTTCTAGTTTACCAAGAGCCATTTTGAAAAAAATGCGCCGGCCGGGACTTTCATGCTGATGCGTCAGGCATTCCTTCCTCATCAACTATTTGAACCCGGATAAACGGCTTGGAAGGCCGTTGTCATAGCCATTAGACCACCGGCGCATTATGAGAGAGAAACAGGAGATTGTTTAAAAAGGTTGTTGAAAAAGGTTGTTGATTGTGAATAACCCCTTATGATTTTTATTAAACCATGACAGCAATAATACTCCCGGCAAAAAACCGCCTTACTGCGTTTGGCTTGGCCTAGATACTAGGCCATTTGCGCCAGTATCATTGCCGTGTGAATATTTTAGGCTACAGCTTTTCCTTCATCCTTTCAAGAAACCGGGAAAAATCATCTTCCTTGACACATGCGCCAGCAGCGTATTCATGCCCACCGCCATATCCTGTCAGACCAACGAGGGCAAAGTCAATGATCTTTGGGAGATCATGGTGGCGGCTCCGAAGGCTCATCTTGACCTCCCCCTTATCAACCCGTCCAACAACAATCACCTTGTCAGGATAGAGATGGGACAGCTCATTTGCAATGTCTTTTGAGAGGCTGTACTTCGGGTTTGCATAAGAATACAAGACGAGTTTTCCTGTGGCATCGACTGCCTTTGCCTGCTGGAGCAAGGAAGTAAATTCCTTATTGATCTCGTCGTATTTCTTGAGGATAAACTTTGCCCTTGGCGTCTCTTTGTTCAACAGTTCCCTTGGCCCCTCAATCCTGCCCATGGCAATTGCATATTTCATCGCATCATTTGACTTTCCCATCAACATGAATGAAAATATCCTGACGAGCGTCTTCATCTCTGTCTCGAAGAGGACCGTCTCTGGATCGGTCATTCCTGGGGGAAGAATGTCGGGGTATAGTTTTGAGAATTCCTCAGCAAAATCCGGATAATACCAATCCCCAAAAGAACCGATGACGGCCAGCCATAAGTCCTGCCTGAGCACATGATAGCATAAAGCAGTGACGGGAATGCTCTCATTCCCGTTGTTTCTTGGGTTGAAGTACAACGCTTTTCCAGGATCAAATGGCCCATGGTGATCAATCCAGATGATTGGCACCTTGACCTTCTCCATGAATTCCTCATGAATATTTGCCAAGTCGAGCACGAAAATCTTATCTGGATTATATTCTTCGACTCTTCTCAAAAAACGCTTATCAACTGTCGGGTACGATTTCACGCTCACCCCATGGCCTTCCTTTTTGTACTTATAGAACTGAAGATACGAACACACACCATCCGGATCATCATGAAAAAAGAAGAGGGGATTATTGCAATTGTCCAATTCTTCCTTTATCTTCCTTAATTGCTCATTTGTCAGGCCCATAGAGAATGAAAGAACAGTTTTCTTAAAAATGTTTAGTTTTCCCCCGCCTTCTTCTTTATCCTTTTCATCCTGAACGTGTTTTCTCTTTCCATCTCCTCCAGGCGAAAACGGATATACGACTGGACTTTTTTGAAACGGGGGATCACCTCAAATTCCAATGCGTTCACGCGGCGCTTTGTCTTTTCAATCTCCCGAAGCAGCTTTTTCATCGTTGTCTCAGACTCAGCTGCCCTGATAATCTTCTGCACGACAATCTCATATGCTTTTGCAGCCTCGTCAATCATCACTGAAGCGGTGAGAAAACCATACCCCCTCTGGTAGAACTTCTTCTCGACCTGCTCACCAGAGATAATGGGGACGAGAACACCCATGATATTCTTGCTTGACATCTCAACTGTCGGCTGATGAGAAGCAGTAAAAGAGATGCTCCTCACGACCGCATCTGTCTCCTGCGCCCTTGTTATGTTGATCTTCATCAACGCATCCTTGTAGGCATCAACGAGCTCTTTCCTGACAGACTTTGCCTCCTTTAGTATCTCAAAGAACTCGAGGATGAGCCCATCTCGCTTCTTCTTGAGCAGCTTATGGCCGGAGACTGCCATCTTAATCTGGCGCTTCACCTTCATCAATTCAGACCTTGTTGGCTTGACATTCATTTTTTCTTTCCTTTTATCTCCGCAGAGAGGCGTTCGACATTTTCCTTTGCCTTCTGTTCCCTGCCAAGGGATTCTACCGCCTTTTGCAGATACTTTTCCTTTATTGCCGGAGCGATCCTTCCAAGGTCTCGATCCTCAAGGGAAGTGAACATCTTCCAGGCGATTTCCAGTGTGTCCAGGATGCTTCGATCCTCCTTTTTTCCCTGGCGCACAAATGTTTTTTCGAACGATTCTGCAAACTTGAGAATCTTCTTGTCTCTCTCAGACAATGCTTCTTCGCCAACAACGGCCACAAGACCCCTCAGGTCCCTGCCTTCCGCATACCCCGCATACAGCTGATCTGATACCTGCTTATGGTCATCCCTTGTCTTTTCTGCACCGATGCCAAGGTTCATGAGCCTTGACAAGGAGGGGAGGACATCGATTGGCGGATAAATGCCTTTCATGTGCAGTTCCCTTGAGAGAACAATTTGCCCCTCAGTGATATAGCCAGAGAGGTCAGGAATTGGGTGGGTGATGTCATCACCGATCATTGTCAATACAGGAATTTGTGTTATGGAGCCTTTCTTTCCCTTAATCATACCAGCGCGCTCATAGATCTGTGCTAAGTCTGTGTACATGTACCCAGGATACCCTCTTCTTCCGGGCACTTCTTCCCTTGCCGCGCCAATCTCCCGGAGGGACTCGCAATAGTTTGTCATGTCCGTCAAGATGACAAGAACGTGCATGTCCTTTTCAAACGCCAAAAACTCTGCTGCTGTCAGGGCCATCCTTGGAGTCACAAGCCTCTCTACTGCCGGATCGTCTGCAAGGTTGAGGAACACGATGGACCTTTGGAGAGCGCCTGTCTGCTCAAAGTCCCTCATGAAGTACTGGGCTTCTTCATTCGTGATACCCATTGCTGCGAAAATCACGACAAATTTTTCCTTCTGGCCAATCACTTTTGCCTGCCTTGCGATCTGGAGGGCAATCTCATTGTGAGGGAGGCCTGAGCCTGAGAAGATGGGGAGCTTTTGGCCCCTCACCAGCGTATTTGTCGCATCAATTGTGGATATCCCTGTCTGGATAAAATTTGCCGGCTGGCCCCTTGAATAGGGATTGATGGCAGCGCCGATGATATCGATCTTCTTTTCAGGGATAATCTCTGGACCCTGGTCAATTGGCGCTCCTGCACCATTAAAGATCCTTCCCAGCATCTCTTCAGATACGCCAATCTTGATGTTTTCGCCAAGAAACTTGACCCTGGATGCGCGATCAATACCAGTTGTTCCCTCAAATACCTGGACAACAACAATCTCTTCTGCAGTATCCAGCACTTGACCGTTCTTCTCCTGGCCATCCGGCAAAAGTATCTTGACGAGCTCGCCATACCCGACCGGTTCTGTCTTCTGGACAAATACCAATGGACCTGCAATCCGCGAAATAGTCTTGTATTCTCTCATCTTATTTACCCGCCTTCAATTTTGCAAATTCCTGATCGATCTCCTTTGTGATCTCGCCTAGGATTTTTTTATGGTCCTTGTCAAACCTCACTTCGCCAATTTTGTTTTTTGCCTGCACATTGATGATGTCATGCACACGGATCCCAGCTTCCAAGGCCTGCGTTGCCATATTCCGGTAATGGCTGATCGTCTTCATCAACAAGTAGGATTTTTCCAATTCACAAAAAGAATCGACTTCATGGAACGCATTTTGCTGGAGAACAAATTCCCTCATCAACCGGGCAACTTCCAGTGTGAGCTGCTCCCTTTCAGGAAGAGCATCCGAGCCGACGAGCTGCACAATCTCCATGAGCTTATCCTCCTCCTGAAGAACAGCTGCCATCATGCTCACCAACTCCTGCCAGTCTGCTGCAACATTCTTTGCAAACCAGGGCTCCAGCGTATCATGATAGAGGCTGTATGAGGTGAGCCAATTGATCGAAGGAAAGTGCCTTCGCTGCGCGAGCTTTGCGTCAAGGGCCCAGAATGTCTTTGTGACTCTCAACGTGGATTGTGTGACTGGCTCTGAGAAATCACCCCCTGGAGGAGAGACAGCACCAATTATTGAGACAGAGCCTTCCTTTTCGATGCCAAGAGGAATGACTTTTCCTGCCCGCTCGTAGAACTCTGCCAGCCTTGTCGAGAGATAAGCAGGGTATCCTTCTTCTCCTGGCATTTCCTCTAGACGCGAGGAAATCTCCCTCATCGCCTCCGCCCATCGGGAGGTAGAATCCGCCATCAGTGCAACATCATAGCCCATGTCACGATAATATTCCGCGATGGTAACACCAGTATAGATAGACGCTTCCCTTGCTGCAACCGGCATATTAGAGGTATTGGCGATGAGGACCGTCCTGTTCATCAGGGGCCTACCCGTCTTTGGATCCTGCAGATGCGGAAATTCGTTGAGAACCTCGGTCATCTCATTTCCACGCTCACCACAACCAATATACACGATGATATCAGCATCGCACCATTTGGCAAGCTGCTGCTGGGATACTGTCTTTCCTGCACCAAACGGCCCGGGAATAGCAGCAGTGCCACCTTTTGCCAAAGGAAAGAGCACATCAAAAATCCTTTGGCCAGTAATGAGAGGAACGAGGGGAGCTAATTTCCTTGTCACTGGCCTGGGCTTTCTTACGGGCCACTTCTGCATGAGCTTGATTTCTCTATCCCCAACTTTACAGATGATATCATCGACTGTGAAACTCCCATCCTTGAGGCCATCAATCTTCCCTTCAACACCTGGAGGCACCATAATAAGATGTTTTATGCCCTCTGTCTCTTCCACGTCTCCTAGCACTGCGCCGGGCTTGACCATGGCACCAGATTTCAACTGGGACTTGAATGCCCATTTCTTCTTGTGATCCAGTCCAGGAGCATCGACACCCCTGAGGATAAAATCGCCCATCTGCTTTTGGAGAATTGGCAGTGGACGCTGGATACCATCATAGATTGAAGTGAGCATACCCGGCCCCAGCTCTACGCTGAGCGATTCCCCAGTGTTTTCCACCGGCTCGCCAGGTCTGAGACCCGATGTGTCCTCATACACCTGGATGATCGTCTTTTCCCCATCAATCTGGATGACCTCACCCATGAGCTTCTCTTTTCCAACCCTCACCACATCATACATCCTTGCATGGATATTCTTTGCGGTAACAACGGGCCCTGCAATTCTCACCAGCATTCCTAATTCTTTTCCCATAAGTCAACACCTATCGATTGTATAATCATCTTGCGCAGGTTCTCCTGCGAATCTCTCGTCGATAATACCACAATGGTTGGCATCACCATGTTCTCCAACTCAAAACGGCGATACTCCGGGAGCTCCAAAAAAACATCCTCATCGAGAATAAGGATTCCCACCTCAGGATCATGTAATATCGAAAAATCTGGCTGGTCTTGAACCTCCTGGACCTTTGTTATGCCGGCCAAGCGAAAGCCTGTGCAAAACTCTTCCCTTCCAAGCACACAAATCTTCATCATATGATCAATTTTTCCTCAACCAATTTTTCATCAAAATGGACAGTCTTTGCCAGTATTATCGTCTTTAGATTCCTCACCTCAATCTCTTTTGCAACCATATAGCTTATGATCGTGAGCACTGAGATCGGATTGAGGTGGGAATAGAGCAGCCCCTTGTTCATCCAATTCTTGTATAAGTCCAGCTCAATATTGATCAGGGAACTCTCTTTTGTGACAATTTTCTTATACGGCGTTTTTTGGATGATCTTGAGATACTCATCCGGCCTTGCCCTTGCGCATTGCTCTAAGATATCTGCATCAAGGTACGCTCCGGAGAAGATCAAGTGATCACGGAGAACGAGTCCATGGCCATCATTCCCAACACTTGCAAACCTGAGCAGCGTCCTTATATTGATCAAATCAATCTCCAGCTTGAGGAAATTGGCAAATGCGATCCCATCCTCCCCACGAAGGCGGCTTGCAAACCCCGCAATTTCTGAATAGTACATCTGATCAAGGTGCATCTCTACTGCTGCTATCCCCTCACCTGACCCATTAAGATGGTAGAGATCACAATGGGAGATTACTTCCTCAACAGAACCAAGATCAAAAAGAGCATGCCAGTATGCTTCTCCTTTGCATCCTGCCGGAATGATATAGGGGAGGATATCATCCTTTCCCAACCCCTGATGCTTGCCCCTCAGGACGGTCTTGAAGTTATGTATGTCCCAGCGCTTGAGATAGAGCTCGAGAACAAACCTTATACCCTCCTGAGAGATGCGAAGAAGTTTCCTATAGGTCGCAGCAAGGTTCTTGTCCAATGCTTTCATGATGAGCTCTTTTCCCCTCGAGCGAAGCATGTCCTTGTCTATGAATTCCTTGTATTCCGTCTCTTCCAGGTATTTTATAATGCTTGGCATCTCCATCTTGAGGAGCTTTGCATAGTCATTCCTGTCGAGAAGCTTCTGGCGCATCACAGAAACCCTCGCAAAGGTATATGGATAAATGCCAAGCCGGACTTTCTTGCCTCTTGGCTGATTCACTGTCCTTGCGAAGAGGCCATTAGCCAAACAGCACCACCCCGAGCTCGGCCAAGTGCTTCTGCTGGATATCCTTGAGCATCGAGTCAAAGCTGCAATCGATACGAATAGACCCATCACTCGTCTCTGCTATAATGCCACCGATGATGTCTGCTGTCTCAACGGCAAATTTTCCTAAAGCTTGGAGAGTTTTCTTGTCCTCCAATCGAACATAGACCGTTGCGACATCCAGCTCTTTTTGGCAATTCTTCACGAGGGCTTTGAGATATGGTTCCTGGCTTTTCTTCATTATCGACTCCTTTGCCTTCTCAAACACCTCATCGATGATGTCCTTCTTTGCAACAGAGAGGGCATTTCTCACCTGCACCTCAGCAGTCGAGAGCCCCTGCTTTTGCATCTCATCGACGGTATTCTTTATCTCTTCGTCTACTTTTTCCTTATACCCCGCGACGCGCTGGTCTACTTGTGAGAGCACTTCAGCTACTTCATCTTTGCCTTCCTTGATAATGCGGTCTGCTTCTTTCTTTGCTTCACTGAGCAGCTCTTTCTTTACTTCTTCGAGTCCCATCTTATTCGTACCTGAAGAACGGCCTTATCCAGCCATTCCGATGATCAGGATTGCAACCACGAGCCCAAAGATAACAAGGGTTTCTGGAATGACTGTCAGGATCAATGCCTTACCAAAAAGGGATTCCTTTTCTGACATGGCACCGATTCCTGCGATACCAATTGCCTTTTCTGCCATTGCTGCTGCGAATGCAGTGCCAGCAATCGCGATTGATGCTGCCAATGCAATCACGCCTGTATTCAAATTTACTACTGCAACTTCTGCTGCCATTTTCTTTTACCTCCTTATGAGCCAAACGGTTCGTAGGGGACTCCCCCTCCTTCATAAAATCTTTTGAAGAACTCCACATAATGGAGCCTCAATGAGTGCAAAAACGGGCCAATAACCCCTAGTGCAATGTTTAATGCATGACCAAAGGCAAAAACAATAATTGCCATGATCCATCCAAGGATGGACCCTCCAGCAGTGAGCCCTGCCACAAGCTCATTTATGACAACAGCCAGGCCAACTGATGCGAGCCCAACAGCCATGAGTCTTGCGTATGAGAGCATATTGCTAAAGAGGCCGGGAATCTCAATGAGACCAAAGATACCCTCTGCCATGTAGATGGGAATTATTGAAAACGCAAAGAGTGCCCATCCGACAAGTGATGGAATGCCCCATCCTGGCCCTGCAAGGCCAAGAACCAAGCCTATCTCGAGCAGTATCCAGCTCAGACGCTCCTTGAATGCCGCTGCAAACCCATGATGATGCAAGAGGTTGATGAACCCGATGATCAAAGATAAATTGATGTGAATCGCTCCCATGATGAGCGCGTAAAAAAGCACGAGGTGGATATTGTTGCCAAACAGCACGGTATGATCATGCAGCCTGCTGATAATGTGATAAGGCTCAAAGCCAAAAAACTCGCCGAACAAAAATCCAAACGCAATCGAGATGATGGCGCTGTATGTCAGGACGGAAAAGATCGCCTTTCCTTCCGGCATCGTCTTTTTCAGGTACATAAATAACATGAGAAGGACGAGCCCATAACCCACATCGCCCAGCATATATCCAAAAAATAAAGGAAATGTCCAGAACATGAAGAATGAGGGATCAAGCTCATAATTCTTCGGTATGGTATAGAGATGGAGGAAAAATTCATAAGGCTGCCAGAGAGCAGGATTCCTCATCTCGGTTGGGACAGGGTCATGATGGCTGATCTTTTCCTCCCGGAGGAGAATGTTGCCATCAGTCCTTTTCATCAAGCCATCCCTGAGCCTTGGCACCTGCTTTTTTGGGACAAAACCCTGGATGAGCGTGATGTTCTTTGTTGAAGCAAATTTCAGGGGGGCATCAGCTCTTTCAATCTCCCGCTTGAGGAAATGCTCATTGAATAGGATAAAATCCTGATATTCCTTTTTTGTTTTCTCAAGGAAAGAGGAAATCTGGGCGATCTTTGACTCCAGCAAGGTGAATTGAGACTGCACCTTCTCAATCAATGTTGCGAGCTTGAGGCCATTTGGCCTTGGAACATCAATCTGGGAAAAAAGCAGGGATTTGAAAAGGCTCTCTACCTCAGCCTTTTTTTCCTTTCTAAAGAATACCGCGATGAGTTTTGTCTCCCTATCAATATCAACAACCTTCAATGCAGACTCTTTCTTTATAGCCGGCAGTGGCCCTTTGAATGTCCCTACAAGAAAATCAATCTTCTTGTATTCAGAAAAGAAGGAGATATCCAGGCCGAGGCGCTCGATCATCCGCAATTTTTGAAGCTCTGCTGATATGCGTTCCTTTTCTCCTTCCAATGCCTCTTTCTCCTTGAGCTTGATGGTGAGCACTTCTGATAATTCACGGCAGGTTTTTCCAAGATTATAGAAATCTGTATCCCCCTCCTTGAGCCTTGGCGGCTGCTGGGATAAGTCAATGTCCAGATACGAGGCAATCGACCGGATCTTGAGAATAATCTCAGATAACTGGGGAGCGTTTTGCAATGGCTTCCCAATATCCATCCCCTCCGCTGATTTTTCAAGGATATGCAATGCTTTGTGACGGTAAAGCTCCCTGATCACCGGTTCGAGCTGCTTTTTTGAGCAGAGCACTGAAACCTTTGCCATCTCAGTTGGCCTGAGCATTCATCCCCTCCTCAAAGCGCTGGATGACAAGGTCAACTGCTTTTTTCTCCCGAAATTTGACTGCCTTTCTCATGGCAGAGATCTGCTCCTTTCCTTTTTCCAGGATTTCCTTTTGCTTCTTTTCAATCTCTTCCTGTTTCTTTTTTATCAGCTCATCACGCTTCTTTTCGATGAGAGCAATCTTCTCATCATAAGACTTGATGGACTCAGTCTTGCCTTTCTGGACAAGACGCTCTTTCTCCTTTTCAGCCAGGGCAATTTGCTCCTCAGCCTTCCTTTCCATCGCTTTTATGTCTTTGAGCAGTTCTTCCATGTGTTACCCCTCTGGATCTGAGGTTTATTTGGGGGATAAAAGCATAAGGTAAGTAGTATATAGAAACTATTTGTTTTTCTGATGTGATTGGTTTAGAGGTATGGAAACCATTTACATTACATTTTTATATAAGTACGAAACTCGTAATTCATATGGATCTCCATACTGCACTAGAAGTGATGAAATGGCTTTGTGTATTACTTATAGGAGTCATTGTAGGACGGGTATCCATCGCTGCGGAAATCGCAACAAAATATGACAAAATATGACAAAGAACTAAGACAAATCGATCTCTTTTGTAATTGCCCAATCAATCAACACTTCAGAAATACCGATAAGGTACTGGCGGATGCGCTGTTTATCATACGTCTCGAGATCACTGACCTTCACCTGCTTTATCGCGAGCACTGACTTTATGAATTCTACTGCTTTCTCATAGGTCAAGGTATGCTCTGACTCTATTCCCTCCATAATGTCTTTGAGCTTCTCGATCCTTTGGGCAATCGCATGGAGAAATGAAGAATCTTCTTTCTTCAGATGGAGCAGGTGGTCTACGAGGCGCTCGATGTTTCTTGAAACCATGGAGATATAATAGAGGTTGATTGCCTTCATCTTCGAGAGGTGGGGCTCGGCCAATGCTGATATCATCGATTTATCGATCAATATCTTTGACCGGTCGATCTCTTCCTCATACCTTCCCATGAGCTCTGGCTCATAATTGTTCATCATTATATAGAGCAGGTTCTTCGTCTTTCTGATCATCGTCTTGAGCAAGGATGTGGGGTTTTCCACCTGAACATTGCCATCAGAGCTGATCTGCTTCTTGTCTATCTCTATTGTCTCGATGCTGATGAGGCGCTTTTGCTGGAGGAGCTTTGAAAAATCGAGCTCCTTTTTCAGATTGATCTTGAACTGGTAGAGAGGATTGACATAACAGGCCATGAGAACTTTATGGACAATCTGCAGGTCATTTTCTGCCAGGTCAAACTCCTTGACCCGCTTCTTTTGCTCGACTACTTTTGGAGCGATAATCAGGTTTCCGGCATTATCCCTTGACAAGGAGACTTTAGAGTCTGAGGTAATGCCGTATTGCTTGCACCAGCTCGTTGGCAGATACAAATAGAACATGTTCCCTGTCCGTTGGACATTGCGTATTTCCATATATACCAAATAGGCAGTAAATAGATTCACTTTAAGAAACTTTTGTTCATAGACGAAATTCGGAATTGGTATGCCACAACACGCTTATATACTACTTGTTAGTTGTTAATAAATGGGTAAGTTTATTAATCCTTTGTGATTCATGAATGTATGCTGATAATCAGTCAAGAAGAGATTTTGAGAGCAAAACAGAGGGCAGATAGCCTTGACAGCGTGATTGATCGGTTTCCTGAACATCCATCAGACCCATTGATTTGGACAGGAAGGAGATATAAACAATTAAGATACGTGCGGAATAATTCTCCCTGCTTAAATATCGGCTTGAGCCAGCATATGAGTTCTAAAAACAGTCTCATTGCACGCGTTCTTACTTTTCTTGCACATTACACAGAAATAGTCCCACACACTACCAGCTGGCCTACATTTCTTGATCTTGGAAGTGGAGTTGGAGGAGTCAGCATTAATGTTGGAGCTGTGGGGTGGGATTCTTATGGCATCGAAAGCGAACACGAATTTCACCATCTTGCCCTGCATAATTTGTCTAGGGCATGGAACGCCAAACTTCTGGATGGGGTTGATATAGACTTTGCAGAAGGAAACTTTTTCCCTGAAGGATTTATGGTTTGCCGAGGACCCGACGATAAAAGTGACATGTTTGGTGAGTATTGCAGAGATGTTCCTAGAAATACTGGTTGTTATGAACAACTTGGCCTTTCCCCTGATGAGGTTGACGTGTTTTATCATTACCAGGTTGAACGGACTGATAATCTCCTTCGATTTCTTGCAGAATATGGGAAAGATGGCGCTTTCCTCTTGCTTACAAGATCTATGCCAGAAAAATATAAATTGCCACTAGGAATTCAAGAATTTGCATATTCATCACCTCCTCCCACACTCCAGGTATTTCAAAAAGTACCTTTATAAACATTGATCGATTCTAGAAATGCATGAAAGTCATCTTCCTTGAGGCACCTTATGCCGGGGAAATATCACTCCCGGATGAAGTGATCAAACAACTCCCAAAAAGGATCGGCCTTGTTGCCAGCATCCAATTCAGAGGACAGCTTCCAGCAATCAAGAAACAGCTTGAAGCATCTGGAATGAGTGCACTTATCGGAAAAGGAAGGCAGCAGGCAGGGCAGGTGCTGGGGTGTGATTCCGGCTCTGCTAGCGTTGTGCAGGATGAGGTTGATGCATTCCTTTACATTGGTGATGGGGATTTCCATCCTCTTGGAGTATTGAACTCTGGAAAGGAAGTCTTCTGTTATAACCCAGTGCAACAAAAAATCAGGAAGCTTGATCGATCGTATGCTGAAAGGCATGAAAAAAGAAAGCTTGTGGGCATTGCGACATTCTATGCGAGCGAGCATATCGGCATTATTGTCACGACAAAGTCCGGCCAGCAGAACCTGAAAAAAGCTTTGGTGCTAAAAGAGAAAATTGAAAGAGAAGGGAAACAAGGTTATATCTTGCTCCAGCAGGATATCATGTTTTCGCAATTAGAGAATTTTCCGTTTATCCAGATGTTTGTGAATACTGCCTGTCCCCGCATGACTGATGATTATGAGAAGTTTCCAAAGCCGATGGTGAACATGGAATATCTTGGTGAACAATATGCATTCTTCAGATCACATTAATACCCTCGACCTAAACATTTATAAAGCAATCCGGATTAATTCTCTTTAACTGAGACTAAGCCTGAGCTTAGAGCCTCGGAGGATACCATGGCAGAATTTAAACTTGTGATTTCTGACCCGAAAACGGGAAGAAGCATGCAAAAGGTTGCACCGGAAGCGATTGCCAGCCAGCTCATCGGCAAAAAGATCGGCGATACCATCAAAGGAGAATTGTTCGATATGACCGGCGTTGAATTGCTCATTACCGGGGGCAGCGATAATGCAGGATTTCCCATGCGAAAGGATGTTCGCGGAGGGGGAAGAAAAAAAATCCTTATTGTTGCTGGCGTTGGGGCACGCAAGAAAGCTGCTGGCCTTCGCCAACGAAAGACGGTCTCTGGGAATACAATTAGCTCTCGGACAGTCCAGATCAACCTGAAGGTTGTCAGCGGGGAAGGCAGGATGGAAATACCGCTTGCTGAAGGAAAGAAAGACCCGAAGATGAACAAGGAAGAGAGAAGGAAAGCACATGCAGACAAAGAGAAAGCTGCTCAGAAAGAAGCTGCAGCAGCAGAGAAGAAAGCCAAAGAGGAAGAAGCTTCCAAGGCTGCAAGTGAGGAGAAAAAGGGATAAATGCCAAAAAAAACCGCTCCTAAAGATGAACTACCCCCCCAGCCAGAGATCAGCATCGGCCTTGTTGGACATGTTGACCACGGCAAGACAACGCTGACCGAAAGACTTTCTGGCAAATGGACCGATACGCATTCTGAAGAAATCAAGTTTGGCATCACTATCAGGCTTGGGTATGCTGATGCTATCCTTCGAAAAATAGAAGGGGGAAAAGGCAGCAGCGCATACACTGTCAAGGAAAAAGATCCAGACACGGGCAAGCCAACCATTGCCTTGAAAAAAGTCAGCTTCGTTGATGCTCCAGGGCACGAATCACTCATGGCAACGATGCTCTCTGGAGCAAACATTATGGATTATGCGATCCTGCTTGTTTCTGCAGAAGAAGAATGCCCTCAACCACAAACAGAAGAACATTTGACTGCTCTCAAGATCATAGGAGTGCCAAAAATCATTGTTGTCCAGAATAAGATTGATTTGGTTGGCAAAGAACAGGCGCTCAAGAACTATGGGGAGATCAAAGCATTCCTAAAAGATACCCTGTATGCTGATGCGCCAATCATCCCCTTATCTGCACAGCATGGGGCAAATGTTGATGTGCTCATCGAAACGATCGTCGAAACATTCGTGACACCCAACCGCGACCCAAAAAAGGATCCATTAATGTTCGTTGCGCGGTCGTTTGATATCAACAAGCCTGGAACAAACATTCCTGACATGAAAGGAGGGGTGCTTGGCGGTTCCCTCAAACAGGGCGTGCTGAAAGTTGGCCAGGAGATTGAGATCAGGCCAGGGCTTCGGTTTGAAATAAAAAACCAGCGGGTCTATAAGCCCATTGTCACCAAAGTAATCAGCCTCTTTACCGGCGGCGTTTCGGTAAAGGAAGTCCATCCTGGCGGCTCAATTGCAGTCATGACCACTCTTGATCCAGCATTACTCAAATCCGACAGCCTTGGAGGATCAATTGTTGGGATCCCTGGAAAAATGCCACCTGTGTGGGACTCATTGAAACTCTCTGTCACCCTCCTAGAAAGGGTTGTTGGGTCAAAAGAAGACCAGGCAGTAGACCCAATCAGGAAAGGAGAGACCCTTATGCTCAATGTCAATTCTGCAGCAACGGTCGGGGTTGTGATGAATTTAGATAAACATGGCACCTTGTGTGATCTCAAAAAACCGGTGTGTGCTGAAGAGGGGGGCAGGGTGACAATTTCTCGACGAATTGGAAATAGATTCAGGCTCATTGGGTATGGAACGATTGTGAAAAAGTAGAATGCTTAAAAGATTCTTATTGCGAGTTATGATGCAGTGGCACATCGCTGTCCAATCAAATGAGCTTTAGCAATACATCAAGGATAATCGTCAAGGGGCATCCTCACAAAAAAAGTAATAAAAATCGGAAGCTACTGGGTGTATTAATCTGAATTATTCGTGCATCATCTCCCTATAATACACTATATCTAACTCCATTCCTAATTCTCCTTCCAACCAATCAACAGCTTCATGCAATCCACCAACTTCATCAATGAGGCCTAATCTTAATGCTCCAACCCCACTAAATATCGTACCATCGGCTAATTTCAAAACATGATCTTCTGGTAGGTTCCTAAAAGTAGCAATCTCTCTAGCCATAATGTCAGTAGCTTTGATTAGATGGTTTTTCTTTTCTTTATAAATTTGTGTTCGTTCAAAACCTTCACAATCATCATAATACATTCTTTTGAACTCTGAAGAGGATACATAACATTCTTTATAGTTTAGATCATCCTTAGTATATCCTATAATAGAAGTGTGGCCTATATCACCAATGTTTGATAATTCATTTGCGAAGATTCGCTCAGTTGCAGAAGCAATGTAATATCCAGCGGAGAGGGCTTGGTCCCTAACAACTGCTATTACTGGTTTTTTCATTTGACGTATTTGTTTGATAAGAATATCTGAACCAGCGCTACTACCACCATTGGAGTCAATATCTAAAATAAACGCTTTGATATTATCATCATTTTCGTAATGTTGTAATATGCCGATTAATTCTTCTGCTGAGACGCTAACGGCGTTCTTTCCTGAAGTATCCTTGTGATAAGAATTGGAATGCGCCGAATCAACTATTTCTCCGTGGATATCTATGATGAGAACAGAAGAAGCAGGTTTATCAGAGAGCTTATGAAATTGTATAAACAGTAATCCTATCGCTATCAAAACCAATTCGATGACGATTATATTCTTCAATAGAGTGTGTGCCTTATTCTTCATTTTTTGCCGGGAAGCATGTCCCGTAAGTATAGTATCTTTAAATGAGTGTTTAGTTCATCCTCCAACCATGCTACTGCATCATTGGTTGTACCCACCTCATCAATTAATCCTGATTTCAATGCTTCTTCACTGTTCATAATTTTGACATTCGATATGTTTTCTATAGATGACTCTGAGAGTCCCCTCATCTCTGCGATATGAGAAACTAAAAGTTCATGTGACCCCGCTACTTGAGCCCTTAGTTTTTCAAAGATTATTGGATCAAATCCATTACAATCAGCTAAACTAATGGTTTTATATGTTGATGAGGTGATAGTACATACTTGTTTCTGTCCCTTACGAGTCCTATCAACATACACAAAAGTTTTAGTTATCTCTCCAATCTGAGATGATTTCTTAGCATATATTTTGTCAGTGCTAGCGGCAACAAAATACCCTGAAGATAAAGCTTTATTTGTAATAACAGTAATGACTGGTTTATCCATTCTTTTGATGTATCTTGCAATTTCCTCTTTTCCTGCTGTCTGACCACCATAAGAATCAATTTCCAGGATAAAAGCCTTGATGCTGTCATCCTCAGAAAAATATTCTAGCATCCTTATGATATTCATCGAAGACGTTCCATTTGTTCTGTTTTGATCCCTCTCTTCATAGATTCCAAAAAAATTTGATGTAATAATCTCCCCATCAATATTGATGACTAAAACTGCTGGAAACTTTTTCTTGGAACTAACTGGATTTTGTGGTGTTATCTGAGAATAAATTGCAAGAATCATTAAAAATTCAATAATTGCGATCATTATAAAAATCCTAAGTTTCCATTCTGATTTCATTTTATATTGTTTCTAATTTTGTGAGCCAGAAAGATTGAATAAAACAAAGAAGCTAATTTAAGTATTAATAAAATATATGGAAGGTACAAGAAAGAATTAATTTTGATGATATCAAAGAAGGCTGCTTCAAAAAGTATTGTCAATAGTAATAGTGCGATAGCACTTGAATTTATTGCAAAAGGTAACTGCAGTCTGAAGTCATATTTTTTGAAATACAAATAAAGAAGAGTGATGATTGAGAAGATTTCCAATGAAAACTCTACCAATAGCTCCAAAAGCATTACAGGAAGAGGAGCCCAGAATTCCTCATTAATGATTATGATGTGAATCTGAATCAATATTTGTAGTAATATACCCGCTGTAAGAACCATCAGTAATGTATAAGCCAAGTTTTTATTTTCAATAGATGAAACATCTGCTAGATCCTTATATAGATTCTTAATTGAGATCATTTTTATTTCCGCTAAAAAAATGATTTAATCTTACTGATTGTTCTTTGTACAAATCCTTGTTTCTGAGGCAATGCTTTTCCAGAACTAGTGTATTTTCGTTCTCCTGCCGATGGTTTGTAACCTTGTTCTGTTTTAGGCATCTGGGAAACAAGACTCTGGGGGAATTGTTTGGGTGTGAGACTATCCATGAATTGTTTGTATTGAGATGATAGGGGTTGTTTATTACTTAACTGATTACCAAACTCTCTCCCTACAGCATTGGATACCAAATCTTCGTAAGTAAATGCGCTATGGGGGGCAGTGGCAACTTGGCTAACCTCAATAGCGTATCCAACTCCCGTCAAAAAAGCATTACTGGGAGCATTCCCTCCAAATCGCGCATTAGTAAAAAAATGTCTTTGGTCTATCACTCCGCGTGACTCAGTATAGACAAAATTAGGAGAATAAGAAGAGGTTCCTTGTTGGCTAATAGTAGATTCACCATAAGTTCTATAAGTTTGTTCAACAATACGTAAAACTTGGTTTGCATCTAAATCAGAATTTCCTTCTTCTAAAGATAGAATATAATCATAAACCTCATCAACAGTTCCCATCTGACTTGTAACTGGGATATGTCCTGTTGGATCGGTATATTTGTAAGGATTATTTAATTCAAAAACGTACCTGTCAAGTGTTTGAGGATTGTAAGGATCAGGGATTTTGCTATCTGGCTGAAGAAATCTTGCATGAACTAAATAGGTTAAAGAAACCAGAACCAATAGAGAGATAATTATCTTATGAGAAGTAATCATCTCAAACCTACCTCTTTATTTATCACAACTTACACCCCCTAGATACATTAGAAATGTCTACTATAAAAGTCTTACTATCTAAAGATTTATACGGTTATACCCTTAGTTCCATTTGGTACGCCACTATGGAAATATCCAATCGTGAGTGCGCTCCCCTTCTGTTTTTATAATTTTAGTTCGTGTGTGCCCCAAGTAATAATTGAATTTAACAACATTTATATATTCAAAAGAGAGACAAATGACCATGACGAGCTATCACTTCGAAGTGCCCCGGTGGATATCAGTATTTTCTATCCTTTTTATCCTCTTCTTTAGCTATATCTGGATTGACATTGCCCGCAAGGCTAATAATACTCCCTTCATGCTCCTTGGCATTTTTATGCTGATTTGGACCCTTGTCACTGCCATCTACACGCTGATCACTGGAAAGTCGCCATATAAGATGACAGAGAATAAGTAAGAAACCATGCAATCATATTCTTGAAATTGTTCCAGTCATTGCATCAAGCATGATCTTATTACCATCTTTGATTATCTCCGTTGCGCCCTTGACACCAATAATGCAAGGAATGTTTAATTCCCGGCTGACAATTGCTGCATGAGAGGTAATGCCGCCAATTTCTGTAATAATGCCTGCAGCTTTTTTTATCCCGGCAATGAAATCAGGAGTGGTTTCTGGACAGATGATGATGCAGCCTTCCTCTACTTTTGAAAGGTCCTTTGGTGTAAGAACAATAACTGCTTTACCTGTGACATTGCCGGAACAGGCGACCCTTCCTTTCAAAGGGAAATTAGTTGGTTTTTTTTCTTGGAATTGACGGAGCAGGTTATCTAGTTCTCCTCCAGCAAATATCACCTCATTGTCCTTTGTGGTAAGCATGCCAAATGCATTTTTTCGTTGGTTATAATCAGGGAGGTGGGAAGGATTTATGAGCGCTCTATTAATCTCTGCTTCAGAAAGCCATATCATGTCTTCATACGATATGCCGATCTTTTTTGCTGCGGAGTACAAGCAATTTTTTGCATGGTATTGAACCAAGCCTGAGAGCTCGGCCATGTGCATCCTGGCATACGTGGAAATATTGAGGAGCTGCTGCCACCATTCCAATTCTTTTGGCAAATTTATTTTTCTTTTTTCCCGGGGGACTTTTGAGGATGATGCAAAGAAATCATTAACCGTGTAAGGGGTGATGATAAAGTGATGAACACCGGTCATACTGAATTTTACTAGATGATCTTCTGTTTTTTCTGCCAAATCCGGATCCTTCTTTTTTATGATGTTCATGTCTTTGGGAAGGCGTTTTTCTTCAATGTTTTTCAATAACCGGGCAGCTTCTTCTGCCTTTTTTGCGAAGAAGAGCTTTTTAATTGGGTGGATCTGGGCAGCAAACTCAGCGACATCAACTTTATTTCTGCGACAAACATCTTCAATGGCCGCCTCAAGAGATTTATCAATCATAACAAAAAAATTCCAAGGATTCGTGAGGTCCTGCATTGCCTGGCATACTTTTTCAAAACCTTCCCATCGGTTTTCAAATTTCACTCTTTGAATTTTCCCACTGACTTCATCAACCCATTTCTGCAGCATAGTAAGAAGATCGTCATTTACATGAGAAACAATAAACTCTTTGATTGCTGCAAAGTCCTTCTTCAAAAAGAAAAAATGCCCATCAAGATACAGGAGTGATCCAGCAATTCCTTTTAGGCCAAAAGGGAAATTATTATCCTGATCCCAGGCTCCCCAGAAATGGGCAGAGAGCGTTGGCTGGATCCACCTGCCATGATATTCCCAGTCATTCTTGTTGAGCTTCATTCTTATTTCATTGAAGGAATAATTAATGTTCCAGTTACGCTGTCCATCGTTTGATAGCTGGATTCATATGTCTTTCGGAGATCTTCAATTGTCCTTATTATCATTTCCTGACTCATCTTTCTCACCCTGTTTTTGTACTTTCACACCTTCACTTGTGTCTGTTACCAGGTATCCTTCGCAGTCATATGCTTCACAAGCTGCTTCTAAATTAGCTGGAGTATCCTCATACACGGCGACAATGTCAGCATCAGGGATATAGATACCTTGAGCCTTTCGCCACGTTCTAGGGTCCTTTTTTGAACCACAATGGTTAATGGCATATACATCCTCTTCGTCAATAAGCCCCGACTCTACCAATGTACGTGTCGAGCGTCTTGCGCCTTCTTCATTATCAGCAGTCATAATGACGGGGTGGATGCCACGTCTTTTATATGATCCTATGACCCTTTCAATGCCATCAATTGTTCTTGGAATGAGCCTTCCAGCATCAACCTCTTCGACTGTCCATTCCAGCTGTGTTTCATAGGGAACATCTCTGAGCATTTCCTCAACGGTGAGTCCATGGTCAGCTGCAATCATCTCCTGATAAAACCGCTTATGATTCATGTACCCACTGGAATCTGGGACTGTACCTGTGTACCCTTGGACCGTTCCCAGTGCATCAAATACTACTATTGGACTTTGCTTCATCGCCTATACCTCATGTATGTTACTATTATTTAGTAGCGTTATATATAAAAATCTTGCCATACCAGCAGTGGTGTTATTATTTAGGAATATTTTTATAGAACGGGGGGCTTACAAAAGATATGGATACCTCCAGCCTCAAGGAAGCAGGGCTTACAGATGGAGAAATAAAGGTCTATCTAGCCCTCCTGGAACTTGGATCCTCAACGAGCGGACCAATAACAGAAAAATCAGGAGTCTCCCGGTCAATCATTTATCAGCTCCTCGACCAACTCACTGAAAAGGGCCTTGTTGGATATACTATCGTGGAAAAAACAAAATATTTCCAGGCGAGCAGCCCAAACACCATTATCGATTTACTCGAGGAACGGAAAAAAAAGTTGGATGAGAACAAAACAAAGATTGCATCACTCATTCCCCAACTATCACTCCTTCGAAACTTGGCACCATCACAGGAAGTGACCGTGTTCAAGGGCTTTCGGGGCCTACAAACGGCGCATGAGCATACGTATGAGAAACTCAAGCAGGGGGAAGGATATTTCTACTTGGGAATTGCTCCAGCCCAGCCAGAATTTGTCCATGCGTATTGGAAACGGGATCATCTTCGCAGGATAAAAGCAGGAATCAACTGCCAACTCCTCTTCCATCCGGACACGCCAAGGAGCATCCTTGCGAATAGGAACAGCTACAAAAAATGTGATGCGCGATACATGCCAATTGCCTTTGATACTCCGGTTTGGTTTATGGGATACAAAGATGTTACTGTGATAGGCTTTGCTTCTGGGGGACCCATAACCATCGAAATAGTCAACAAAGAGATTGCTGAATCATTCTATTCATTTTTCAAACAATACTGGGAAAAAAGCCGTCCTTTTTCTTGATCAGTGCCAAAAGGTGTGCTGCTCTCAGCGCTGACAGTATGCTTACTACCACCCAAACTCGCTGTATAAAATATTTTTTTGGAAGCACTCAATTGCCTGCTTCACGTAGGGAATGATATTTTTTGGAAGAGCATTTTTTTCACACCATCGCAGCTCATCACATTTTCCTGGTTCCTTGTTTATGGGCGTTCCTTCCCAAGCACCTGCTGTGAAAAAGAAATCAATGCGCTCTACTGATGGGCATTTTCTATGCATCATGTGTACAACGTGGAGGTGTTCTGGCTTGATTGTTATTCCTGCCTCTTCTTTTGCCTCCCTGATCATCGCCTCTGTTGCCGTCTCGCCGCCGTCAAAATGGCCAGCAATGACAGAATAGTTTCCATCCTCAAAGCCGGTGTTGAACCGCCGAAGGAGGAGAATTCTTGATTTGTCCATCAAGAGCAGGTGTACTGTTGGGATGACAGTGAAACGTTGTTTCATTTTTGTTATAGAGGAAGCTTCCCTATTAATGGTTTTTGGTAGACGAATGATACTATCGATGATAGCTTCAACACAACCTATTTATACTCTCTTTTTTTCTCTTTATTCATGGAAACAATAAAACTCTCCTCTGGGTATTCAATACCAATCCTTGGCCTTGGCACTTGGCAGCTCAAAGGACAACGGTGCACCGAAATCGTCAAGAACGCAATAGAAGAGGGATATACCCACATTGATACTGCATGGATCTATGAGAATCAGGAAGAGATTGCCCCTGCCATTGCCGAGCATGAGAGGAAGAAACTGTTTATCACATCAAAACTTTGGCGAGACCAGCTCTCGTATTCAGATGTGCTTGAGCAATGTGATGAGACACTTTCACAGCTTGGCATTGATTATCTTGACCTCTACCTCATCCACTGGCCAAACAAAGACATACCAATGGAAGAGACATTCAATGCATTAGCGAAGCTCGCCACGGATGGGAAGGTAAAGAGCATTGGTGTTTCAAACTTTACTATTACTCACCTGAAAAAGGCCCTTGGCATCTCTAAAATACCAATCACGATGAACCAGGTAGAGTATCATCCCTACCTAAACCAGGAGGACCTGCTCGCGTACTGCAACGACAACAACATTACGCTGACGGCATACAGCCCGCTTGGGCGAGGGATTGTGTTAAAGGATCGCGTGATCCTGGCCATTGCGGAGAGGAAGAAAAAGACACCGGCACAAGTTGCCCTCCGATGGCTCATCCAAAAGGGCATCATTGTCATTCCAAAAACGACGCGGGAAGAGCGATTGCCGGAAAACCTTTTGGCACTTGACATCACCCTGACAGCGGAAGAAATGAAACAGATTGACACCCTAAACAGGAATGAACGAATCGTCCATCCAGGGTTTGCTGAATTCTAAAGATTTATTCGTTCTGAATCGGTCTGAATCCGAATATTTAAATATGAAGAAGATTGCAGAGAGGTCATGGGAAAAAAGAGGGTGATAATGTATAAGAGCCAGGACTACCCACCAGCACTGCTCACCCTCCGCAGAAAAAGATCAGCCTTGATTGAAAAGATCTCCCGCATCGAGAAGGAAGAGGAGGAAATCCTTCAACAGCTCACAAAAAGCCAAAGAGAAGAGGAACACAAAAAACAGCAGATCCTGCAGGGCATCAAGCATTTTACCTTCAACGAATACGCCCAGATCGTCATTGGGACGTGCGTTTTTGGCATCCCTGCAATCTTTAGCCCGGACATGTGGGACATCCTCCCACGGGTCAATGTCATGTTTCTCTTCTACATTCACCTCTTCTTCCTCGCCTGCGTCTTTCTTGCCCTCAATTATGAGTTCAGGGATGACTTCAACCTGAATGCCAGCTTCCTCAAACTCCTTGCAAAGCGATTCTATTATGTGTATTTCTCAGTTGCCATGGTGGTGGTGCTTTTGCTCACCCTCCTCGATAAACTTGCATATCATCTCACTATGCTGGAAATTACTAAAAATTTCATTTCAACACAATCAGTTGGGCTCTTTGGAGCTGTCACGTTTTCATTCCTGAAGAAAGATTGACCATGAAAAACAAAAAAAAGCACCCGGACATCACATTTCTTCTTGCCTATACAAAAAAGAATATGCTCCTTGGCGGTCTTGGAACCCTCCTGGGATATCTCTTCTATACGTTCGTCCTCCACCAGCAGAGCCTCTCAAAAGATATAAAAACACTCTACTGGATCGTTTATTGCGGCGGCTTCCTTTTATTCCTCTTGACTTCAATAATCGCTTACCAATCAACTCATACCCTCACTGGCAGGGACGGGGCGGGAAGAATTGCCGGCAGAAGGGGACTTTTCACTTTTACCATCATGACAATCATCATCCTCGCCCTGCTTGTCCTGACAAAAATGATATCATGGCAAACACCATTTCTTGTATTCCTCCAGCACTTCTTTTCTCTCTTAATAGTGTCCACATTTTTTGCACTTCCGCTCGATTATGGCATTGCAGCACTCATTGAAAGAGAAAAATCCAAGCGATAATTACAGAAATACTAATCGATCGACGCTACACCTTATATTTTTTCTTTGTTTGGATGGCGCCCGTGACGATGTCCCTCCTGCGCATGAGCCTCATGAGTCCTCGCACGCCAGACTCCTTATAGATCATCTTCAAGAACTTGATTGGCTCTTTTCCTTTGAATGCTTTCAGGTATGACCCCTTGATGCCATCAGAAAACATGGTATAAATCACTTCACCTGAAAGATCGGGATAATCGATGATTGCTCTGTTTAAGCCATTAAGGTCGTCCCAAGAATCCATCTTGAGCCAGCCATTTGCCTTTGCCTCCTCATACAGCGGCGTTCCAGGGAATGGAGCTGCCATGCTCATCTGGAACGAATCACCATATTTCTGGGCGAATTCTATGGTCTTGAGCATTGTTTCCTCAGTCTCTCCCGGAAGACCAAGGCAGAAGGTGAGGTGAGTCTTGATGCCGATCTTCTTGCAATGATTGACCGTATCCTCAACCATCTTTACCGTGATGCCTTTCCCGAGGCGCCGCAGGATCTCATCATCTGCCACTTCAACACCAAACTTCATCCCATTGCAGCCAACAGACCTCATCAGATCCAGCGTCTCTTTCTTGACTGAAACATGGCCCATCGCCTTCCATGGGATGCCAAGCTCCGCATTTTTTATCTCATGACACAGTTCAACTAGCCTTGGCTGGAGGACGGTGATATTATCATCATCAAAATAGAGTTCCTTCATCTTGTAGGTATCGACCAGAAACTTCATCTCTTTTGCCGTGTCCTTTGGGCTTCGATACCGTATCTTCCTATTGTGGCTCATCAGGTAAATATTACAATAATTGCAGCGATAGGGGCACCCTCTGGAAAAGAGCATGTTCGCGTTTGGGTACTCATCACAGAACGTCTCGTTGTAGAGCTTGATATTGAATAATTCCCTTGCCGGCCAGGGAATGGTGTCCAGCTCGACATTTTCGGGGGACTTGATTATCTTGTCTGTTGTTTTGCCTGAGACAAGGTCATTTGCGGTAAAATCATATTCCCCCACAAGGACGTGGTCGATGATGCCTTCATTCTCCTTGATCACCTCTTCTGGGAGGGCTGTTGGGTGCTGACCTGCCGCTACCAGCTTTGTCCTTGGAGATGCCTCTTTTACTTTTTTGAACATGAGGCAATCGGAACTATATGAAGGAGAACTCATCTCGGAGACCATGAAATCGGGGGAAAATTCCCTGACCAGCAACAAGAAATCATCAACAGAGGTCTTCTCTGCCAGACAATCAATCACTTTGATCTCATGGCCATGGTCCCTAATGACTGCTGATGCATAGCCTAGATAAAATGGAAAAGCGCGAAAGCTGACAACCGGCTCTTTGTCTGATGTATGGCTCCATCTCATCCCTTCTCTTGCCTGATACTTGCTGCCTGGCTTTGGCCAAGGCAGGCACGCCATCAAAACTCTTGCCATGCTCATATGGTTTTGATGATCTTTTAAAAACGTTGTGTTTACCTTTTCTACAGGAACAATAGTGCGCTTCAGCAAACCGAAAGGAATAAAAGCATCTTCCTGATGCCAAGATTCCCATGAGATATGCAAGAATCCTTATCATCATCACAGCAGCACTCCTCTTTGCCAGCATTGCCGCATCGATGGAAGAAGGAAGCGGGACAGGAGATGGTCCTTCTTATACGATAGACTTTCTTTGGATAGCGCTCATCCTGATTATTGCCAAGCTCTCGAGTCTTGTCGAAAAGTGGGGGCAGCCAGCTGTGCTCGGGGAGCTGATCGTTGGAGTCATCCTTGGGAACCTCACCATGCTTGGCATCAATGCCCTCGCTCCTATCGGAACTGACCCTATCATCCTGTTCTTGTCAGAGCTTGGAGTGATTATCCTATTATTCCAGATAGGACTTGAATCAAATATTGAGGAGATGAAGAAGGTTGGGGTGCCTTCCATGCTCGTTGCGATTGTCGGGGTCATTGTGCCGTTTGTTCTGGGTACGGTGATCATCGGACCATGGCTTCTTCCAGGGTTGAGCCAGAATGCGTATTTATTCCTTGGAGCAACCTTGACTGCAACCTCTGTTGGCATCACAGCCCGGGTGTTCAAGGATTTGGGCAAACTGCATACCAAAGAGGCACGCATTGTCCTTGGAGCTGCAGTCATCGATGATGTCTTTGGCCTTGTCATCCTGGCAGTCGTTTCCGCGATTGTCACCGCAGGCAGCGTCTCAGCACTCAGTGTTGGCATCATTACCCTAAAAGCGCTCGTGTTCCTCATCGGCTCGATCATGATCGGCCAGAAGATCGCATCACCTATAGGAAAATGGCTCTCAGAAGTCCATACCGGCGTTGGGATGAAATTTGCCCTCGCTGCGAGCTTTTGTTTCATCTTTGCCTACTTTGCACAAATTATTGGCCTTGCCCCGATTGTTGGCGCATTTGCAGCCGGACTTATCATGAAACCGGTGCACTTCACATATTTCATCGAGCCGGAAGTGGTAACCGACATCAAAGAACACATCAAAAACCACCATGACCAGCAAGCAGTCGACCGAGTCATCCAAAAGCACAGCCATAAGCATGTTGAGGATTTAATTGCGCCACTAGGGCTATTATTTGTGCCCATCTTTTTTGTTCTCACCGGCTTTACGGTTAATCTTGCTACACTCTTTGATGTGAAGATCCTCCTGATAGCGCTTGGCATCACTATTGCTGCAGTGATTGGAAAAGTTGTTGCCGGCTATGCAGTCAAGGGAGTAGACAGGAAAATAGTTGGGTGGGGGATGGTCCCTCGAGGCGAAGTTGGCCTCATTTTTGCCACTATCGGCAAAGGCCTGGGCGTTGTGAGCGACCAGGTGTATTCTGTTATTGTCATCGTCGTCATCCTGACAACCTTGATGACACCGCCGATCCTTTCTTTTCTGATCAAACGGATGAAAACAGAAGCGCCAGCATAAGCATTACATCGCAAAAAAAAGATCACAGAAGATTACAGAAAAAAGATTCTATGGGGTTTTGGGATTTCTTGCAATGACAGCGCCCCTGCCGGTGATGACCAGGTAATTGCCTTTCAGAGCAGCAATGTCTCCCCTGCCTTCAATGCCGCGCTTGAACTTGCTCACAGCATATTTTAGCTCAAATTCGTTCCTGAACTTCAACGGACTGTAATTGACGATCGCAATGTTGCCTTTCACCACAAAATCAAGAACCTCTGCTACCTGATCGACTTCAGAGAGCTTATATATCTTAAAGACCGGCCGTCCATCTTTCTTTTGTCCGTAATCCTCCACCCATCCTTCGCCGGCGAGGATGGGATCATGTTTCTTCTTCCCGAATAATCCCATAGTTCCCTCCCCTGTTCTTTGTCGTGAGATTTATATAAACTTATGTGTGGCAGAGAAGATAGCTAAGCAGGAACATGAGGGGTAAACGGCATTGAACATAAATTATTTGGTTCGACAACACCATCATTGGCAGGAAAGTTCTCATGGTGAAAATAACCCTGGCAACACCACTACTGGCAGGCAGACCGGTTTTGTGCCAAAACCTTCGCTCAGAGACTGAGCGATCTGCGCCAGTGGTGTTGCCTAAACGAATTTATGTTTTTTGTGCCAGTTGTGTTGCTATCTTCAGTTTTCTTTTAAGATTTTGAACCTTTCATCCCTTCAAAAGGGAAATAATTATGACAGTGCTCGCTTGTCACCTGCACAACCTCAAAGCCCAAGATATGGTCAGAAAAATGCTCCCGAAATTCCTTAATAGTAGAGTGAAGGATAGTTTGATCTGGAACTTCGAGTTCCAAACTCAAGTCGTACTGGCCAATAAGAATGAGAACAAATACAATATGGTTATGCTGGCTGGCAAACTGGATCATCGCGTTTTCAACTTTTTGAGACATATTGTGAAGAGAGAAATAAACAGAATACCGCTGCAAACCCATTTTTTCATAATCAAAAAAGAAAGAGTATCCGGAAATGATGCTTTTCTCCAACTTTCGAAGATGATATCTGACGACTTCCGGTGATTCATTGATCTCCTTGGAGATGTCAACAGCTGATTTTCTTGGCGTGAGTGAAATTGCACGGAGTACTTTCCAATCTATACTGTCTATCTCATCAACCTTCGTTTGGGTATCGTACTGAAGCAGAGGTTTTGATGGCTCATCAATTAAATATCCACGAGTAAAACCCGGCACTCTCACGGTTGCAGTGATGCTCTTTTCTGCGATATACTGGCCAAATTTTGCCTCTATCTCCCTATAGTGGTCTGAGAACTCCCTCATGTTTTTTGCATAAATGGTAAAGTTGATATCCCAGCTTCCAGAGCAGGAAGCAACCCAGTGCATGTATTTTTTTGCAGTGAGGAATGAGATGAATTGCTGCTCTGATTTTGTGTCTATTCCCTTCAAACGTACAAGCACTTTATAATGATTAAAACCAAGGGAAAGAGTATTGAGAAAGGTGACCCAGGACTTGATGAAGCCATCCTGCTCTAACTTTTTTATTTTATAACCGATCGCCTGCTCCGTCAGACCAACGTTTTTTGCCAGCTCCTTGCTTGCTGCTCGGGCATTTTGGTCAAGCCAGTAGAGGAGGGCCTTATCCTTTTTTGAAAGCATTTTTAATTATAATATCCTTATTATTATAAAAGTTTCGTTTTTGAAAATAAATTTCTGAATAGTTTTATATAATTGTTACTACTATTACTAAGTAATAAATTTGCGTTGATACTGATGAGACCAGCTATTGTTCAAGGATGGGACATCCCAAAAGAGGAATATCTTGCTACCCATAAAGATAATAGGCTCATCAAGTTGCTGATCGATCTCTCAAATGGATGCAACCTGTGGTGCCATGGATGTTTCACGATGAGGAGCACCAGCGTCAAACGGAGATTGACTAATGAGATGGGTGCGGATGACCAACTCAGATTGCTCGATGAGGCAGCCGCGCTCGGGGTGAGAACAGTTGACATTGTGGGAGCTGGAGAACCAACGCTTGATCCGGATTATGGGAGGATCATTAGCCACATTAAGGATCTTGGCATGAGACCTGTGGTGTTTACGCACGGAGCGACAGGGCACTTTGAGAGAGAATCAGCATACGAGGGTAGCGTGTCATACTTCATCAAGCTCTGGAGCCTGGATTCAGAGGAGCAGAACAGATATGTGTCAGAGCCCGGAAAATCCCTTGGGTTCGACTATGCCTCATGGAGGAATAGAACTCTCGAGAACCTCACCAATAAGTGGTTGACACAAGGAGAAGAGGTCATGCTCGACGGCATTTCTTATGTGACAACTTGCGTGGGAGCAGATGTGCTCGTCAGGAAGAGCAATATGGATGAGATCGTCAGTATCCATGAGGTATGTAGGAAACTCGGTGTCATGCCTCTTATCAAGAGTTACATCCCTGAGGGACCGACGCTTTTCGACCAGGAACAGAACCGAGGCCTTGTGACCCTTGAGATGCTGAGCGAACTGCAAACAGACGAGGCGACACCGGCAGACATGATGAGGGTCAGGCAACAGCTGATCGCGCTGGATCGAGAACTTGGAATACCGGATATGGAAACATTCTACCCGCAGGGATGCAAGTGCACGCAAAGCATGGCATCACTCTATGTCGATATCCTGGGCAACGTCCGCTCATGCGTTGGAACGCAGCCAATACCAATCGGAACGTACGAACCAGGGAAGGGAATACTCCTGCACGCACTCATGGAACGGGCGCATGCTGTCGGTTTTGGGTGCCCGCCAAGACTCGAAGATGCAAAAAGAAGAGGGCTTGAGATCGATGATGGCATGAGGAGATTGTATGGAGAAGGAATGAGGAGGCAGGCATGACCCAAACCAGAAGCATCTTGCTTGTGAATGCGGGAAATGACAGAAAATATGACTCAGGTGGAGTGCACTGGACAGCCTATCCTCCTCTGGGGGTGATCTCTCTTGGTACACACATCAATACCTATTCTGACTGGACTGCTTGAAGCATCAGAAAGGATAGGCCGCATTGCCTCGAGGAGAGGAATACCACACGGGAGCTCATGGACAGGGATATGTTAATTTATTCAGATGGACTAACACATAGGTGAGAATAAGGTGAAAATAAGGTGAGAATAATATAGGTGATAACATGAACGAATTTAGAAAATTGCAGGATTTGGTAGAACGAGAAGGAATAAAAAAAGTTGTTTTAGTTACCCGGAGCGGAGTTGGGAGTAGTGGCAGGCATAGTTTTGGCCATCAAGCAGCGCTTACTTATCAAGCACTTCAGGAAAATGGTATCGAGGTCATTTGTCTTAGTGATGAAGCACTCAGCCACATCGTGACACGCTCGAGCGAGCCTTATGAACAATGGAATGAGTTTCGTAATGATGATCTCTACCGTTTGTACTGCAGAGGTGGCCTTACTGATCATGCAGCGGTAAAGTATGGGGGCTATCAGAGAGGAAGAGGAATCAATGATGTGCTCAATTCATTTGGCTCGAATGCTGACTCACTTCGGTCAATGGCGGATTATGGGATTATTGCAGAAACCCACCAGGTAACGGTAA
The DNA here is from genome assembly GCA_013329045.1 of Candidatus Woesearchaeota archaeon. GTDB lineage: Archaea > Nanobdellota > Nanobdellia > Woesearchaeales > UBA9989 > UBA9989 > UBA9989 sp9989u. The sequence continues at coordinate 61,290 of DUKZ01000015.1, forward strand.
CAGAAATAGAACGATGCCATGTAAGAAGTATTAGCTATGTCGAGAGAGCAGCACAACAGCTTTCCCAAGTATTTGGCAAAAGATGCGTAGTAACCGTTCCCGAATTTGTGGCAAACCAGTATGTAGCAAACCTACCTCAAAGTCCGATTATCCCACCAGAAAAGATTGTGTTCCTTTAAATGAGGAGTTTATTTTTTTCTTTTTTCCATCATTCTTTCTTTTTTCCATCATAATCTTTATAAACCCTGACTTATCCGGCCTTTGTATTACCGTAGGGGGTGTACTATTTATGGAAACAGTTCTTATCTTAAGCATACTTTGTTGTGTTTTAGCTCTCCTGTATGCGGCGTATGTTGCTGCCAGGATCGCAAAGAAAGACCCTGGCGATAAAAAGATGCAGGATATCAGCGATGCCATCCACGAAGGAGCAATGGCATTCTTGATGACTGAATACAAGATCCTTGCCGTGTATATCATTATCGTTGCCGGGCTGCTCTATTATTTCATCAATATCCCGACGATGGTCACTTTCATTTTTGGGGCACTCTGTTCTATCCTTGCCGGCTACTTCGGGATGAAGATTGCCACAAAAGCGAACGTTCGGACAACGCAAGCTGCACGAAAAAGCCTGCAAGATGCCCTTCGGGTCTCTTTTGACTCTGGAAGCGTCATGGGTCTGTGCGTTGTTGGCCTTGGCCTGCTTGGCGTTGTTATCTTTTATATCATCTACAAAAGCCCTGATGCGCTGTTTGGCTTTGGGCTTGGCGCATCATCCATCGCCCTTTTTGCCAGGGTTGGCGGGGGCATCTTCACAAAAGCAGCAGATGTTGGCGCTGACCTTGTCGGAAAGACAGAGGCAGGCATCCCAGAGGATGACCCTCGAAATCCTGCAGTGATTGCAGACAATGTCGGGGATAATGTCGGCGATGTTGCCGGCATGGGAGCAGACCTCTTTGAGAGTTATGTGGGAAGCATCATTGCAGCAATGGCACTTGGGGGGGTGAGTTTTGGCGTCAAAGGACTCATCTTCCCAATAGCTCTTGCAGCAATTGGCATTATCTCCTCTATCATCGGCACCTTCTTTGTCAAGACTGATGAGCACACCCATCCGGGAGATGCACTCCAGAAAGGCTTGTGGGTGTCATCAATCCTCGTTGCCATCGCAGGATTTTTCCTTGCAAAGAACACGTTTGGCTCGATCCAGATGTTTTGGGTGATCATCATTGGCCTTCTTGCAGGCATCCTGATTGGCATCAACACAGAACTCTATACTTCTGAAAAGAAAAAATATGCGCAACGGATCGCAGAAGCATCAAAAACTGGCCCTGCAACAAACATCATCCAAGGGCTCGTCGTTGGCATGGAATCAACACGCAATGTGATGATCATCCTTAGTATTGCTATCCTTGGCGCATTCTACCTCGGCCAGACAGCAGGGATAGGAGGCGGCCTTTATGGCATTGTCATCTCTGGTGTTGCAATGCTCTCTACCCTTGGCATCTCCCTTGCTATAGACGCATATGGACCAGTTGCGGATAATGCAGGAGGCATTGCGGAAATGGCAGGCCTTGGCCCAGAAGTTCGGAAAAGGACTGACAGCCTTGATGCTGTTGGGAACACAACAGCTGCCATGGGAAAAGGATTTGCTATCGGCTCTGCTGCACTCACCGCCCTTGCGTTGTTTGCAACATTTGCGACTGCAACTCAGCTCTCTATCGTCAATATCTTAGATCCTCTTGTGATCGTTGGATTATTGCTTGGCGGAATGTTACCCTTCTATTTTACTGCCATGACGATGCAATCAGTCGGGGATGCTGCCATGCTGATGATTGAAGAAGTCAGACGGCAATTCAAAATCAAAGGCATCCTTGAAGGGAAGAAAAAGCCAGATTATAAGCGATGCGTTGCCATATCCACCGCAGGATCATTGAAACAGATGATCATTCCAGGACTCCTTGCAGTCTTATCACCCATACTTGTCGGCATCTTCCTTGGAACAGCTGCTCTTGGAGGCCTCCTTGCAGGATCACTTGTGACTGGGGTGCTCATGGCAGTCTTCATGGCAAACACGGGAGGCGCATGGGACAATGCAAAGAAATACATTGAGTCCCAGCCGAAAACAAAGGAGACTGGGAAAGGAAGCGATATGCATAAAGCAGCAGTCATCGGCGATACCGTCGGCGACCCATTCAAGGACACATCGGGACCAAGCTTGAACATTCTAATAAAATTGATGGCTATAGTATCCCTTGTCTTTGCACCAGTATTCATCAAATATGGAGGAATCCTTTTAGGACTCCTCTAAGATTATTTTTATGAAAAGATTCATTGACTTAGTCGGGGAATACAGCCGGAATATCGAAGGCTCATATCAACAGATAGCTAGTATCACGAGAGAACATTTCAACCAAAGACTTGAGGGGACAGAATTTGACCCAAGAGGCAGAGTGGAAAATTTTTATCGAAACAGCCCCTATTTTTCTGCAAGGATTGCTGCTGGAAGAGCGCTTGGCCTTGAGGAAGAGATAGATAATGCGCTTCCCGGCTGGATAGGCCAGTTGGTTGCAGACGAGTTACGTGGATCCAAGGGTCAGCGAGCAAAAGCGTATGCAGACCATGGGAAGCTCTACCAAACAACAAGGAACCATCCTTATCAGAGCCACCTGGTAGAGCAAAGAGATCCGGGGCATAGAGCATTGGCTCTTAGCCTTCTGTGCGGCCAAGCTCTCAACGAAACAGAATTAAGGATGGTCTATGAGGAGTCTTGCATCTCAAGAGCCTCATTCCTTGCCGGAAGGAAACTAGGAGTCAATCCGGTACCTAACTTTTTCCATTCCTATCAAGCAGAGATTGCCATTGCAGCACTGCCTGTTGCATTCACACTTTATTGGCTTTCCACCATTGTATGATCTAGGATATAGGTGCTAGCATAACAATGCATAAAAGAGTTTTTTGTTCGTGCCTTCATGACTAAAATTGCGTTTGATGTCATGACCGCTGAACGAGGGATTGAAGAAGCAATCCTTTATGGTGCTTGCCGGATTG
>DUKZ01000018.1 GCA_013329045.1 Candidatus Woesearchaeota archaeon
AATGTTTTATTATTTAAGAGATTAACTATTATACCCTTTACCTATATGCCACCTTTTCTGCAAGTCTTGGCTGCATCCTCTGTGCAATCGATCCTCTCTTGAATCGATCAATACGATCATACACTTCCCCCTCAGAGATGCCCCTGGCGATCGCTCCATCGAGAAGCTCTAGAAATTCGTAGATTGTCGTGCACCCCAAAGACTGGTAGGGAAGCCCAGGAGACATGATGGGACAGCCCGGGTCGATGAGCACCACAAGCTCATACCGATCAAAACGCCTAGCACGCTGCCATCCATGACCATTTTTTGAAGGGAGGAAAGCATTTTTTCGCCTGACATGCATCATCACCCGCTCTTCCTCCATAGGAAGCTGGCCAATGATACAAAATTCTCGCGGCAGGTACTGCTCAAGAGGAAATGCATATGCATGAAACTCCCTTATGCTCTGCTTCTCCTGGGTTGCCTTGACCATATACCAGATGGTAATAAATAATCAAATTAAAAGGTTTTGGTTGGAATAGTTAGATCAATAAGGGTTAGATCAATAAATGCCCAATGACATAGAGCACCGTCAAAGGGATGAAGATGATCCACCATGCCTTCTTGTTCCATGCGCGGATATTCTTCCCCTCAAAAGGCTCGATCGGGAGAATTTCCAGATACGTGCCCATAAAGAGCAGGATCATCGTGATCTGGGTCACCAGAGAAGGCATGAAGAAGTTCCAGAGCCAAAAGATGATAAATGCAACAAATGTGATGATGGTGATGATAAAAGCAATCCTTCCCTCTGCAACATTCTCCTCATCACCCTTGAAGGTAGTCCCCGCAAGTGAAAAAACATTCCCAAGCCATGCGGTAATGATTGTAATTAATGCCCCAAACCACCACATGACATATTCCGAATGGGCCTTGAGCCTCTTGTCCATCACCAGGCGGGTCAGATGACGGATGAGATAGATCAGGATATTGACGATGAGAGCAGCCAGGAGAAAAGATTTTACAGGGAGGACTGGCGAGAGATATGTGTATGCCAGCCCGAAAGCAAAAATGCTCGCCGCAATCAGGATGGCAAATATCTCCCGGTATTTGATCTCGAGTCCTTTGATATTCATCGTCCTTGCCTGATCCTTTACCTTCTTTTTCTTCTTGAACACGTTCATGACCTTATCTGTGAAGAACTCCTGGATCGCTTCTAAGATGATCTTTCCAAAGAGTGACCAGAGCCAGATCAGGGAAAAACCGATTGCTGCCGCTGCTGCTGGGACGTATTCTACCGGTATGATCTTTCTTAGAGGGGAATTATAAGGGCCGGTCTTTGCGAGGCCAGAAAACCCTGCGCGGTCAGAGAAGACGACCATTTTTTGCTCTCCTGAATCAAGATAGGTCACGGAACCGAGCGATAAGTCATCTGACTCCTGCTCAAAAACAGGATCTGCAACGGCCATTGCCGTGATCATGTTCTGCCTTGGGCCGCCGATGAGCACCACAATTTTCCCTGTCTCATCTCCAGGCCGGAAATCATCTTCCCTGATGAGAGGCACATCTGCCAGGTCGGGAGATGCATCTTTCAAGAACAAGAACATCTTCTTCTCCAGATATGAAGCGTATTGCCCCTCGACAATCACCACATTGTCACCATTGTCGATAAAATCGCCCACCTTGTCCTTGACCTGGGACACATCATCCATGACAGAACCAGAAACAGCAGCGATGCAAAAGAATAGCAGAATGACCCAAAGAATCTTTTTTTTCATCATGCCCCCCCGTTTCTTTCATCATCACTTATTTAAATGTTTCGAACGTTAAACATAACATTTTTATACAAATTTTGTTTATACATGAATATCATTCTTGAGGGTGATACACAATGGCATATACATTACCGGATCTTGGCTACGCATACACTGCGCTCGAACCTTTTATCGATGAGCAGACCATGCGCATCCATCATACCAAGCACCACCAGGCGTATGTAGATAAGTTGAATGCAGCGCTTGAGGGACAAGCAAATCTCCAGAAACTCAGCGTTGAAGAGCTCATCACTGATCTCTCGAAAGTCCCGGAGGCAATAAGGACTGCTGTTCGAAACCATGGCGGGGGCCATGCAAACCACAGTTTCTTCTGGCAGCTTCTCAAGAAGGACACAGATGGTCCAAAAGGTGAGATGAAGAGCTCCCTAATCGAGAGCTTTGGGAGCATTGATGGGTTCAAGGAAGCATTCACGAAGTCGGCAGCAGGTGTTTTTGGATCTGGGTGGGCATGGCTTGTTGTGGACAAAGGAAAGCTTGCCATCATCCAGACACCAAACCAGGACAGTCCTCTTAGCATCGGGAAAAAGCCGATCCTTGGCCTCGATATTTGGGAGCATGCCTATTACCTAAAATACCAGAACAAGAGACCGGAATATATCGAAGCATTTTTTAATGTGGTCGATTGGATCGTCGTTGAAAGGCATTATTTATCGGAAAGAGGGTAAGATGAAACCAGGGAAAAAAACAGGAGAATTGATGAATGTCCAGGTGACTCAGGAGTTTCTTGCGGCATACAAATATTTTGGGATGGCAGCATATTTTGACTCTCAAAGCCTCCAGGGCTTCGCCCACTGGATGAAGGTGCAGGCAAAAGAAGAGCTTTCCCATGCAATGAAATTCTATGAGCACCTCCATGATCGGGGAAGCACAGTGAGCCTTGGAAGCATAGAAAAACAAGAGACAAACTTTGCATCAGCGCTAGCGGCAGTTCAAGAAGCATTGGCCCATGAGCAAAGAGTAACAATACTCATCAATGCCATTGCAGAGGCATCAGAACAAGAGAAGGACTATCCATCAAGGAATTTTATTGGATGGTTCATAGCAGAACAAGTCGAGGAAGAAAGCTCTGCTTACCTCCTCATCGAACAAGTGAAGATGGTAGGGGAGAGCAAGCCATCATTGCTCATGCTCGACCGCAAGCTTGCAAAAAGAGAATAATGGCAACACTCAAGTCTCCGTCCGGAGCAGTTGAACTGCCTGATGGATCACCCATTAAGAAAGCAGCAGAAGAGCTGGGTGTTCCTTTTGGATGTGAAGAGGGCAGATGCAGGACTTGTGAAATAACTGTTCTTGAAGGGCAAGAGAACCTCGCCCCCATGAATGAGCAGGAAAAGACCCATGACTTAGAGCAAGGTCATCGGCTTTGCTGCCAGGCAAAAATAAAAAAAGGAAGCGTGACCATAGACTTCTAAGGAGGAATGATGATAAATGATAAAGATTAATCAACCAGCACCAGCGTTTAGCGCAACTGCATACCAGAATGAGGAATTTAAGAGGGTGTGCCTCTCAGACTTTAAGGAGAAGTGGGTCATCCTCTTCTTCTATCCGGCAGACTTTACGTTTGTCTGCCCAACAGAATTAGGCGGCCTAGCGGATCACTATGAGGAGTTTAAGAAGCTTGGCGCAGAGATTCTGTGCGTCTCTTGCGACACAGAATTTGTCCACAAGGCTTGGCATGATAACTCTGAAACGATCAAGAAAGTATCGTTTCCAATGATCGCTGATCCTACGCGAAAGATGTGCCGGGATTATGAGACACTCATCGAAGACGAAGGATTGTCCTTTAGGGCTACGTTCATCATCGATCCTGATGGGGTGCTCAAATCAATGGAGATGAACGCGAACAACGTCGGCAGGAGCACCAAAGAGCTTCTTCGGAAGATGAAAGCATTGCAATTTGTCAGGAAGAACAATGGCCAGGTGTGCCCAATCGATTGGGAAGAAGGGGAAAAGACCCTCACCAACGGCATTGACCAAGTTGGCAAGATATGAAGAAGAACATGATGCCACAATCCATTATTGCAGCAGGAATGCTTTTTCTTTTTTTAGGGATTGTTTTGATACTGACCGGCTCTTTTTGGTCTGCCATGCATTCTGGAGAGCGCAGGACAGAAACAGGCATTTTTGGAATGATTGGGTTTATCCCTTTTGGTTTTGCAACAGACAAAAGGCTTTTTTATCTTGGCCTCGCCCTCACTGTATTCTTTTTCCTGTTATTTCTTATCCTTGGCAGGGGAAGACATGGATGATGCCCAAAAGCTCATCATGAAGATCAGAGTGCTCCAGAAAAGTGAGATTGGAAAGCTAGTTGATAAGAGACTAAAGGAGTTTTCCAGACTATTCTCTGAACCGGAGCAGGTGTGGTTCTCTGAACTTTGCTTTTGCATCCTTGCTGCGAATGCAAAAGGAAAAAATGCGCTGCTAATACAGCAGGAGCTAGGAGCAAAGCTCCAAACACTCCCAGAACATGACCTTGCAGCATTTATCAGGAGCAAGAACCATCGGTTCCATAACATGAAAGCATGCTATATCTGCCTGGCGCGGGAACAGAAGGGATTTCGAAAAATTCTCAGAAGGTTGATCAAAGATGATGAAAAAAAGGCAAGAGAATGGCTCATTCTCCACATCAGGGGTATTGGGATGAAGGAAGCCAGCCATTTCCTTCGAAACATCGGCTGCGAGCACTTTGCCATCATTGACCGGCATGTCCTTTCGATAGTGGTGGATCATAAGGTAATAAAAAGACCTGCAAGCATCACGAAGAAGGTTTATCTTGATTGTGAAAGATGGCTGGAAGAAATCTGCCATGCATTGTCCATGAGCCAAGCTGAACTCGACCTTTACCTGTGGTATATGAAGACGGGGGTTGTGATGAAGTGAGGGATGTGTTCACCCAAAGAAATTCTTCATATGTTTTTTTGTCAAATCATGCAAAGCGATGACAAACAATGACTCTGACCATCCAAGGGGGGTGTTCTCATTTGCTAAGTCAGAGTTTGAATAATACAGCTCTGGCAATCCTCTTTTTGTCATGCATGCCTTTGCTTTCTCTACCAGTTCTTCTGCCTTTTCTTTGTTCCCCAGTTTCTCGTGGATGATTGCCAGCCAGGAAAGGCCCATCGTCCACTCCGCCTCTTCAGAATACCCATCAGGGTTCTTGTTGTAGTAATAATCATTCTTATACCGAATCACCCCATGCTTTCGAAGCAGGTGATATTCTACATTCTCAAGGATATCTTCTTCCTGCTTTTTTGTCACAATACTGTACGGCCAGATGAGAGACAGGAGGGCTAGATCAGCAAATTTCCTCTCTGACTCTCTTGGCAGGAGGTAAGAGAGGCTTTCTTTGCCTTTCTGGATCAGGGAAGAAGGCACTTCAATTCCTTTGATTTTCTTTATCATCTGCAATCCTGCAGCGCAGGCGCCAACAGAGCTCGCATGGATCTCCTCATCCTCTTCCCACATCCCCGAATCTCTGTCATGCCAGTATTCGATGCTTTCAAGGTAATGGACTAATTTTTGAGTGATGCGATAATCATCTTCTTTCATGAGTATTTCCTGGGCATGGACATGCTGGATCTCGCCGAGCTTGAAGAGGATCGCCCCAACAGAATCATTCTGCTTGTTGCCCCACTCATCCCAGAACTCATCAAATGTCTTTGGATGATACCTTGCATGGATATATTTGAACTTTGCATCAGGTTTTTCCCGAATCGCCCAGTCGATTTTATACTCGTGTTTCAGGAAGATATCAAGGATCGCGCGGTATGTCTTATGAACAATGCTCCATTTCCCGAGGATTTCAAATGCAAGGCATTCATAGAAGTTGTCCCGAAGCCATGCCTTATCATATCCGGTGTTGACATTTTTTTTTGAGGCGGCAAAGAGTCCGGAGGAGTATTGGAGCTTCTTTAGAATAGAAAGATGCATCTTTATGATATCATCATGCGTCAGCCTCTTTTTGAATATCATCCTTGATTTTATTCTATTCAGAGTTTAAAAACATTGCGAAGAGATGGCAAAGTCAAGAATAGTGTGAAAGTCAAGACCGTCTGAGCCACCATTGCCATTATTACCATTGGTAATGATGGCTGGCCAGACGTAGCCGAGAAAAGCGAGGCGAAGTAGGGCTTGAATTTCACACTTAATTTGGTTATACCAAAAGAGATGATCCTTGCAGATCATTGGCTCTTGCACCCGCTAAAATTTTATAAATCATTTGACATAACTGCTATCATGGTCGAATGGAATACGGTCATCCTTGCCGGAGGGTATGGCACGAGGCTAGGTGCCCTGACCGCGAGCACCTCAAAAGTCCTGCTTCCCGTAGGGCCCCAACCAGTCATCCAGTACACGCTCGATATGGTTGCCCCTTTCCATCAAGAGAATGGTGGGAAATGCTATGTCTCAACCAATAGAAAGTATATCAAAGATTTTATGGATTATTTCATGGGGCATCCACAATCTCTGCCAATTTATTTCCATATTCAAGACAGCCAAACGAACAATGACCGGCTGGGCAGTATTGGAGCGCTAGAGAACCTCCTGACAACTGATCCTTGCCTTCTCGAGCAGGAATGCCCGCTTCTTCTCCTCGCTGGAGACACAATTTTTCCTTTTGCTGCAGAAGAAATAATCAGCAGATATGAACGTGAAGCGGTCACGGCAGTTAGTGATATTGCCCTGCACTCGCCAGCAGGCATTGATCCGATGGGACGCGCAAAACGGTTTGGCACCGTAGTGCTGAACGGCAGGAGGATCACACATTTTGAAGAAAAGTCACCCCACCCAACATCGCTCGCATCATTCCCTTGTTATGCGCTCTCCCTTGAAAATCTTATCGGGGTCTGCCAGTATATTGCTGAGGGGCATGATCCTGATGCGATGGGCCATTTCATGGAATGGATCGTTCGGACAAGGAGAGCTTTTGCATTCATATTTGATGAAGTTGCATTTGATATTGGCGTACCTGAGGAATATGAGGCAGCATGCAGACAGTATGCAACTCACCAAAAGACCCAGCTCCCGCAAGCGCCTATCACTTGCTGGAGAATAGAAGAGAACCTGCTTATTCCTTCTTCTTAAACTGGGTATATCCGCACTTGCCGCATGTTGTCCGGTTCTTATGGACAGCAAGATACACTCCCGGGCCGCATTTTGGGCAGAATTCGGTCTTGAGCTTCGTTTTATCATAGAGGCTATGCACTTTTGTGCCTTTTTTCCTTTTGATCTGCGCTGGAGCTTTTGCTTTTTCTTTTCCCATGGCCTACTCCGCCCCCTCTTTCTTTTTCTCTTCTGGAGCGTGCTTCTTAGATTTCTTGTGGATCGACTCGATCCTTTGCAGGGATTCTGCAGAATCATAGATGAATAATTCAATGGTGGCAGCCCTGCTGCCATACAATGTTGAAATGCTCTTGATAATGATGCATTCTGGCTTTGCTTTCTCAGACTTTGCCAGTGCCTGAATAATAGACACCCGAGAGGGAGTAGTTGTCTGGTCCTTGACAGTTGCCTTGAGCTCTTTTCTTTTCAGGAGCTTGTTCTCTTTCCTTTCAATAATTACTATTGTCATCGTATCTTTATGGCGTATTCGGCTTCTTTCTTTGTGCCAACCTCATGTGCAATCAAAGACTTTTCAGGATTAAGGATGTGGAGCCTTCCCTGCCAGCTGTTTGCTGTTTGGGAACTGCCGCAGGATGGGCAGGATTCTCCATCATACAGGCATTTGCATGAACGGCAAGCTTTCTTTTTCATTCTTTCTTCCCCTTAAACCATTCTAGCTTACCCAGCATGTCCTGCCTCATCGTAAGGCCGATCTTGACATTTGGCAAGTCTTTGTAGGAAATAGCAATGATCCTTGCCTGGCAGTCATCATTGACTTTCAGCGTTTTCTTTGATTCCTTCCCGACAAGCACCTTATCCTTGCTAAAAGAGACAAAGTCATCCATTGTCTGGGAGACATGTATCATCCCCTCAAGGGGTCCAATCGTGATAAAAGCGCCAAAATCTGCAAGGTCTCTGATCCTTCCGAGGACCACCTCCTGGAGGTCTGGCTTGAATGTGAGGAGCGTAAAAGAGGTCTCATAATATGCTGCACCATCGCCGGGGATAATAATGCCATCCTGAACCTCATCAACAGCGGAGACATCAATCACGATGCCAAGGTCTTTTGATATATACCCCTCATATTTCTTCTTGATCTGTTCAGTGATTGATTGTGTGACATTTGCCCCAAACAGGTTTGGTGGTACTCTGATGTGGTCTTTTACTTGGGATTTGAAAAACATGACAATGAGGGTCGTGAGGGTATTTATAAAGCTTATGGTTTGTGGTCATCAAGGATGGGTGATGCTCACCCTCTCGTTTCCATCCCCTTTGCCCGGATAATAATCTTTATATAGCACAACTGCCAGAGCAGCATATGATCTCCAGAGGTGGAATGATGAGGATAATGCTGATGATAATCATCGTCATGCTCCTTATTGGCTGTGCTCCAAGAGAAGCAGAAGAACTAATAAAAGATACTCAATCCGAAAAAGGCGTTCCTATGACTGTTGAAGAGGCTGGGGCAATAGTACTTTCTAGCGATTGTGTGAAAGAAGGCAGCATCAAAGGGGAGCCGTTCTATAATAATATCACCTATACATGGTGGTTTGACCTGGATATTGATAAGCCGGGATGCAGTCCTGCATGCGTTGTCGAAGATGATAAAACAGCAGATATTAACTGGCGCTGCACAGGGCTAATTGTTGATGGGCCGCAAAATCCTGAAGAAAGGCATGATTGTAAGGAGAAAGAAAGGGCGCAGGATGTCTGTATTGAGCTCTATCAGCCGGTGTGCGGATGGTATACTGAGGATATCAAGTGCTTTGCTTATCCTTGCGCAGAAACCTTTTCTAACGGGTGTTTTGCCTGCAATGATATGAAGGTGGCATACTGGACACAAGGGGAATGCCCGCAAACAGGATCTAGTCAAGGATAAGGTATTTCTTTTGGCGCATGGTCAATAAGAGGCCATGAGCTGCCCTGATCCTTTTCCTCAATACCGCATCCATTGTCGCGATGCGGTAGCCTTCTTGTGCCAGCTTGACCAGAGCATCATCGGCATTTTTTGCGTGCTTTGTCTCAAGTACTTGGACATTGAAATGAAGATAGAGCTGAAGGGCAAGCGACGCTTGCTTCTTCTCTTTTCCTCCCCGGGCAATGAGGCCATTGATCTCCCGGACGCATTTGTCAAGAGTAAATAAGCGGTGCGAGCCAGGGAAGAGGCGGTCAATCTCTGAATAGATGTCAACGTTAAACTGCACTGGGATCATTAAAAAGTTAGTGTCGAGGATGATTTTTTCCATTCTTGGATAGTTCCTGGCATGTTGACAATGGCTTATGCATGGTGGCTGGATGCTTTTAAAACCTTGGGTTTTGTCACAGGAGCTTTTCTTCTCTTTTGGATGCCCTTTTTTTCCTGTTGGACTGGGTGGAGATATTTTGTCGTTATTGTTGAGAGGAGGATGCTGTAGAGGATGAACACGAGGATGTAGTTGAGCAGTTCAGAGATGCCGGCAATGTTTGTGAGGCTGGACAATGAGAAGGTGACAACTGCAACAGGAATGCCTTTTGATACATTTAATGTTAAGAACCATTGCTCGCTTCGGGTGATTGTGCCTTTCAAGGCTATCTTAACTGAGAGATAACGAACTGCAAGGTAGATGGTAAAAAGGATGACGGACTTAAAGATGAACTGGAAGGTCAGCGGAAAATTGATGATATAGCCAAGAAGGACAAAGAGGAGTATTTCCAGTGCATTGGAAAAAATGGAAGAGAAACCCATCAATGATATTTTCTCTTTGATCCTGATGCTGCCAAAAAAGAGTCCAAGGGTCGTGACAGCAAGCACCCCATTGCCCCCCAGCTGCTGTGCTAGGACATAAGAGAGGAGGGCTGCGATAATGATTGCAAGGGGAGAGAGCGTCTCTGAATAATACCTGCTCATGAACTTGAAGATGATGATGCCAATGAGGATGCCTGTTCCAACGCCAGTGATGACCTGAGTCAACAATGGCCCAATCTGGTTGGTGATTGCCGGGAGGCCTTGGCCTTGGAGCAGGTTTATGATGAGATCAAGGATGATGAAAGGGATGAGAACGGTAAATGGGGTATTGAGGATTGATTCCACTTTCAGGAGTTCCACAGCCCTGGAGATGTTGTTCCCGAACATTGATAAAACCACATCTGGGGAGGTGCCAGACATCACCGCGGCAAAGATCATCGCCACAAAGAAGAAATGGATATTGAGTGGAAAACCGATAAGAAGCCAGGTGGCAAGGGTCATGATGGTGAGATTGAAGAACAGGAAGATGAATGCCAGCTTCACAGCTTCAGTTGAATGGTCTGAGAATTCCCTCAGCTTGAACCGGGCGCAGGCGTCAAAGACGATCATCACCAATGCAATAATGCCGATGCTTTCGAGAAACAGCGGAGTAAAAGCGATCCTTGGCAGGAGGGGAAAGTGAGCGATGAGTATTCCAGAGATGAGGAGGAGAAAGACATTTGAAATCGAGAAGCGCTTTGCGAGGATTGCGCAGAGGAGTCCAATGAGTAGGATGCTCACCAGGTAGCTCAGGTAAATTATAGTATCTGCCATCCTCTTTTTCGATGGAATCCCCAGCAATGTAGTTTAAATAGTTATTGGTCGAGAAGTTGATTTCAATAGGGAGATTAGAGTTAAACAGTATGTACGATTTCCGTAATCTTTTTATAAAAAACCGGATTATCTTCAGTTGTGATTATCAATGAGCTTTTATGACACACTAAAACAAGTCTACCATGATAAGACCACCCAGGTCCGGGATTCCTTCTCTCAGATGAGGAACAATCTCTATATGTTGCCTTCCAGGCTAGAACGGATGGTCAGTCCGTTGCAGCCAGCGTATCTTGGGCCTTCTATCGAGACGCTAGCCCCAAGATCTGCGCTTATCCCATTGACGATGTATAATAAGGGGAGAAGCAGAGGAAATGGTCATGTTCCTGATGACTCGTATCAGGGCAGCCAAGGTGGTTCGAATAACGGTTCTGGAAGAAAGCTCAGTAAGAGAGCAAAGGCTGCTGAAGCACGAAAACGGGCTGAAGAAGAGAGTAAGAGACGGGCAGCAAATAGAAAAAGAAACCAAGATGATGATACTCAGGAGCAAAGAGATGCCACCACAAAAGCTCGGCAAGGTGCAAATGGAGCTACGAGAGGAAAGGGAATCCAAGAAAGTGAGCCTGCCCAAAGAAAGACCCGTCATGACGAAGGAAGGTTATTCTGGTAAATTTTTATCACTTTTTAGTGACTAATTAACGAAAGTTTTATAAACAACAAAAGACCCCTCAGCCCATGGAAGTGCCACCTGGATCAGCAGTTATTTATCTTCTTCGACATCTCCCTTCGCTCCAGAACAGGCAGGGTCATGGAGGATACAACACTCCGCTCGCAGAGTGTTCTGAAGAGCGAGAAAAGCTCTTAGCGTTCATCCATTCCCTTGGGACTATTGATCTGCTTGTCTCTGGAACATTAGATCGCCATCTTGGGACAACAAACGCCATCATCGAAGATATTCATTATGAAGGCACCACATTGTTTGACAACCGCCTCAATGCAGTTCTTAATTCGCCGCTGACAGAAAAGTCTGCAGAGGAAACAACAAAACGATTCCATCTTGATCGGTTTGCTCCAGACGCTGATGGAGTCTATAGACGTGAAGGCATCGCTTTTGATCCAGGAGAGATGGGAATCTTTCCGTTCGATCCGTTATACTGCCGCGCATATTTATCCAGGCAGCTTCGGGAAGAAGTATTTCCTGATGAACAGACTCTTCCTTCATTTGATACCTTAACATTCAAGACCAGAGAGGTTTATAGCCGGTTAATAGAAGCTGTCAAGCGATTTCAGAGTAATCCACCGATGGTGATACTCAGCGTCGGCTCATGTTCTTCTAATGCACTGCTCATAGAATACGCTACCCAAAGGACAATAGGTGAGATTATTGTCCAGCCGGATGGTGATGGCATCTTTCGGCCAGGCATCGTCTATGGAGATCCTGCTTTGATTCCCCCTTCTGTCCCAAGAAATCCTCTTTTTCCACAGCAGCATGGCCAGGTTTCCGCATTAGCCATCCTGCCAACGCTGGGTGATGCCTCTCCAGTCTATGCGAACATTGATATAGATTATCTTCTTGGAAATCATAATGGACCATCAGTTCATTGACCTTGGGAGGCGCAATAAAGGATTGTATTGGGAGTATTTGAGTGCATATTCTTTTCTTCATACAGTAATGGAAGGAACTGCTTTTGCTATCCCCTGTTTTCTTGGTTTTGGGAGAGGTGTCTCCAATAATCACTGCCACCGAAAGGATGTCCTTGAGAAGAATCGTGATATCATGATCAAGGAATTTGGGCAGGGAAAATATACTGAAGAGTTCTTTTTCAAGTTGGACAGAATGTATAGGGTATTGCTGCCAACTGTGAGAGAAGTATGCAGCAGAGATTTTTCTAACATTGATACTAAAGAGATAGTAAGTGCCTTTTCTGTTGTGTGGAAGGCGATGGCAGAAGGCAATAAGCCCATGCTCCTGGGGCTCATGGCCCAGAATTTGCAAGAATTTTTTGAAGGTGAAGTGAGAGAGATTGTGGGCAGTGATCAAAAGATTGTCATTACTGCTACTGCACTCTTACTTGCACCGACTAAACCCACACAGGTGCAGATAGAAGAAGAGCTATTGATGAACCTGGAAAAACGTTTTGGAGATTCATCAACTTTCCTTGCCTTCTGTGATACTGTGGAAGGGAAAAAAGCACTCGCTGAGCTTGTTGATAAGGCTGGCTGGTTTCATATGGAATACATCAACGATCCCTGGACTGAGAATGATTATAAAGAACATATTCTGAATCGGTTTGGCAAACATGATGAGGTATCACCAACTGCCCGAACTCAGCAGACTTTGAAAAAACAGCAGGAATTCTTCAGAAAACATAAGGGTGCCACAGTGTTAAAAGAGTTGTCCTTTGCTTTACAGGAATTTTCTTTTATCCTTGATGCCTCTAAAGCGGTGATCATTGAAATTCGGTATCGTGCATTAGCGCTCTATGATGAGATTGCTTCCCGGTTAGGAGTGAGTAGAAGAGATTTGCTTTTGCTTTCTCCACCGGAGATTTCTTCATTATTGCTTGCATCTCAAAAAGCTGATAAGGAGCTAATTAAAGAACGATGGAAAGCCAGAGCTGTTTGGCTGCATGATGATAAGATTGAATTATTTTCTGGAAAAAAGGCTGAGGAACTCGCACAAAAACTCATTGAACTGCCAGAACAACAGAAGGATAACGTGAAAGGGATTATTTGTTTTCCTGGAATTGTTCGAGGAAATGCGTGCGTTGTGCATACGGTAGAAGATCACAAAAAATTCCATGATGGAGATATTTTAGTTGCTCATGATGTGAGCACAGAATATACATCTTTGCTGAAGAGAGCATCCGCAATCGTGACAGATCAGGGCGGTATCATCTGCCATGCTGCAATTGTTGCCAGGGAATTCAAAAAACCCTGCATTGTTGGCACGGGAAGTGCTTCTGATATTTTCAAGGACGGCGATATTGTCGAGGTGGATGCACACAAGGGAGTGGTGAGGAAAATCTAGTTTTGTCGTCCGTCTGACGACTCCATACTATTATATCCTATTTTCCCTCTAATGAAAAGATTATTAAAGAAAACTTACTTTTCTTACTTGTAAGAAAGGTGAGACCATGCCATTGATTGAAATGAGAACCGCAACGATTACTGAAAAAGGCCAAATTGCCATCCCAAAGGATGTGAGAAAGAAAGGCTTTGCTACAGGTAAAAAAGTTGCTATTTTGGCCTTTGAGGATAGGATAGAGATCCGGCCGATGAATCAGGTAAATGAGAAGATGATGAGTGCCTTTGCCAGTGAAAAAGTTTTAGCAAAGGATTGGAACAGCAAAGATGAGGAGAAAGCATGGAAACATTTGTGAAAGGAGATGTCGTTGTTTTGCCATTCCCTTTTTCTGATTTGAGCGATGTAAAGAGAAGACCTGCACTTGTTGCTGCAACGCTTGAGGGTGATGAATGTATCTTGTGCCAGATCACCAGTCGAATGAGAAGTGATAAATATTCAATTTCCCTCACAGATGAAGAGTTCCAATCCGGTTCCCTAAAGGCGACTAGCAGGATCAGACCAAATAGGATGTTTAGCGCTGATGAGTCTGTTATTAGATACAAAATCGGGTCCCTTAAACAGGATAAAGTTAAGGAAGTAGAAGAGAGAATCATTGATATGTTTAAGGAATAATCTCTTTTGTCATCCTCTTTACGACTCCATAATTTTTTATTTCTGGAAGAGGAAGATATCCTCAGTGATATTCATGGAAACCGAAACATATATAAATAATACAGATTTTAATTCTAAAATTAGTTTTATTGGAGAATATATGGGGATTGCAATAACAAAGATGTCTGCAAACGGGCAGGTGGTCATTCCAAAGGAGATAAGGGAAGAAGCAGGAATTAAACCATCTACCAAGTTTCTTGTCCTGAATAAGGATGGGAATATTTTGTTGAAGCAGCTGAGCAAGAAGGCATACCTTGATGATCTGAAGCTATTACAGGATATAGCAGAAGCAGAGGAGGATATCAAGCAGGGTAGATACATTAAAGCTGATACTTCTATGAGTAATGAAGAGATTGTTGATCTTTTGACGAAACAATGATCATCACGTATAGTGATAAGTTCTTAAGGGAATTTCGGAAGATCAAGGACAGGAAGACTCTTTTGAGAGTATCCTCCCAGATCAAGAAATTGAAGGATTTGCCAGAAGCAGGGAAACCCTTGCGCTATGGTTGGAAGAATCATCGTTCTCTGAAGATTCCTCCATTTAGGATAATCTACAAGATTGAGAACGAAACTATTCTCATTTTATGTTTTGACCATCGAAAAGACGTTTATGAAAGGGAATGACTCCCTAAAATATTTTTAGGATAGATTATCCTGATAAGAATAAGATTAACAGATAATTATTAATCTAAGAATGATATGGGAATAGTATGGCCTATACCATCATCTCTCAGCATATCAGGAAGAAGATTGCCAGGAGGTTTATCTCCACTCCCAGGTTTAGGGACTATATCAGGGACCTTGCATTCCTCGAACGGAGCATTCTGCACCCTGTTCATGGTCTTGCTGCCAACATGAAGCTCTTTGGCCTCAAGAATCAGTTTAGGAAAGACTATAAGGCGATGCTGCTGGAATTTGGAAGAGAAAAAGAGGTGTGGAAGATGAGAAGAGAAGATGAGAACGAACAGGTGGATAGGAGGAGGATTGAGAAAGAGCTTGGGAAGAAGGAGAAGGAGGAGTGGGTGGATCTTATCAAATAAGCATTTTGTTGTCCACATTACGACTCCATGATCTTAAGTAACTGATTTATTAAGTCCTTTTATGCGAATACAAGACATTTCTCCAGAAAACAGGCCAAGAGAAAGGCTTAAGCAGAATGGTGTGGATGTTCTTTCAAATTGTGAATTGTTGGCAGTAATACTGCAAAAAGGAACTAAAAATGAGAATGTCATTGATATGAGTAATAGGCTCTTAGCTAAGCATTCAATAGACAAGCTTTCTGAATGTTCTCTGACTGAACTGAAGGATATCCCAGGCATAGGGGATGCCAAGGCAATGCAGATATTGGCTTTATTTGAGTTGAGTAAAAGAATAAAAGGTGGTTCTATTGCTGAGAAAGTCATCCATAATTCCGAAGATATTGCTTCCTATTACATGGAAAAGCTAAAAGACAAGAAAAAAGAATATTTCATCGCTGTATTCCTCGATTCAAAGAACAAGATCATCAAGGATGAAGTGATTTCAGTTGGCACATTGAATGCTTCATTGGTTCATCCAAGGGAAGTCTTTAAGGAAGCAATCAAGCATAGCGCAAACTCGATAATATTGGTGCATAATCATCCTAGCGGAGATTGTGAGCCTTCAACAGAAGACGAAGAGATAACAGGGCGGATGAAGGAGATAGGGGAATTGATGGGAATTCAGGTGTTGGATCATGTGGTTGTTGCTACAACCTCCTTCACTAGAGTAATGAGGTAATAGTTATAAACGGCTCTACTTGCCAAGATCATGGAAAGATATGTCTATATTGATGAAACAGGAGATCTTGGTGAAAAAGGATCAAGATATTTCATCATAACTGCGATCTGGGTGAATAATCCAGCAGTCCTTGATAGGATGATAAAAAATGCACGAAGAAACAAGTTTAAGAAGGAACTAAAAAAGGCACAAGAGATTAAAGCAAATAAATCTAGCCCTCAGTTAATAGAGGATCTCTTAAAAAAGCTTGAAGTAATTGAAGAATTTCATGCACAAAGTATAATACTAAAAAAGGAAGATCTCCATAGTAAATTCTTGCTAGGTGATAAGCATAAATTGTATAATTTTGTTTGTGGTAGGCTCGGGACAATCGCTACCGATTCCCGAAGCCTTATTGTGCGGATTGACAGGTCAAAAGGGAAACAGAGCTTAGTTGATGATTTCAACCATTACATGGAATCAACGTTTAGAGAAGGTAATCATGCAAGGGAGGTTGAAATTTATCATAGTTGGTCGCAATCATGGTCCGGCCTTCAACTAGCAGATGTTGTCAGTTGGGCAGTTTTTTGTAAGTTTGAACATGGAAATGATCACTATTTTCGGCTTATTGAGAAAAAGATTGACATCTCTCATATATGGAAATAAAAAAGCAGAACCCACTGGTACTCTTGTGCGTGCACCTCAAGGTACACTGACCAAGCAGGTTTTATCTGCTAAAATATTCTTGGTGAAATGAGTATTTAAGGCTTGCTATTTATTTCCGGATTTTATCTGGAAAAGCAGCATCTGGAGTTATATCTTTGATAGGTCAAGTTTCCTGAGTATTTCTGACAATCTCAAGAATGAACCTTTGAGCTTCTCCCTTAGCCTGGTTTATTCTTTCCTCAAAATAAGGTTCGATATCATCGAAATGAGGAGTGAGTGATCCTTTTGCTTCTACCATTATAACAGCTTCTCCTTCACGTGTTCTCTTCTACAAATTTTTTAATATCCTCAATATTTTCAAGGATCAATTTTGCTTTCTTAACTCCAAACGAAAAGGGGGGATATTTGTCAGATACCTCCACACCCTCCTCCAATAAAGAAATTGTTTTGTGTCCCTTGTATTCTCCTGTTTTTGATACCATTTTGTTACCTCATTTTTAGATTATTTTTATCGGAGTGCTTTGAAACAATCCCACATTTATTGTTACAGTATTTTTTTTAACCCCACTTTGTCATCATCATTTCCCCCTCAAGCTAACCCTCACTGTCTCTCCTTTCTCCACATACTTCTCCAGTATCGCCAGCAGTTCTTTTGGAATCTCCTTGTTATTGATCATCTTTGCCAGCTCATACACATCCACCACAGCCAGCTTGTCCCACAGGCCAATCTTCCGGACAGCGTCAAAGAACGCTTTCCTTTCCTTATCTTCCTTCTTCGGGAAAGATAATTTAGGATAGCTTTTCACCGACACCTTCATATCCGACCCAAACACGACCTCGATATCGTGCTGCTTCGCATATGCAACCAATTCCTCCCGCACCTCCTCTAGCTTCTCTTCCTTCAACTTGACATCATGATACAAAGAAGCATACAAATTCACCAGCTTCACCCCATCATCTTTCAGGAACTCCTTTGCTTTCTTCTCTTCTACCTCAAACTTATGCCTGAACAATGGGCATAGTGGCTGGAACTCACACCATTCACATAAGGTTGATTCCCTGGCAGGATATTCTTTACATTGCTCAATCTCTTTGATACTCTCAAGAACATCACCTTTCAGCTTCTCTAGCTGTTCATCAGTCCTTTCAGATGACATCTCTTTATCAAAAGCCAGGAAATGCCAGATAAGCTTGACTTTCTTGGCATCTGGATACATTGTCTTGACGCCATATGCATAGACAGCAAGCTGCCTATCCTGGTCTAATTTGCTCTGTGTTGGCAGGGTATTGGAGGTCTTATAATCATGGATCTCATACACTTCATCAGAAGCCAATGCCAGCCTATCTATCCTTACATGGATCTTATAACCGTTAATATCAACAAAGTTCTGGGTTTCCAGGCCTATTGTTCTTGTATGATTGAACGGCGTACACCTATTGTAATAATCAGTGATGAATTTCTCACCCATCTTTCTATAATTTTCCGGGTCATACTCATCCCGAACAATAACAATGCCATCATTCCAGTTCTTTGTCCACTCCTCATTGTAGAAAGCGAGCATATCCTTAAGAGAATTCATCTTCTGGAACTTCAGGTCCTTATACAGCTTCTCTAAGGACTCATGGACTCTTTTACCAAGGAACGCTTCAACACTCTCTCCTATCTCAGTCTCAACTTTATCGATATAGCCGAATTTATACTTGAGCGGACACTGCTCAAACGTGCTCAGTTTGGAATGGGAATAGGTGGTCATGTTATCCGTTTCTTTGACCCCTCCGCTAACTGTTTTTCATCTTTCTTCACCCTCCTCTCCAGCCTCTTCAGGTCCTCTTCGGGAGGGAGGTTTTCAGGGATGATATTGCTCTTTTTCAATACTTCCCTAATATCAAGGTTGTTTTTAACATGCTCGCCTGTGATGGTTTGTTCTCCTTGAAGATCATGTTGCTTCACATTGAAATTCGTTATTTCTGTCGCCAGGTTTTTTGCAGTGATAGTGATGGTCGGCAGAAAATCAGCTATTGGCCTGTTCTTGGGTATTTTTAGTTTAGCTTTCATCTGCAATGTGGTATTGCCACCAAACAACGCCTGGTCTCCTTTGCTGCGAATATTTGCAAAACCTTTCCCATCCACCCCTTTCTCATAAATCAGCTTGGAAAGCTCTGTTTCAGAGGCGGTCAATTTCTTCCTTGCATCCATCCTTTCCAACAAGGCTATCCTTTCTTCTATCAATTCCTGCTTTCGCGTCTGGATAGCAAAATAGCTTTGTGCAAAAGCGATCTCCTCTTTTCTCGGATCGCCGTTCTGGGCGATAAGATAACATGCATATCTTGTGAGTATGATATCATCAACCTGTCTTTCACTACCAGAACCTAGTGGCACCATCCTGTTGACGTCAACGAAATGGTCAAGAACATTATTTCCTGCAGTTTTGCATGATTCTTTTGCCTTTTGGACAACCTTCAGGAAGTTTCGTAAGTCTTCATAACCTAGAAGTTTTTGCAGATCTCTGGCAAACCAAAATTCAATTCCCTGCTCTTCATACGCATAATCTTCAAAGTCTTTTGTCAGTCTGATGATGATGTTTTTATCCATTGTTCATGATCCCTCTTCTTTGCAGATATGCAGTGGTTTGATTCATTCTTTCATGCTGTTTTGACAATAGCATCTTTGTGTATCCCTCAAAAGTGCTCAGTTTGGAATGGGAATAAGCGGTCATTTTTCTAATACCTTGATGTTGTTTTTGAACGAATCTATGAGCTCTTGAGTATACCACTTAGGAGAATCCTTATTTGGCTTTGTTAGAAATATTCTTACTGTGCTCTCATTATGCTTTTGATCATTTTTTCCAGGCCTATCCTTCCAGTTCTTATGTGCTTCCCGGACACTTTTTGAAACAATTTTTGCTGGTACGATATAGTAGTCCCATACTTCTTTATTCTCTTTTAACGTTACAAAGGCATAGTAATATTCTGTTTTGGGGTCTGCTTCATCTTTAGGTGATACTCTGAAACTTTTATTATTGTACCAAGCAGTTTTAACCTGAATTTTAATGGTTTTACTATCAGATGGTCGAATCGCTAAGATATCATAAGACTCAGCCCTACCAAGCGTTATTGTAGTGATATAACCTCTTGAAGAGAGAATAGATGCTATAAAATACTCCCCTGCATTTCCGATATTATTATTGTCTGGTTTAGCCTTCTTTTCCATCCTTCACTCCCTCACTTCCAGCCATCCTTCCTGTTCTATAAAATCAGCCACTCTCTTCGTAAAATACACAACCTTCGTCTTCTTATGCTGCACAAGATCTATCTTCACATACCCACTCATTGACCGAATCTCTATGATGTGGGATACCAGCTCAAAATTGCCATCGAAATCTCCTTTGAACGATAATCCTTCATTCTCCAGGTTGTATGTTTTGATCATTCAGTGGATCCTACATTACCTTCCAATAGCCCTTTTTCTTGCTGCCCATCCTTGCTAATTTTCCTTCTGATTTTAATTGCTGGATATGGAACCTTACTGTGTTTGCATTTACCCTTAACGCTTTTGCAATATCCTCGCCGGTATATGACGGATTATTGCTGAGCAATTCAATGATGTCTCTTTTTATTGTTGGTTTATTTGTGGTTTTATTTGTGGTTATAATTGTGGGTTTTCGCAGAGGAAAAGTGATCTTATAATGGTCAAAATCCCCTTCGACAAAAGGGGGCACACCAAATGTTCTCTTCCATCCAGAAAACATCTTTGTGAATCCGCTCCCAATATTCTCTGATAATTTGGCGAATCTGAATGCCCTGGCCACAATTGGATTTCTGGGCTGTGAATAATCCTCCTTTAAGATCAACTCTATCTTCTTTGGGAGCGCTCCAGGGTTAAAAAATTCAAACTTGTCTGAAAAAACCCTGATACATGCATTTCCTGAACTGAAATAGTCCGTATGCATGATAAGATTGACAAGTGCCTCCCTGATCGCTTGAAGCTGCTCTGGATCATCATTCCGAAATCCCCCTCTTATGCTAAAAGGAACACTTACCTTCTGGAAGAGTCTCTGGGAAATTTCAAAATAACTGGAGAATAGGTTTTTCTTGGAAGATATCCTATAATCATATCGGGTAGTAGCATCATGATAACTTGTTCCGGGAATCTCAAGATACTCAATTCGGAAATTATTAAATTGGGACAGAAGGGAATCAGGAGTACCAAACAAGAGAAGACCACCATATGTCACTTTCCCATTGTCATGGACTCTTAATTTTTGAAGAAACTCATCAAGTTTCAGCGAATTATATGGATGGGAGGGATTCATCTGTGTAAAGAGATTCCTATACTTCATGATTGATTCATGATCGAGATCCTTGAGCATAAGCGTGCTTATCTCTTTATCTTTCTCCTCAAATGAAGAATTCCTAAAGAAGCTGTCGATCTCTTCCTGGGTTGCTCTCTGATCACCACTGCCAGTACGGATAAATGTATTTTTCGGGTTGTCAAAATAGACAGGCTTGTCCCGCGGGGACTTTTGCGGAATGTTAAACCCCAGAACAACTCCTTCGGGAAATGTATACTTCTTGCACACAACCTCGATTATCTTATTGAATTTAGTTCTGTTTCTCAGTAGTGTAGTAAAATCCTGCTCTATTTTCGTTGGAGAAGCAACACCTTCTATCTCAAAAAAACTGCCTTTCTTGTTTATCCCAAAAACTAGCCACCCACCAGCAGTATTTGAAAATGCTGAAACTGTTTCCCAGGAACTTTTTGGTATCTCTGATTTAGCAAGCTTAACCTCAAAATCTTCCCACTCAATATCATCTAATCTCCGGATAAGCTCCTTCTTGTTCATACTCACAGCCTCGCAATCTTCCCCGCATCTGTCAGCTTTAATCCATCCTCCACTGAGATCAGGTCCATATCCTTCAGTTCATCTATTGCCCGGTACAGCATCGCCGTTGACAGATCAATCTTCTCAGACAGTTCCTTTATCGATGCATAATTGCCAGCATCCACATACTCGAGGATTTTCTTCTGGCTCTCTGTCAGCTTGAACGACAATCTGGGAAGATACACCACCAAACCCTTGTCTTCTTCTGGATTGTATGCGATCTTCTTCACCCGGTCATGCCGTGCATACGCCGCAAACAACAGCCCTATTGCCTTTGTCTTGCGTCCAGAGGTGATATTCACATACACCACATCCTCCTTTGGCTGCATGTCGATGATCTCAACACACTTCGAAGCGACTTTCACGACATCATACACGGCGCATTTCACCGTTTTCACTTCAATTACTTTCCCAAGAGAATCCTGGATCAGCTTTAGCGCCTTGTCCTGCTCCCTATCGGGCTTCTCATCCAATAGCAAAATCAGGCGGTCCGGCCCTAGCTTCGTTGCAGCAAGCAAGACAGGATCTGGATTGTACACTGTCGCAATAAGCACCTTCTTTCCCATAGTTTCCCCCATCTCTTCAAAACATTTGCTGCTTAAATACGTTTCCATTCAGGAATGAAAAAATCAGGGAGATTTAAGACTTTCCATTATCAAGTATAATATTATACTAAATAATAGAAATTTATATAAACCACCATCTTCAAAAAAAACCCATGAAAGGCTACTCCTCACTCAATCAGTTCATCGAGGACCATTATCTAAGAAGGGTCGCTGCAAAGATCGACCCGGGAAAAGAGGGGCGCACGATAACAAAGCTGCTTGAAAAGCGCATCAAAGACCGCCTGGAAAATGCCACTCCCTCATTCAGGAGCATGTTAAAGAAGAACTGCTACACCTTGAATGACTTAAACCTTATTGCCACCCATGATACGATAAGCGGCATTGTCACCCTTGAGATGTTCCTCAAGGAGACATATGGTGATTACCAGAGGAACAATATAAGAAAACTGCTCAAGAGCCGGGCATTTAGGACAGGAAAGCTCTCCAGGCTGCATGATTTCATCCCCCAGGAGATCACCTCAAAAAATGACTTGTTGCAGTTCATCAGGGCAAGAAAGACCCTTCCAAGGTCTGAGATTGCAGAGATCATGCGTCTTGTCGGGAAAGGGGACTGGAAAGGCTGGCTGGAGGAATTGCTCGCCCAAAAGAAGATCAGTGAACGGTATGGGAGGGTGTATGCATGAGCTATACAAATTATCACCAGATCGTCCAGGACTTTAACTACATGAATAAGCTCACCCCAAGCCAGCTCTATCATTACAATCCTTACGCAGAGCCAGAAGACGTCATCAAGAATAGCATAATCACGAAAATTAGGAACATTTGGAAGGAGCATATCAATGAAAGGTTCACAAATGCAAAAGGTCCCCTTGGAACATTCCTTGCCAGCTACCCCCTAACATTCCGGGAGCTTTGCTGCCTCATCGAGCTTATCGAGACATCGAATGATGAATCTGATTTTGAGAAGGAGAATATGATCAAGGTGGTAGACGACCCATTCCGGAAGCATAATGTCAGGTTTGAATCGAGCAGACTCAGGAAACACGGGCTTGTCTTTCGCATCATCAATCCTCTTCGTCCATTAAGGATGGTCTATGAGGTGTCCTTTCGTGCTCAGCTGGGCATCACCGGGCAAGGGTATACTGATGAATACGAACAGTTAGACCTTATGCTGGAAGAGGAATCCAAAAGGAATTCTCCGGAGCAACTAGACAGCCTCTATCGATTCATCACCCCGTTAGTCTCATTCAATGATCTCATTGTGAATGATAAGGTAAGAGAACATCTTCGTGCTGCCATCGCACGGGAACAGGGAAAGCAGACGATGCTTAAGGAATGGGGCCTAGACCGGACAATACTCTATGGCAGGGGAACGACACTGAACTTTAGAGGTCCGCCCGGCACCGGCAAGACCCTGGCAGCAGGAGTCATTGCAACTGAGCTTGGAAGAAAGCTGCTCATGGTGCGCTATGACCAGCTCCAGAGTTCCTTTATCAGTGTCACGGAAAAGCATATTCATCAGGTGTTTGATATCGCCCGGATGAAAGATGCTGTCCTGTTCTTTGATGAGGCTGATGCCATCGCATTGTCAAGGGCATCCCTTGATAGATCCTGGGAGATGTCCCAGGTCAACACACTCCTCAAGGAGCTGGAGATGTTTGAGGGTGTGTGCATCTTTGCAACAAATTTTGCGGAAAAATATGATCCTGCATTCCAGAGAAGATTGACAATGCACATCGATTTTCCCCTGCCGACAAAAGAGCAGGCAGAGATGATCTTAAACAAGCTGCTGCCGAGGAGAGCAAGAGAAAAAGGATTATCGCTGCATGGCCTGAAGGTTGCTGGGATGAGCGGTGGAGACCTGAAGAATGTTGTCTTGAACGCGGCAGGCTTTGCTCTCAAAGGCAAGGCAAAGAGTATTGGAAGGAAACACTTAGAAGAGGCGATCGGTGTTACTATGATGAAGAACAAGACAGTGGGGTATATCCAATGAAAAACGGAATAGAGAAGACGGCTATGATCATCGGTATCATCATGATGTTCATTACCTTTATCTTCCTGACAATTGAACTCGTTGATAGGGTAAGGTCAGGAGAGGCATCACTGGAAAAGATGATAAAGAAGAGTATTGGAGATGATGAGCAATTCGTCTTTTCAAAGATGATTCAGGATGGCAGGAGCGTTGCGCTTATCGATTATAACTGCGTCCCGATAAACAAGATCACCAAAGGCATCATGGACTGTAATGGCGAGTAGTATGTCTTTGCAACAAAGGAAGACGGTAAGTGGGTTATTGAATGGGAGACAAAAGTGGTTGTTTGGTGAAACCCACCACCTTTTTATACCCCTCTATTCATTATCTATCAAATGAGGTTCACCAACATACTTCGAAAACTCGGTATTCTGCGCTGGGGCAAGGTTAAGGCAAAATACAAAAATGCAAGAGAACGCCCTATCGAATTTCAAGATGAGGGAGTTTTCAATGCCGAAAAAGACCTTATTCTAAATAACAAAAGAAAATCGTGAAGAACATCCCTCACTGGACATCCTTGTGTGAGATATAAAAAAGTGTAGAAATTGTCAGTTATTATATCCTTATAACGAAGTAGTTCATGATTATCAAAGAACTCAAGCTAAGAAGATTCCACTACAAGTCCCGCAAGGGATTATCTGAAAGATTGCTGAATGCCTATCTGAAGAAAAGAGGGTATCAGGTATACAGTGCAGGAGAAAGTGAGGAAAGGATACAGAAAAACCAAAAAGCTTTTATAACAATCTATTATACTCCATTATAAAACATAATACGAGGAAAATAAATGGTCCAGGCAATAATAACACTAGATGATCACCAGGATAGGGTCCTGAATATTATTAAAGGAAAATACGGACTGAAGAACAAGTCAGATGCAGTGAACTTTGTCATCAGCAAGTTTGAGGATGACCTTTTAGAGCCAGAACTTCGGCCAGAATATATTGACAAGATTAGGCTGATTGAAAAGAAAGGAAAATTTCATGCGTACAAGGATATATCTTCTTTGAGGAAAGAGATAGAACATGCGTAAGTTTTTGATGGAAGACTCGCTGAAGAGGACAATCTCAAAGAGTTCTAAAAAAGATAAGGTGCTGTATGAAGCGGTGATGAATAAGATTGAAGAGGTACTGACGTGTGAGGACGTCAACCACTATAAGAACCTGAAGAAGCCGTTGGAAGACTTTAAGAGGGTACATATCAAAGGCCCCTTTGTGTTAATATTCAAATACAACCGGGCTGAAGACCAGGTCATATTTTTTGATCTGGATCATCATGATAAGGTATATAGTTAATTTAATTGATGAGAATTATCTGGGAAGGATATTCAATGATAATTTCCGGTTTTCCTTCGTAAAGTTTGATGGCACCGGTAATTTTTATAGTTTTTCCTTCAAAGTAAGAAGGAGAAAAAGAAGAGAACTTGTAAAGATCAGGAGAAAAGATAACCCCCGAAAAACAATTATTAGGATACACCTCTCCAAAATTGAGAAAAAGGGTATTGGTTTTGCTTAAGTAACTATCCACAACAACTCCCTGAACAATAACGTTTTTGTTCAGATAGTCCTTCGCATCACATGCAGCAATTGTCTTTAAAGCTGTTTTAGGTGGAATAGTTGGTATAACAGGTTGGGAGTCTTCTGTCTTGGGAGTTTCCCATTTACATCCAACATCATAGTCCTTTGCGTATACTTCAGCAGATCGTATCTCACCAGCGTATTTCTGAGTTTCAGGGTATATCCTTGCGACAGCCAATCCTTCAGTTACCATCTGGACATTGATATTCTTGCCACCGAGGAAAACATATCGAAGTGAACGCCCATATTTGTCATTATCCTCATTATCAGACTCTAAGATGACTTGTTTATTGAGAACAAGTTCAGAGAGCCGACTGCTTGCCTCATCATAACAGGGGTATCCTGTTTCATCTGCATCAATGCTTAAGAGCCGGACTGTTTCCCCACCTTCAACGATAAGGGTATCTCCATCAATGATTTTTGTCACAATTTTTGTTAGATTTCCCCTAACTAGAGGGGATAGATTAACTGGAGAAGAGGGTAATTGGGGAACAGTTGTTTGCTGCTTGTCCCCAGGCATCTCAGGTGAAAGATAATAATTGACGGTTGGTGCCTGATAACTCTTAATGATAACTGCAGAAAAGAGAAGAGAAAAACTGATAAGTATCGCTGCAAATAAAATCACGAATAACTGTCTGGATTCCTTGTCCATCTTAGAAGAATGGAGAGTATTTGCTGATTAAAAAGATTTATGTGGTGGAGAGGAAATGTAGAAGAAGTATTTAATTTTGGAGAAAGAAGTCCATGGCTGCTACACGAATATCATGGGCTTGCCGGTGGGGAAAGTGAAAAGAATGCTAGAACATTTTGAAAAAATCTGATTATCTCCGTCTTTTCCCCCGTTCAAGGAGGGGTATTCCTTGAAAGGATTCATGATGCTTGGAACATAATTGAGTATTGGTTGTTGAATGGGAGAATGCCCTGAAAAAGAAGAAAAACATCGAGATAGAGAAAGATAGAGAAATAAAAACTATCTTTTCCTTCTTCTCAAAAGGCTCATAGCGCCAAATCCAGCAACTAACATTCCTAATGTGCCTGGCTCAGGAACAGGTGTTATACCAACATTATCCATTTGCCATTGTCCCTGTGTATGAAAGCCAAGATAACCGAAGGGCAGGGTAGCGTCATTCACTGAGAATATCTGAGAACCATCTAAAGAACCGTACAGCATGTCTCCCTCCCTCCTCACTTCGAATGCATGCCAGGCGTAAGGGTCATAATTGCTCACCCACAGGTCAGGAGTAAGATCTGTATTTGTGCCATTATGATGAAGGTTGACTTTGGATTGTAATGTTCCGCTGTTGAGGCTTCCTGTAGTTCCCCCAAACCACCACTGATATGATTCCTGGTTTGGTCCCGGACCGATTCTGTCAATGCCTGAATCAAAGCCGATGCCAAGCATTGCAGAAGAGCCGTCAGGGGTGATAAGCCGGACATCACCGGTGAACATGAAATCACCCATTATTGCACCGATATCTGTCCACATAACCCTTGCTCCATCAATATATGGATCATTGAAGAGACTCCCCTGGCTGGCTGTCCAGTTTCCGTATTCGGCTGTCCAGCCTGCATAATCAAGGTCGTCAAACGTGTCAATGATCCCTGCTTGTGCTGGATCAGGAACGACTGCTGCTGTCAGTGGTAAGACAAGAGGTAATGTCACTCTCGCCATTGCAACCAAGCGTCTTGAAGGATACATATAGTCTGAAATCGTTTTCATGGTGATGGAAAATGTATATTAGTTTAAATAGTTTTTGTCATCCTTTCCACCGCTCCATACCTTTATCTTCTTCTTTTTTCATCGGTTTGCTGAAGTGATGTGTGATCCATCCCACTGGACAACCTCGCGTGAGGGTTAAAAACAGTGTTTAACGTCTCCCTTATGATCATCAAGGAGCTCCAGTTCGGGAACTATCCCTACAAGTCAAGGAAAAGCTCTACCAGGTGGAGAGCAAAGTCGACATAGAAAACAAAGAGAAAAGAAAACTAGGAGAGAGAACCATAATGGTGAGGCAGGAAAAGATGTGGAGGAAGTATGTATTACAAGTTTGATAGGTTCTTTTTAATTGTGTCTGATATCCATGTATCCAATATTCATCACCAAAGGCGATGGCTAAAAGCACAAGACCAGTTATAACCAAAATCGCCGAGATCGCGGCAAAGCCATATTTTTCTTGGAGAAGAAAAGGGATAGTCCCTAATACCCAAATGACTATACATATTACCCCTCCAACAACGAAGAGATAGTTATTTTTCTTCCTCATGAGGATCTCCCCAGGAATTGTACTATAAAAGCTTAGCGAGTCGTGGCGTGGATGACAGAACATATATCCTCCAACATATCTATCCTAGCATCGACGTACACTGGGATTCAACGAAAATTTTTTAAAGGGAGCCTTTGCTCTCTGGGTTATGGCAGACGATCCAGATAATGAAGAGCAGAATGTCTACCGATCAGGCTCTCGTGAACAGTTAGTAGAGGATGACGAGATCACTCCTGAAGAAGAAGGATTTATGGCAGGATACGACGAAGCTGAAGATTATGACAGTGAAGAGAAGAAGGAAGAAGAATGAGCCTTCGTTTCTTTCTCTGTTGCCTATTTCTGGTAGTATGAACGATGGCAGTGATCCTAGCCTCACAATCACCAAGGAGAAAAGAACTCCTGCAGGCCATGGGCATCCCGTTTAGAGCAGTCCCAAGCGATGCCAAAGAAGATTTGTCAGACACAAAAGATCCTGTTTCTTTGGTCATAAAAAATGCGCTGGCAAAGGCGCGCTTTGTTGCAAAAACAGAAAAAGGCATTATCCTTGGCTTTGACACCATCGGATTCTTGGACGGCAAAGTCCTTGGCAAGCCAAAAGACCAGAATGACGCAAAAGCCATGTTGAAGTCCATGTCAGGCAAGACCCATCAGGTGTATTCAGGTATAGCCATCATCGACACAGAAAAAGATAAGGAGATAACCGATGTTGAGAAGACTGATGTTGCCTTCAGAGAACTCTCAGAGGAAGAGATCGACCATTACCTTAAGCACAACAATGTTCTTGACAAAGCAGCATCCTATGGCATCCAGGATGGTGCAGGGTTCTTGATAAAAGAGATCCATGGCTGCTATACAAATATCATGGGCTTGCCGGTAGAGAAAGTAACGAAGATGTTCAAGAAAATATGAGGAAGATTACTTTCAGCGACGACCTTTACCATTCACTATTACCATTAGTAATAGTTGTATCTTCAGCTGGTGGTTCTTCTCCGTCCATTCGTACTGGCGTGTCATCAGATCCTGCAGGATCTGCAAGCTGCCGGTCGAACCGTTCACCAGCATCTAATTCAAGTTCCCTGTCCATGCTCCCAATGCCATACGCTTGATGGTACGCCTCGGCCATAGCTACCCTTTGCTCGAGTTTTGTCTCAAAGTTGGCAAGGCCAAGAGCGAGCATGTGGCCACCATAACCAAGAGCAAGAAATGCTAACGCTTCATAGACAAGGCATGGTTTTTGTTGTTCTCCGGGAACCACCACATGAGTGTCAGAAGTGATATAAGGAGGACCTTGTTTTTGTGATACAATAGTAAGAGCCCTGGTGATGTGACAAGTAAGCCGGGATGATGAGGCTCTCCTGACTAAACGGTGTGATGAAGTATCGAATCGATTGAGGAATGCAAGTGTTCGAGGCGGAGTTCCGTTTGTTTGTTTTGTCTCATCAGTGGTATAAATTATGATATTTGCTCCACTTTTCAAGGAGACTTCAAGGGGGTAGAAATGGGTAAGGGCAGCACCATCAAGAGTGAGTTCATCACCAAGACTGTTCTTTGATTGCATCCCGGAAAAATACCTGATCTCATAACGGAATGTGGGAACAAGAGGATGTCTGCTAACCCAAGGACGTCTACCTAGATAAGTAGCTTCCATTTCCATATCAATGCGAAGTGCTCCATTATCCATCCCTACCGCATGAAGAACGCTTGCTGATGCAGTTATTGGCATATTGAGCTCACGAGCACGCATAAGAAGATCAAAGGATTCGGGAAACACGTCAACCCGAAGAAGCCGGCATACTTCTGCTACAGCATTGCCGAGTGATTCGACATTCGCATCGTATCGTTCAAGCACCTCATTGAGCCTTCTTGCTTGTTGTTGGACGCGTCCTATCCCCTCATGCACATACCCATCCATTAACAACTGAAGCGGAAAGCTATTTAAATATTTTTCGTTTGTTCTTATCCATTAGTGATTAATTTAAAAGAAAGTTTGTGGTCGAAATTAACCAATAACCTTAAAAAACCTGGATGACCTGGAGTGATGATGGAATCGGCAAGGGACCATATTTTAAAGCTCCTTGAGGAGACAACAGGGGAAAAAGATCTTCAGATCGAGGTTCCGCCAACCGCGTATTTGGGGGATTTTGCTTTTCCCAGCTTCCAATTGGCAAAAGACAAGAAAAAAAGGCCGGCGGATATTGCTGAGGAGCTCTCGAAGCTGATTCTTCCTGATGAGGTCATTGAAAGCGTATCATCAAACGGCCCGTATGTCAACTTCTTCCTCCAAAGGACAACGGTGATGAGACGCACCATCAAGGAGATACTTGAGAAGAAAGAGTCATTCGCGAGCAAGAAAAAGACAAGGCATGCATTAGTTGAACACACATCCATCAATCCTAACGCGTCTCCCCATGTAGGAAGGGCAAGAAACGCTTTGATAGGTGATGCTATTGTTCGGATGCTTCGCCACCTGGGCTTTGAGACAGAGGTTCATTATTTTGTTAATGATATCGGCAAGCAGATAGCAATGCTTGTCCTGGCAGCTGGACACAAAAATCCCTCATTTGATGAGCTTTTAGAACTCTATATCAAGATCAACAAGGATGTTGAGGAAAATCCTGAAAAGGAAAAATTGGTTTTCGAGCTGCTAAGCCAGCTGGAAGCAGACGACAAAGAAGTCCTCCAGAGATTTCGGAAAGTAGTCAAAACATGCATCGATGGTCAGGCAAGGATCCTGGGGGATCTTGGCATCACTTATGATACGTATGATTACGAATCAGACCTTTTGTTTGATGGAAACACAAAAGAGATTATTGCAAAGCTGGAAAAGACAGGCAAGCTCTTCACTGATGAGGAGAACAGGCAGGTCCTCAATCAGGAAGGCTACCAGTTGGCAATGAAGGCTCCAGTCCTTGTCCTCACGAGGAACGATGGCACCTCGTTGTATCCTTTGAGGGATATTGCCTACAACATCAAGAAGGCAGCGTTGGCAAAGGACAGGAACATCATTATTCTAGGAGAAGACCAAAAGCTCTATCAGCAGCAGATCAATGCAGCTCTCTCTCTCATAGGGATCAATGAGCCGGAGGTTGTCCATTATTCTTTTGTCCTCTTAAAGGAAGGGAAGATGTCGACAAGAAAAGGCAATGTTGTCCTGCTCGCAGACCTGATGAAGGAAGTGGAGGAGAATGCGATGAAAGAGATTGTGGAAAAGCAGAAAGCAAAGCCGTCAAAACAGCTTGCAAGGATGATTGGGTATGGCGCTTTGAAATATGGCATCCTGAAAATATCTCCAGAAAAGAATGTCACGTTTGACACGGAGACTGCCCTCAGTTTTGAGGGAGAGACTGGCCCCTATATCCAATATGCCCATGCAAGGATATGTTCTATCCTGGAAAAAGCCGCCTCGCAAGATGAGGGTGACTGCTCTTTGCTCACCAATGATAAGGAATGGGCGCTGATAAAGATGCTCGGTAATTTTCCCCATACGATCGAAGAGGCTGCAAGGCAGATGCGCCCGCATATCCTGGCAAACTACCTGTTCGAATTATCCCAAAGGTTTTCTGAATTCTACCAGGAATGCCCGGTGCTGCAGGTAGAAGGCCCGCTGAAGAATGCCAGGCTTCAGGTTATTTCTGCAACAAAAACAGTCCTTGCTCTCGGGCTCTCACTCCTGGGCATTGATGCGCCGGAAAGGATGTGATCAGAGCCGTTCTGGCCGAAGGTTTCGAAGTCTTTGCCCGGCATCGATGAGAGTCTTCATCGTCAGAGTCAATTCCTGCTCGAGAGGTTTTGGAACATAATCCGTGTCAATGAGGGCATAGTTCTCACCGAGTAATCGAAGAGTATACTCCTTGATTTTTGGACCCCAGTCAAGTGTCCCTCGCTGTGCTGTTGTGCTGCATTTCCCGACAAGGCCTGCAATGCCCGTATCTTGGTAGATCAGATTTAAGCTTTGAGTCAATTCCTCGACTGTTTCATTGAATGCTTCGCTTGGGGAATGGCCATGTTCTATCAGCACTCTTGCTTGCAGTTCTATCATTCCGAGAAGTGCGCCGAGGAGAATAGGAGAATTTGGCTCAGTTATCCGGTCATCTGCCCCGCGCATTGAGCGTGCCCGCTTGGCTACCTGCCACATTTCAGCTGAATCGATAGTATTCAATTCTGTTTGGAGCGCATCTTGATAATTTGACACCCCATTTGCGCTAAGGACCCTTGCTACTTCTCCTCCGCTCACAACATTGCTATAGAGCCCTTCGATAAGATCAGTGAGTCCGTCCCGCACAAACTGCTGTGCCTGGAGAACGATAGAGAGTGTACCATCCTGCCTCGCATATTCATAGACTCCTTCGATCCCAATCTCTCCAATCATTGGTAAATAACCTTGGGTGAGGGTTTCTGAAGAGAACAAGAATGCCTCATCCTCACCAACACCTCCTTGGCGCAAGAAATCATAAAATGCTTCTGCCAGGCCCCAGATGCCGCCAAGCAGAACAAACCGTTCACCGAACAGATCAGATGTCACTTCCTTTCGGATCGTTGTTTCAAAAAGATATGCGGCGCCAGCTAGCCTGCCATATGAGAGAACAATATCGCGTGCATCCCCTGTTGCGTCCTGGCCAACTGCATAGCTGGCAGATATCCCAGAGCCTTTGACAAAATTTCGTCTGACTGTCCATCCTGCGCCTTTTGGGGCAAAGAGAACTTCATTGACATCTGATGGTGTGATGATCCCTGTCTGGTCTGGAAAGCCAGGCCCAAATCCATGGGAAAAGAGAAGCGTCGAATTACCTTGAAGGTTATCCCGAACCTTTGCCCAATGTTCTACCTGCTCTGCATCAGGCAATAAATAACAAACAACATCTCCCATGCCTGTTGCAGTCTCAAGGTCAAATAGTGTCTCCCTGGGGACCCAGCCATCTTCTAAAGCTTGTGTATAGGAGGCACTTTCTTCCCCATCAGGGCGTGTTTGGCGCTGGCCAAGAATAACATTCACATTCCCTCCAACCTGAGCAATAGTATCTCTGAGGTTTTGTGCTTGACCGCTTCCTTGCCGTCCATACCCAAGAACTGCAATTGTCTTTCCATCAAGAAAGTTAACTGCCTGTCCAAGTGAATAATCATCGCGTGAAATAACCTCTTCCGCGAACCCATCTGCATAAGTAACTTTCATGGATATCCCCTCATAAGTTGAATCTGAAAGCTATCATACGTTGATTTAAAAAGAGGGTAGTTAATAGAAAACAAAGATTGCAGGGTATATTTCAAAACATGACTAATAAGAGCATATTTAAATAACTAACCAACATTGCCTTAGTATGAACTTTCAGACCATCCCGCCGATAGAGACAGCAGACCAGCTTCTTGATATCGCATTCAGGGGGATGAATGAAGCATTGACCGCGTACAAGACAAAGAAGCTCTCTGGCACAGCTATCGAGAATGCCAAGGTCATTGCAAAAGAGAGAATCAAGACGATGTCAGGAATCCTTATCAAGAGGACAAAAGGCATCCTTGAGTCTTTCCCTAGTTTTGATTCTCTCCCGGAACTCTACCAAGCGCTCATCAAGGCACTGATTGATTATGTGGCATTGAAGAAAGCCCTTGGCTCGTTGAATTGGGCAGTGAAGGCGCATGGGGAGATGGCAAAAAAATACCTGATCAATGTCAGCAAGACAAAAGACAGGAAAAGGATTGAAGCGCTCATCAAGGAATATTATGGGAGAGCATCATCCATTGCAAAACAGGTAAAAAAAGAGCTGGTGTTCCTGGCAGAAGTGAGGAATATCCTTCGGAAATTGCCGGACATAAAAGACATGCCGACGATAACGCTCTATGGTTTTCCGAATGTTGGGAAGACAACAGTGCTAAAGCACCTAACGGGAGCTAATGCAAAGATTAGTTCATATCCTTTCACAACGCAAAAGATCAATGTCGGCTACACAACAATCCAGAATATGAAATATCAGCTCCTTGATGTTCCAGGCATACTCAATCGTGAAAAGATGAATGAGATAGAGATGATTGCAGACATCACGCTAGAGCTTGCAGGCGAGAAGGTCATTTTTATCATCGACCCGACAGAGGAATATCCTTTAGAACAGCAAGAGAGGCTGTATAAAAAAGTAAAGAAAATGAGAAAGGATGTTCTTGTATATATCTCAAAGGCTGACATCGCAGAAAAAGACATGGTGGAAGGATTGAAAAAGAAGTATAATGCAGTCTCTTCACTTCCTGCGGTGACTGCCTCTTCGTTTTTTCGATTGAAAGCTAAGATAGATTAGAATGCTCCCGACAATTAAGTAGCCGAGGGTAATGCCGAGCATGTGCGGCACTGTATGTTCGATATAATAGCTGACGAGCATCTTTGATTCAGGCACTTTCTCAATATACTTCAATAAGAAATCGATCCCGTTGCGGGCAATGATTAGGGAGATGATGCCGGGAATGAATGTTGCTAGTCCGAGCCGGAGGAACGCCTTATGCAGTCGTTCCCGCAGCAGCGTTGTTCCCCACAATCCAAGGAGGATGCAAAGCAAGGAAAGGATGAGCAGGGTCCGGGGGGGTGCAGAGATATTGTAAAGGTTTTCTGGCAGCTCCCTGACGAGGATGAATACAAGCAAAGTTGTCAGGCCGGTGAGGTATAAGGAAGTATACACATAATCAAGGATTATTCTCCTGAAAACCGCTTTCATGCAACAAGACGAAGAAGGGTCATTAATAAACCTTATGCCCGCTTTTTGCGCGCTGGTTTTTGTTCATTGATCATATGAACCGTGCGTGTTGGGAAGGGAATGCCAATACCATGTTTGCCAAGTGCCTTGTAGATATTTGTTGTTGCCTGGTCCTCTGCTTTCAACAGGCTTGTTTTTTTCACATCAATATAAAACATCGCTTCAAAGTTCAGCGAGAAATCTCCCATGGTCTTGAAATAGACGCTTGGCGCTGGCTCTGGCAAGCACCCCTCAATATGTGTTATCATATCCATGGCAATCTTTTTCGTCTTATCAGTATCAGATCCATATTCTACTCCAAACGGGATCTTGACCCTCATGAGATTATCTGGCTGGAATCGGTTAGTGATTTTGATGGAGGCCATGGTCATGTTCGGGATAGTGAGAATCTCCCAGTCCCATGTCTTGATCTTTGTCGAGCGAAGGCCAATCTCATAGATGGTTCCTGATTCCCCGCTGTCCAAAGTCACGATATCCCCTATCTTGTATGCTTTGTCAAAGATGATCTGTATGCCCCCAAAGATATTTGCCAACGTGTCCTTCAGCGCAAGGCCGATTGCAATGCCGGCAATGCCAAGGGATGCGATGAGAGGAGCAATCTCCACGCCCCACTGCGAGAGAATTATCAGGAGAGCGATGATATAGATAATAACAGCAATAGAATTCTCGATGAGAGGCAGCATGACATCATCAATGTCTGATTCTGTCCTCTCAGCAAAATCCTTTCCCCATGTATCAATAAGCACGCCAAAGACTGCTGAGATCATGTAGGCAACAATCACTGCAATCAGGGAGAATAATGTTTTTCCCCAAGCAGTCCCCTCAACTTTGAAGGGAAGAAGAGTATAATCGACGATGAGCAGGAAGAGGATCATAAACAAGGGAAATTCAATCTTAGCAATGATGAGGTCATCAACGTGTGTTTTTGTTTTTGCGGTAAAGACTTTTACCACGCGCGCAAAAAGGAATCCTGCAGCCTTAGCAACGATGAAACCTAGGATAAGGATAGTCAAAGAAGCCAGATACTTATTCCCAATCTGATTTGACATGCTAACAATCAATGAGTTGATATCGAGCATGTTTTTTTTTCAAGAAGCAGGGGTTTATAAGCTTTATGCTGACTCTTGGATGCTACAGGGCATTGGCACTTTATATGATGCTCTTTTGAGTGCTAGGACACCGATCTTTCTTGCAGTTTTTGGGACAGATACAGTCATGAGTATCTGGCCTTCTTGCACCCGCGCAGCAGCGCCGATGGGCTTGCCAAAACTTTTTTTCATTCCCGTGCTCATTCGGTCTGCACCAGCACCTGATGCAAGAGGATTTTCTCTGAGAACATGATGCGGATAGATCCTTATTTTGAGATTATACCCTTTCTTACCAAGGCTCTTTTCCAGATACCTGTTTGTGGTAAGCCTTGCTGACTCGATGGCATTATGGCGAACCTGCATCCCGCGCTTTGAGATAAGATCGATTTTCAGAGGGAATTCTCGTTGAAGATCCCCCATGTCAAAATGGACGATCCGAAGGTTAGGGAATGCTCTGACATATTGTTTTTCCTTATATTTTGATTTTCTCGTATAAGGCCGTTCCAATCGTTGGTACGCTGAAAACTTTCTTAACTTTGCCATATGAGAAGGAGATTTGAGGGGGTTTTTAAAGCTATCGGTGAATGGTATTTATTCTACCCCTGATAGATATGAGCAAAAAAGGATATCAATACTCTTTGACAGGATAATACCCAAGTCTCTTTCGCATCGCTCGTAGTGTTTTCTGAGGATTGTGGGGTATGTGTTGTGTGGCATCGCTCAGTCTTCCCATAAGAAAATATCCTTCTAATATGTTGTGCCATAATCCCTTGTTTATCTTCATGAGTTCTGGAACATTCCGGTAGATAAAAAGATGGATTTCTCGGCCAAGTTTCTGTTCATAAGGGAAAAATCGGTGTTTCTGAATATTTCCCAAGATAAAGAGATCTACATCACTAAATGCATTCCAATCACTTCGCGAGTAGCTTCCAAACAGCACACATACATCCACCTTTTCCTTATAGATGAAAGACAGCAGTCCTGATGCGTACAGTTTTTCTAAAGCAAAAGCCCTTTTTTCGTTTTCGTATTCAGCTGACTCTCTTGCAATAAAATAAGGGAATTCTCCCTTCTCTTTTATATGAGAAACAAGCTTTCTCTTTTCTAATCGGGAAAGCCATTTTGCAGCATTTGGGCGGGAGATCCCTGCCTCTTTTAGGATCTCGCCAAAGCTCCACTTTTTTTGAGGATAGCTGAAGAATAAATCTTTTACTCTGTCCTGCTTGCTTGGTAATGGCATATTAGTTATGTTAAACATAACTATTATTTAATGATTATGGAGAAATGATAAACAGAGCCGTCAGAACACCTCATGCACAACAGGAATAAATTATTTTTCAAGATAAGAAAGAAGCTCGGGTATCTTGTTCTCGACGATGTCCCAGATGATCTCCTGATTAATGCCAAAATACGCGTGAATCAGAATATCCCGTAGACCGCTGATTTTTCTCCAGTCGATTGCTGGCACCTTTGCTTCAGGTGAAAGATGCTTAGCAGCCTCCCCGATGATCTCAAGGTTTCTCACTGTTCCATCAACAACGAGCTGATTTTTTACAAAGGAATCTTTATCGAACCCTTTTGTGTACTCAAGAATTTTTCTGCATGAGTCCCTCATGTCCCAAGATACATCTGGTCATGTCTCGGCATAAAGCGCCTCCGCCGCAATATCTGCAAGTGCTGGCTTTAAGGCTGCCTTGGTCACAAGGTCCACTTTTCTTCCCAGAAGTTTTTCTAAGAAGAATTTGAGGTCAAAATAAGTGTCAAAAGAAGGTGATTCCAGTTCAACATAGATATCAATATCGCTCTGCTTACCTGCAGAGTCATGGAGGAATGACCCGAAAAGAGCTATCTTTTTGACACCAAACTGTTTGAGCTCAGCCTTATGGGCGTTGAGCGCCTGCAGGATAGTTGTCTTGCTTAGTTTTTCCATAAAACTGCATAGGAGGGGGTATTTTTATAGTTTTTCATTGCAACAAGTCTTGCTCCCTTTAAGGAGAGCTTCAAGCAAAATTTTTTGCACCCATCGAAA
Source organism: Candidatus Woesearchaeota archaeon (assembly GCA_013329045.1). GTDB lineage: Archaea > Nanobdellota > Nanobdellia > Woesearchaeales > UBA9989 > UBA9989 > UBA9989 sp9989u. Next base: position 37,762 of record DUKZ01000018.1, read on the forward strand.
GGTTTTTATAGCCTTACTGTCAAGAAACCGTATTAGTATTCATAAAGAGGTGAAAAGATGAGATGCTCCAGAAAGGGTTCTTTAAGTTTATCCATTAACGCTATTGTGGTGCTTATTCTCGCTATCACAATGCTTTCTCTCGGTTTGACATTCATGAGGGGAATGTTTGGAAAGATGAGTGCGACAACGTCGACGAGTATTGATGCAATTGAGGTCACCAATCCTCCCACAGAAGATAACCCTATCACAACAACACCAAATAAGTTGGAGTTAAGAGAAGGTGAACGAGCGATGATTGTCGTGTCTGTTATGAACGCAAAAGGTGCTGATAGATGGTGCAAACATGAAACTGCTCCGATTGCAAGCGGGCTAACAGTGCCAACAGTGGCTACAGCCGCAGCAAATTGTGATAAATATGACAGGTACCAGATCAACAAGTATGGTATCACTGTAGCAACAAGTACAGGGCAGAATGGGATATATCTCCAGCCAGTAACAGTAAAATGTTATAGTGCCTCTGGATGCACCACTACTAACTTAGCAGAAACCTACACAACATCATTCAGTATAGATGTCACAACCTAAGAGGTGATTCATAATGAAAAAACGATTAACACAAAGCGAAGAATTTGAGATCATGAAGCTTGTCCTCGACAAGTTTCTCTGGCTGGGATTTGGCGTGATGGTCTTTGGCCTCTACAGGATGATTAGTGCAGGCGCTGATGCCATTGTTGAAGGCATTGGGTTATTAGCCACTGGTGCTATCATCCTCGTCATCTTCATGACCTTGATTGTGAAGGAATATGAGATACTGAAATAGTCAGGCAGCATATTCCACATTTTTTTTATCTTTGAATTTCTTGTCTCCGGTGAGGAACTTAAGCCCTAGCTCTTGGGCAAGGGCATATCCAATGCAGTCAATGTAGCTCAGGTCTTCCTGCTTATGGGCAAAACGAAAAAGCATCGCTCCCCTAATACATGACAAGCTTACTCCCACGGCTGACCCCGCATACAACGCGTAATATTCCTCCGCATGTTCTGGCTTTTCTCGTAAGAGGTGATAATAAAACTCTGCTAGATTAAGCGGGCAGATAATTAAATCTGCCTGAGCATATTGCTTGTATGCAGGATTTCCTCTGGTGATTTCAAACAATGCATACGTATCAGCAAAGTACTTACCAGTCATGAGGCCATCCTTCATCAATCTCTTTCATAATCTCGTCAGTACTTTTTTCAAAGTGCAGTGTCCCAAACGTATCCCCGATTGACTTTTTTCCCTTCTTCCTCACCAAGAACACCACGTCCGTCTTCTCTGATATCCCTTCCTTCTCGATAATTTCTTTTGGTATTGTCACCCCAAGCGAGTTCCCCCACTTCTTTGGTTTTGCTATGAATTGTTCCATAGTATCATTGTATAATTCGATTATATTTAACTCTTTTGATTCCATAAAGAGAGAGAAAGAAATGGAGTATTCCAATGTGTGGAGTCGTGAAGAGGACGACAAAATGATAGATTTAGGCAACACCACCGGCGCAAACGGCCTAGGATCTAGGCCGAGCTTTTCGAACAGAGTGAGAAAAGCGTTTTGCCTGCCAGTGGTGGTGTTGCCGTTACCAATTACTCTTGCAAAACAGATTTCAGAAAAAACTTTCCTAATAAATAACACCTATCAACACTCTTTCAATCTGGCTAAACCGTATTCTTCCTGGGTCCTCAGCAGAATTATTGTCTCCCTTGACAATAAAGTATGTTCCTTCATCATCAGTCCCCTTCCTAATGACTCTATGGATGATGATTCCTTCAGCATAGGAAGACCGGTAGCTAACAACATCACCAACTTGTATCTCTGCTGCATCTTTTGGCTTTATCTGTAAAGCATTCACCCCCACATCCAGCAAAGGATCCATCGAGTTTGTATCAATAAACGTTGCCCATTCAGGATCATGTACCTCAATGATGATCTTGTCATTATACACCTTGATTTGGTCCTCGGCTACCCGGTCAGCAGGGCCTGCCCGCTCGGGAGGAACAGCTATCCCAAGGGCCCCCCCGCTGATCACGCCTGGCATTTCTGCATGAGAAAGCAGGCTGTTTGAGAACCATCCGAGTAGGAAGATGAGTACTAATCCGACGAGTCGTTCCCCCCGAAACATAAGTACTGTATAGTAGTAACTTATTTAAAAATGTTTCCATATTAACTACTATAGAGGGAATACTTAAAGCGTTATTTTGGAATATGTAAAAGCTTTTATCCTAGGGATAATTTATTTCCTGATGGCAGAACCACAACGTGCTCCTCAACCTGAAGAGGGATTGCCTCCTTAGCCCCAGTATATTCCAAGACCGCCAGCACCCGGGCTGGAAATAGCAGTAACAGAAGAGGAGAGTTGTTCTATTACTTTAGGGTATACGGGCAATCGCAAAAGCCGCCAATACATGATTGTTGTTAGCCCTGCGCAGTTAAGGGAGAGGATTGAACAGGGCTTGAAAGCGAGAAATTGGCGAACTGGCTATTATAACTGCCATGCAGAAGATAAAACTGTATCATTGAGCAGTCTTGCAGAAAAGTTGTACGATGCAGTAACTGAAGCGTTGACAAGTTATGATATTGTATTCAGGGACAGTCAGATAAAAGGGGATTATCCTGACACAAGGGCGCTCTCAATTGTTCAACAGGACAGCGTGTGGCTGATGTAGACAGGGAATTAAAGTTGTGCATTGGCGAAAAAATTCCTTTTGACTAACATTCACTTCAGCCTGATCGTTTCCAGATTTCTCGGGCACACTGTTTCTACCCGAAACTGCTTGTGCATTGCAGATGCAAGGTCTAGGCATCTTGTTGCTTCGCCGTGGTTCATGATCACCTTCTTTGGCCGTGGTTCGCAGTTTGCAAGAAAGTTCATCAGTTGCTTTCGCCCGGAATGTCCAGACATCCCATCAATGGTGTATGTTTCCATCTTCATTGGGCAGAGCTCACGAGGCTCGTAGGGATTGTTGAATTCCTTATCCCCCCGCTGTATTCGTCGCCCAAGCGATCCTTCGCCTTGGTAAGAGACAAACAAGAGGGTATTTCGGGGATTATCGCACATTTGGGTGAGGTACCAGACAGATGGGCCGCCATTGAGCATTCCAGAGGTAGCCAATATAACGCAAGGCCCTGTCTCTTCGAGGATCTGGAGCCTTTCCTTTTTGCTCCCAACCCGCTTGAAATGTTCTGAGAGGAAAGGGTTGTGGTCCTTATGGAAGATAAGTTTCCTGATGGTAGAGTTCAGGTATTCAGGGTATGCTGAGTGGATTGCGGTAATGTCCCAGATCATCCCATCGACAAAGACAGGGATTGGTTCCATCTCACCGTTCCGGATCATGCTCTCGATCAATAAGAATACTTCTTGAGCCCGTCCAACGCCAAGCACCGGCACGAGTACTTTCCCCCGGCGTTTTATTGTCTCCTGGACAATGCTCATGAACTGCATGTCGCATTCTTTTTTTGGTGGCAGCACGTTATCTTTCCCGCCATACGTCGCTTCAGTCATCACTGTCTCGAGCCGGGGAAACTTAGTGACTGCTGGATCAAGGAGGTGCGTCTTGCCATATTTATGATCGCCCGTATAAAGGAAGTTATGCAGTCCGTTCCCAATATGGATATGGACCATCGCGCTTCCAAGGATATGTCCGGAGTTATAGAAAGTGATTCGCACGTCCGGTGTCACATCAGTGACCTCCTCATAGTTCAGTGTGATGGAGTGCTTCACCACTTCCTTGACATCTTCGATGTCATAGATCGGCTCTTTCCCATCAGATTTTGCTATTTTGATGTTGTCTAGCTGCAATAATGCTGAGATATCCCTTGTTGGGGGAGTCATATAGATTGGCCCCCGATACCCAAACTTGTAGAGATAGGGGACCATGCCGCAGTGGTCTAGATGCGCATGGGACAAAATGACTGCATCTAGGTCTTTGATATTGAATTCTGGGGCTTCAAGGAATGGATAAGGATCCTTATCTGATGCGACATTGATGCCGCAGTCTAGAAGGATCCGAGATTCTGGGGTCTGCAAGAACACGCAGCTTCGTCCAACTTGTCTTCCAGCCCCAAGCATTGTCACCCTGATCCATTCATGCTTCTTTTCACGGATCCACCCATCATAGATTCTATGGCCTGTCTTGTTCAGGAATTTTCTGCGGTAATCAGAATATTGGTAGAGCACAGCTCTGATCTCTTCGATCAATTTTGAGCGTATAGGCGGCGTTCTCCTGATCAAGGGCACCCAGAATGTCTCTGCCTTGATCTGCTTGAGGACTTCGCCATGGTTGCCAATGGCAAGGCCTGGCTTTTCTGCCTCGATGATGACCCTGGATCGTTCTTTATCAAAGATGATCTGGGCAATCCCCGCTTCATCACCAATGATCTTCATGATCTTCTTTTCTGCCTTTTCAGGATCGAGCGTGATGGACGGGTCTGGGCGAAGCTCCACTCGTTTTTTTACCTTGTCTACAGCCCTTCGGATGACTCCCTCATCATTGAGGAAGAATTCCTTGTCTTTTGTGTAGAGGACGATGTTTGCAGCTTCAAATACTGCATCGCTTATCTTGCCTTCTGGCAGGTCAACTAATATTTCTTTTATTATGTCTGGCATATACTATCACTCAAGTTAATGAAAATTATGAAAAAAAAGAATCATGCATCCGCTTTTACTCTAAGCTCCTTTGCAACGACCTTTCTGACTCCTCCGGCGGTGATTGTCACGATGTCGAGGCCATCGCCAGAATATATGTCCCTCTGGAGTGCGGCATTCACTGCTTTTGCAGCAAGTTTGATCCCTGCATCAACACTCAACTTTTTCTCATAGGCAGAATCAAGTACGCCAAGCGCAAACACTGACCCTGAACCAGAAGAGACATAATCATCAATCAGCTGGATCGATCCATCTGCGAACACATCAAAAAGGTAATATCCTGACGAATCCTTTCCTCCCATGATGAAATGGGCAACCCCTGGGATCATGCTCATCTTTCGGATGTTTGAATAGACCATCCGCGCCATGAGGTTTGCTGCCTCCTTGACCAGGACTTCCCTGTTGCCCTTGAGCTCTTTGAGCTTTATTTCAGAAGTGCAATATTTCATGAGCAACTGTGCATCAGAGACCGTTCCAGCCATCGTCAGTGCGATGTTCTCATTGAGGATATGTACCTTGTCTGCCTTCTTTGAGGCAATAAGGCTCCCAGCTGTCGCTCGTTTGTCTGCTGCAAGGACAATGCCATCCTCGCATACAATCCCTACCGTTGTAGTGCCCGTCTTTAAAATTGCTTCATCATTCATGAGAAGTTCACCAGAATGAAGTGTGGGAGAACTGGTAGTATTTAAAAGTATCGGAAAATCAGCCCAATTCTGCTGTTCCATCCCTGATTCCAGCCCTGATAAGCTCAGAGGCCCCTGCCAGTCAATTATCTCACAAACTTCATCAACAATACAACAATACAGAGGAGGATAATGATGATCAGGGAAATAACGAAGAGAATGACAATCGTTGATGCCGGCCAAGAGCCGGTCTTTGCTCCCTCTGCTCCGCTCGGGGAGAGTTCTGGTTCGATGAGTGTTGGCTCCTCAGTTGCCAGCCCTCCACTTGTTGGCCCCTCTATTCCGAGAGTCTCTTCATCAGCTGGGGGATTTGGCGCTTCTGGCTCATCTGGCTCAACTTGCTCAACTTGCTCTTCACAGGGGAGAACAGTAAGGAGGAGGAACTTTGCATCGAGGAGGTTTGCATCAGCAGTCGAGCCATCAAAAAAGCTTTTGAGCGCGATTGTATATTTGCCAGGGGGGAAGATGGGAAGCGTGAACCTGGCAGTCCTGGTGTTGTTTTCCAGTTCTTTTCCATTCCCAAGATCAAAAAATTCATATGAGGTATACTGCTGGGTTTTTTCTTCAGCCAGGAGAACAGAGCGCTTTTCCGTCTGTGATCCTTTATTTAGAAGGCTTGCCACAACCACTGCTTGCCCGGTACAAGAGATCGTATCCTGCTCAAGAGCACTGTTGATGATGAGGAGATCATGGGCTTTTCTCCTCACCTCGAGATGAAGGATTTTTTCAAGGTTGATGTCTTCTCCTGTTTCACTTGTCCCTCTTGTCTTGAAGACAAGGTCATATGTCCTGGCATCCAGCGATGGATCAAGGCGGAGAATAAAAGTGACAGCATATTTATCCTGTGCAATCAGGGTGAAGTCTTCCGATGATTCTTCATAATCATCATCAGTATCAGGTGTATTGCCATAATTTGGGATTACCAGGTCTGCTCGTATCCGCCGGATATCAGAAGTATTGCCTTTAGGGTACTCATTAGCAAATGTCAGGTTGATCAGGAGGGTATCTCCTGGCTGTGCAGTATCACGAATCATCCCGCCTGTATCAACTTCGCTCCTTGTACCATCAATGAACACCCGTATATCCTCTAGTGCCAGCTGCGAAGAGACGAGAGGTGAGAGGATAACTAAAAGGAAACCTACCAACACCACCTTTTTATACATACTCCTCTAGAGGATGTATGCCTATAAAAGATTTTATCACCCCTTCACTTGGACAACTATGCAAGCATACTCATGATGGCTTTTTCTGATAGGTAGATCATTGAGACAACAGAGATTACTTTGATTGTCACGCCAAAGCCCATCAGGATCATGTAAACGCCGATGAAGAAATCAAGGACTGAGACAAAATTTCCGCTCATCCCAAAGATGCCCCCCTTGGCAAGAAGGAACATCGCAAAAAAGACGATCACCCGAGGACCAAATAATGGCCCCATGAGAATGATAAGTGCACAGATAAGATCGCCGATCCCCAGCAGTTTGACAATCATGGCAGCCCCAGGATAGCCACGATCAACACCCCGATGGTAAGCAGGATAAACACTCCCCGGACATTGCTCTCCCGGGCAGAGCGGTTGAGCTGTGCTATATAATAAAGGATAAGGAGGACTATTGCATAAGATGATATCCCTACGATGATGATCGCAAAGAGGGATGGTATCCGGATGTCTAGCAGGTACTTAAATGCGGTGATGAGTACCATGAAGAACATCGTGCGCTGCATGAATTCTCGCTTTGTCCCAACCGTCATATCCCCTTCTCGTTCTCCTTTGAAGAGGCGAAGGAAGATCTCTAATGGTTCCCCGATAAAGAATCCATGCTGGTGGTATTTTGACATGAGCAAAGGAAACAGGAACGCTTTAAAAGGATTATGCTGCTAGCATCAATACGCTCTTCCAAAATACACAGAAAATGCTGCTTTTTTTCCGCACTTCACACAGTTCTTGTTTGATGTGTGTTCATCGATGCAGCGGGTGGTAATGCCCCCGGATTCAAATTTTATTTCTCCTTCGCATGCTTTCTCTCCACAGAAAGGTGCAGAGACTATATTGCCGGAATTGACGAGGCTGACGAGGGAATCAAAGGTATCGGCAGATTTTTTGTGGGTGGCAAGCCTGTGCAGCGATTTATCATATAACCGTTTCTTCATCGCCCCAAGCTCTGTTGTTATCTCAGCACAAACAGCATCTATCGGAACAGCCCGTTTTTCTCCAGTATCCCTCGGGACAATGATGACCTGTTTTGCAGCAATATCTTTTGGCCCAATCTCTATCCTGAGGGGAATGCCTTTTAGTTCCCACTCATTGAATTTCCAGCCGGGAGAGTAGCTGTCCCGGTCATCAAAGAATCCTTGCTCATTGATTCCTGCAAGGAGTTTTTTTGCCTCATGAAAGACGAGCTCTTTTGTATCATCCTTATAGATAGGAACGATGACGAATTTGTCATCACAAAGACCAGGCGGAAGCACGAGCCCCTTATCATCGCTGTGGGACATGATGATAGCACCGATCAATCGTGTGGAGACGCCCCAGGAGTTCTGGTGCCCATAGTGCTGTTCTTCATCCTTGCCGATAAAAGTGATGCCAAATGCCTTCGCAAAGTTTTGCCCAAGATCATGGGAGGTGCCCATCTGGAGTGTTTTTCCATCAGGCATGAATCCTTCAACCGTGAAGGTATGCAGCGCCCCGGCAAATCTCTCCGCTGCCGTCTTTTCGCCTTTGAGCACAGCGATGCACAAGAGTTCCTTCATCATCTCTTCATAGTTATCCAAGACAAGGAGCGTCTCTTTATGGCATTCATCCGCTCTCGCATATACGCAGTGGCCTTCTTGCCAGAGGAATTCTCTTGATCGAAGGAACATCTTGCAGTCTTTTGTTTCCCAGCGCACGATATTGCACCATTGGTTGAGCCGAAGGGGCAAGTCGCGATAGCTCCTGATCCATCTTGCATAACTGTCATACATGATCGTCTCGGAAGTGGGCCGAAGGGCTATTCTTTCCTCCTTCTCGTCTTTGCGCTCGACCCAGGCAACCTCCGGAGCAAATCCTTCCGCATGCTCTTTTTCCTTCTCAAAGAACCGTGAGGGGATGAATAAAGGAAAATATGCATTCTTGACCCCAAGCTTGTCATTGATCTCCTTGTTGAAATGATCGACAATGTGCTGCCAGACCATATAGCCTCGCGGCCTGATGATCATTGTTCCGGAGACGGGAGCAAAATCAGCAACTTCTGCTTTTAGGCATATCTGCTCATACCAGGAGTGGAAATCCTCAGATTTTTTTACCGTGATCCCAATAGTCTTTTCCTCTGCCATGCACCAGGAAAACTGATCGCTCTTATAAAAATGTTTGTGAGGGATTTGCTCTGTCCCGGATAGTGGTGAGCATCCTTACTCGAGGTTCAATAATTAATTCATGCAGTCTGTGGGAGGGGTCGCGCCCTTCGGGAAGGACCCGCAGAGAGTAACTATTACCCAAGAACCGAAAATGATGCTCATCCGCGTGAGCGAGATTCGGGACAGAGCCTGAGGTATCCAGAAGATTTCCACCCTTGCTGAGGGAAAAGTTTTTGAGTGCTGGTCCATTCTTGCTTCCGGATGGACAGGCGCGCATTCCTCAGGGCATCCATGCTCGGAATTCTAGCTCTGAATGATGGACTGGCTCATGAGCCCCTTGGCCCAATGCCACCAGAAATTCTCTATCTGCATGCAGCAGATGCTCTGCCAAGTATCCCTCCAACGCCAAATGCACTCGGCCCGTTTCAACCACATCAGCATATGACCTGGGAATCTTTTGATGATGAGGTAATCTCACTATTGCACTCTCCCTTCATCGCATTTGATGATGAAGAACGCTTCGAGAGATATATAGCAAACACCTCTCTTGGCGGAGGGCATAATGCTCTTGCTGGAAGAACTGCTTTTCGTGTAACTAGGAGAGTCTTTCGAACCCAGGAAGGATTTTTTTCTTCTCTTCTTCAGAGAGAGAGGACATTTGATGAGCTGGTCATCAATATGCATGGCCTGCCAGGGTTCTTATCGACGCCAGCAGGGTATTCCCGCCTGAATGGGCCAGCATTTCAGGATATAACTCCAGAAGATTTTTTGTCCCAAGATGCGGCCTATTGGAAGAATGTCAGGCAACAATTCAGGCAGGGGGCACCTTGTACGCTCATCTCTTGCCATGCATTCAACAATGTGGCAGGTGGCCCTGAAGGGTGCATGGGCAGCCAATTGGCGTTCTATCTGAGGATGCCTGTGACTGGAAGTGTCGAGAAGGCATATTATGTTGGCACGCCAATAGACCATATCGCAGCAAACGAAGTGAGGACTGCTGAATGGAGCAGTCAGGGATGGATAATTAGGGCAAGATAGAGTTCAGATGAGGTTGTTCAGATGAAAGTGTCTACAGTGTCTTTCACCTGGTTGCTCCCAATCGCAAACCCGAGGCTTTCAGCATCCCGCAATTTGAAGTTGTTGATGCCAATAATCTCCCCTCTGCTGTCAACCAATGGGCCCCCTGAATTTCCTGGGTTGATAGGGACATCTGTCTGTAAATATCCGCTAAGGCCATTTGGCCCCACCCGATTAACGGCGCTGATAATGCCTTCTGTCACAGTGAAATCCAGCCCGGAGGGCGAGCCGATGGCAATCACTGTTTCTCCAACCCTAACAGCGTCAGAATCACCAAACGTAAAGGAGGGAAAGTCATTATTTGAGACGATGCGGAGGAGCGCGATATCTTTTGCTTCATCATAGCCAATAAGGGCTCCTTGGTAGATATTCCCTTCATAGTCGCGAATCTGGAGCGCCTTGATCCCTTTGATGACATGATAATTTGTCACTACATGTCCTGAAGAGGAGACAATCGCTCCTGATCCCAGGCCCAGGTCCGTCCTGACTGATACTACCTTTGGCAGCAGGTCAGGGATGATATCAGAAAAACCCTTGCTTTTCACATTGATGGTTGATACCTGTTTTGAGAGGTCATCGAGCTGCTGCTTGCTTTCCGCTTGTGTCTTTGCAAGGTCAGCATTAAGCTGGGAGATCTGCTGCGAGCTTTGCTTCTCCACATCTTCAAGTATGGACGTGACCTGGTTAATCTGCTTTGTTGTTGAATCCTGGATCTGCTGGTCGTTTGCAATGAGCTGTTTTGTTGTTATATCAATGAGTTCTTTGATGTTCTCTTCTGATTGCACCAGTTGGAGAAGGAAATCATGGCGAAGCTGTGTCATGGTATGGACATGATAAGCATAGCCTCCAAGGAGGATAATAATCAGCACGAGGCCATAGATCATATGCTGGCGTGTTTCGTCATTCATTTTGCTTCTTTTATGACAGGGCAAGAAAGGAGGTATTTAAACATTATGTTGGATGATTTGACACAATAAACTTAAGAGAACGCAAGTTTATTGAAAATTTCGGGTTCAATACCCCTGCCTTTAGGCCGAAATTTTCAATTTCAAAAACCTGTCTATCAAGGCGAGGAGCGCAATACCCTGCCCTTGAGGGCAAGGTGAGCTCCGAGCGACGGGTTTTTGTTATTCCAAAAAGCATATAAATAGGTGAATATTATTCAAAAAAAGATATTCCTGACTGACAACATGTTCGAGATAAAGGAAGTAAAGGATCTAAGGAAGAAGTTTGGCCTCACCCAAACCCAGCTCGCAAAACAGGCAGGGGTTTCTCAAAGCCTCATCGCAAAGATAGAGGCAGGAAAGATTGATCCGACGTATTCTAATGCAAAAAAACTGTTTGACACCCTTCTTCGCATCAATAATGAGCATGAGCTAAAAGCAAAGGACATCATGAACCAGAAGATTATCTTCATCAACTCACGGGAACGGCTAAAGGATGTGATAAAGAAGATGAAGAAGCATGAGATCTCCCAGCTTCCAGTCATTGATGAGCAGAGGGTGGTAGGGCTGATTACTGAGTCTAGCATCATTGAGCATCTTGTGGGAGATGAGCTTCCAAACCCCACAGAGCAGCCGGTAGAAAAGATCATGGACCAGTCACCTCCCATTATCACACCAAATACCTCCCTGTCAATTGTCTCCACGCTGCTCAAGCATTTTCCTTTGCTCCTTGTCGCAGACAAGGGAATTCATAAGGGCCTGATTACCAAAGCTGACCTTATCCGGAAGATTTCAACCTGAAGGAATGTTCTAAGGGATATCTTTTACGTTTCCAAAAGGATAGACTATATCAAGCAAAAGAAAGATAATTCCTGATTAGTATGCCCTACAGAACTAAAGCCAACACTATCATGTCAGTCCTAGATTTGTCTTGATTTCTTCGACTGCGCCAATGCAACAATGATGATAATAGCCCTGATCAGTTGGAAAATATCCAGTGCATGAGGGTCGCTCAAGAGAAAACCTATTATCCGAAGAAATGTCTCTATCAAGAAAAGGGCTACTATCGGAATTAGTAAGCTACTATCGCCGATGTAGTGGGCATATCTCAAGGCCCCAATCAAGAAAAGGATAAACAGGAGGTTACCGAGCATCCAAAGGACAAAAGACGACCCTGTTAGTAGGTGGTCTGAGTGACCCGGGTGCCATTCACACAATGAAGGGTCGCAGTCAGATCTGTATGTGTCCTTAGTGGGATCAAAGTCATTTCCACAAAAACTCAGTCTATTTCTAACACAGGCACCGGTATAGCAGGTCCCATTATCCCAATTGCAGGGCTCATTTGGTACTATAGCGCGGGAATCCCACATGCATCGAGCATTTGGTACACTAACGCATGTAGATTCATTCTTCAAAAGGTTGCAATTCGGATGTCGTTTGTCACATGGGTAATAATCCCCACCCCATTCACAGTCCAATCTGGCTGGTGCAGAGTAACATGCTTCTTCATTCTTATATTGTGAGCAGGAAATCGACGTGCAGCTACCTGCGCCCAAAAGGAGAATTTTTGTCGAGAATAAAAAAAATACAAGTAAGATGGTAATTAAAATGAACCATCCACAGTCTCTGTGAAGAGGCGGTTTTCTGGATAGTGCCCTATGCATGGCGAGCAGACCGCCAAAGGTCAGGATAAATGCCAGGGCAATGAGAATGATAGAGAGCATATCTCCGGGCAGCGTGTACTCACTGAGGGTGAAGATAGTATCTTTGATAAGCAATATGATATGCCCAATCAGCAGCATAAGCCACATAGCACAGAGGAAGTATACCTGAGAAAACTTGTGACTGATAGAACGATAATAGATGCTCAATCCATAAAAGAGGGTTGCGATTCCAAGAAATGCCAAAGTTAGGCTAAAAAAATGTGGATGGGTAAAGACGAACGAGATAAAAAAGAGGGGGGTAAAGATGAAGGAGATGAAACCAAAGAACAACAAAGACAATGCAACAGTAAGATGTATTTCTGAGTCAAGCCGATAGGCAAGGATCAGGCTGACCAGAGCAGTCAGAACAAAGAACACCGTAATTAAATCGACTCGGATAAACCTATGAAATGCTCCTAAAAGAACTATCATGGCAAAGCTTATACCAATAAACAGTCCCCATCCAATACTCCTCAGGAAATCTATTAGTTTATTCGGCTTGATATCAGAAAGTGATTGCTTGCCAAGGGGAGCTTTTCTCGATCCTGACTGATCCAGATCATATTTTCTCATCGAGATTGACACACTCAAAAACTGTTCATCCAATAAGTCGGTGGTGTAGTATATAAATATTTCTTTTTGATTGTTACGACGCCAAAAGACCAAATAAGAAGAAGGATGAATCTTTAAACTGTCTTTTGGGTTAGTCTCACCCCCTCAATTAGTTCATGATAGATTTGTAATGGTCACTGTCCAGATGCCGATTATGAGGAGGTAAAGGTTGGCAGGATAGTCTCAGTGTGAAGGGATATCTTTTACGTTTCCAAAAGGGTATACTTCATCGCCAACAATGTAGCACCTGAATGATTTATAATCCTTGATCAGCGAAGAGAGAGGCATTCTTCTGTTCACATCTGATCCTTCATCGAGCAGAAAGAAAGAGGGTTGGACGAGGAGTTGCTTTCTTTTATAGCGGCCTGCAAGGTAGCATTTGAACTTCTCTTCCTTTGCACCATCTCTCAGGGTTATTGCGGGATGTTCATGGCCGATAATGATTGTTTTGGCCTTCTTGAGCAATGATGGCAGGGGTACTGCATCGCCATGCATCACAAGCACATCACCAATGAGAAAACTGGAAACAACACTAATGCCATATTTCCTTGCAAGAGGCAAAAGCATGATATCATGATTGCCCTTGACAACAACTATCTTTTTTACCTGAGAAAACACAAACTCCAGAAACCTTCGTGTATCCCGCCATTCCATCGATAAGACCCCTCCGAATTCATGCTTGAAGTCCCCATTGATAACAAGGGTGGTAATTGCTCCTGCCTGTGAGAATATCATCTCCAGCCGTTTCTTTTGCAGGTCAAAGAGTGTCCGGGGCAAAAGGATCCCTTTTTGCTCCATCGCCTCTTCGTAGCCAAGGTGCAGGTCTGAAATGATGAGAGCATTCTCCTTGATGATGCCAAGGTCTGCTATCTTTAGCCCATACATCTCAATCATGACAATGGAGATAACACCCTATCTCTTAAAGGTTACTACTCTGGAGAGAAACAATTTTAAAGAGAAAATGAT
>DUKZ01000037.1 GCA_013329045.1 Candidatus Woesearchaeota archaeon
ACGAAAACACGTATCCTAAAAGAGAAAAGTTTAAATACTTAGTTTTGGGAAGAGTATGATAATGGAAAAAGAGAATGACATTCCAAAAAGTGTGGTGGTGGTTCTCCTCGTTGTTACCATCGTTATCACTATGATTAGCACAATCATTGTCTATTCTGCTGTGACGTTCTCAAAAACACAGAGTACACAAACACTTCCCCCACCGCCTCAGGAATCAGAGATGAGCGGAAAGATTGCATTAGTTGTTTTGGAGGCACCCTCAGATGCAGGAAATATCAAATAAGACACTCGCGCTTTTACTCTTTGTTGCAATCGTTGCGTCATTGTTTTCACTCTTTGTCAGCCTCAACAAGATCACCAGCCTGAGGGAATTCTCAGGAATCACCGGATTTGTGACGCCAAATGCAACAGCAAACGTCACCATCAACGCAATTGCCTCGATGTATTTTTCTGATAATAGCATTGATTTTGGCGGAGGATACGTCAATGGGACGGTGTGCGAGATATCAACGCTCGGGGAAAACTCACCCAACGGATTGAATGGAAATGCCGGCGGGTGCTATAACTTCTCGGTTGTCCAGCAAGGATTTGTTTTAGAGAACACCGGATCGGCTAATCTCTCGGTGCAGCTCATGTCTAACAAAAATGCTGAAGATTTTATTGGCCACGCTTCAGCAGTCTTTGAATGGAACGTCACTCAAGGAGAAGCGAGCAGTTGCCTGAATGCGACAGGAACAACAATCAATCTTCCATGGATCAATATCTCAGGGGCACCCTTTGAAGCTGTCGATAAAGCTACCAGCCAAGCTGAAGCGAAGGTCATATGCCAAAACTTTCAATATGTTGATGCAAGCGATACCCTCAACATATCAATCAATATCAGCATCCCCCAGGGAGCTCCTGCAGGCGCAAAGACAGCGGAGATTACCGCCATTGGCACAACGTTTGTCGGGTAGTAAGGTTTATATAAACCTTTTTTTCTTTATTATCACATGAAAAAAGAAGCGCTCCTGATATTCTTTCTTTGCCTCCCCCTTGCACTAGGCGTGAGCATCAGTCCAGCATCCTATACCATTGATTTTGTCCCAAAAGAAAAGGTTGTCCTCTCATTCAAAGCATTTGGCACAGAACAAGGCAGCGCATTTGTAGCCGGGGACCTTTCTGAATATGCGACGATAGACAACCCTCTTATTCAGGGAGGAGGGGAATTTCTTGTCACCATCAGGTATCCTGAGTATATCGAGACGCCAGGAAGGCATAAGATGCTCGTTGGTGTCCGTGAAGGAGAAGTTGGGGGAGGGCAAATTGGCAGCCGGGCGGTCATCCAAGCACCAGTCTTCATCAATGTCCCATATCCAGGAAAATATGGGATAGCTGAAATGAGCTTGCGATCAATAAACAAAGAAGAACCTCTTGTCATCTTCACTTATCTTGAAAACAAAGGCAAAAATGGCATCAAGACAGCATTCTCCCATATCACTATCCTTCGAGGCCAAGAGATTGCCTATCAAACTACAACAGAGAGCGTGTCCCTGGATGGAGGGGAGAAAAAGACGATCACCACAACCATCCCTGCAGGCAGCCTTCCACCAGGAGATTATCTTGCCAGCGCCACGATCAGTTTTGATGATGAAAAAACAAGCCTCAGCAGGGATTTTAAGGTAGGTGACAAGGATGTTGCTATCACGAACTACACAAGAGAGCTTCCAGCTGAGAGCATCAGCAAATTCCTCATAGATGTAGAGAGCCGATGGAATAACCCTATAGGAAAAGTATCTGCAATCATCAGAGTATCCCAGAACAATACGCTCATTGATGAGATAAAGACCCCCTCAGAAACATTGCCTCCCTGGGAAAAAAAGACACTCAGCGGGTATTTTGACACAACAGGACTTCATCCCGGAGTTTATGACAGCGAGATCATACTCCAATTTGATGATCTCCAAAAAACTATCATAGGGGAACTCGTCCTCACCCAGAAACTGGAAGAAGAATCTCCGATGAACTTCTCTGTCTCTGACACAACACTTCTTTTGCTCGCCATCCTGATCATTATCACCAATATCCACTGGTTCTTCCATAACAGAGAAGAGAAACACAAGCCCAAGAAAAAACATCATGGAAAAAAGAGACATTAAGATCTTGATGATCCTGATCATAGCAATCACTGCATCTTTTACGTGGCTTGCCCTTTCCTTATCAACGGGCCAGCTCTCAACCATCACCATCCCTCTTGATGTCAGCGTCGATTCGGTCATCGGGATCAATACAGACACTGACGCACTCCACTTTGGCAAGATACCTCCTGGACAGCGAGGAGAAAGATCATTTGCCCTCGACCAGGACTATCCTTTTGCTGTTGCCATTAGCATCATCCCAGAGGGAAGTATTGGGCCTTGGACAAACATTTCCTCCTCAACAGTGTTACTTTGGCCCCACCAGCCTCAAAATGTCACTATCACCGTCAGGGTTCCCGGGGATATACCCCCTGGGAACTATACCGGCATACTCAGGATCACTACGTATCGGCCATTGATATTTCCTTTCCTTTCTCGTGAGCAAGGCTGAGATGACCTGAGAGGATATATCAATATGATACTCTTATGATATAATACAATGTTTTTTTGCTCTTTAGAAATGTTTATATATATCTATATGATATAGTCAAGAATTAAGTCAAGAATTAATTTAAGAATTACAAAAGAAACTGTCTTCAAACATCCCACCATGGACGAACTCATCCACATCAGGGTCGGCAAACAACTCAAGAAAGAGATGCAACAATTGATCGATGAGGGGGTATACTCTAATCAGGCAGAAATAGCCCGGGAAGGGATACGGACAATCCTTCTTCGGTATAAAAAGATGAAATGACCGTTGAGATGGCAAAAAGAGGACAATTGAGAATAACAAACAACACTATAGGCCTGCTTGCACTCATCTTCCTTGGGATAAACCTTTTTACTATCTACCAGAACCTCCCAGGGTCGATCCATGAGACCCTTGGGAACGATGTTGCGACAATCTCCTTTTGCGTAAATGAGCAACCGCACTTAAGCATTTCTTGCCCCTGCACAGGACACTGTGAGACCAGACATGAATACAGATGTACGGCATTCGCAACAGATTCTGATTCATCCAATCTTACTTTCTGGGACAATACCACCCTTTTTGATATAGACCCAGTATCGGGTGTCTTCTATTTTACTCCAACCTTTGAGGATGTTGGCAACTACAGCATTCTTATCTCTGTTACTGACCATTCAATATGCTCCAGTAATGTCTCCACTTGGGTACTCAACTTAAGCATTTACAATGAAACGTATATCGACGAATCTTATGCGAAGGGGAAGGGCATTCTTGACATGACCCCCTACACTTATACTCCACCAGAAGTTGAAGAGGACATGCAAACAGCAGATATCACAACATATCCGCTAGTAATCCAAGAGGTCATCCTTGACAAGCCATCAAAACCAGTCGATGTCAATCTTGCAGGATTCCGACGACTGTTCCTCATCATCCATAAAGGCGATGTCTTTACCTTGTATCTTGGCCAGGAAGACTATCACACTCTCAGTGTCACGGAGTTATCAGCAGCTATAACAAGCATGACTTTTGCTAGCGAAAACCCGCAAACATTCAGCCTTGCCTCACGTCAAAAGGAAGAAATTGATGCAGATCATGATGGACAAACAGACCTTATCTTGACCCTCTACCAACTTGATTCAAAAGAAGGCATCATTGAAATTCGCCACGGCGGTGGATACCAGGAATATTACACAAGACGAGTAAAAGATACCCGGATCTCATTTGCCCCAAGACAGCTCGTCCTCACAACAAGCCCCGGCCAACCAACAACCAGTACGCTGAGCATCACGAATGGCGGGCCCACCAGAAAAAGGCTTGGCATCGATATCCCTCATGAAGGCTTTTCCACCAAATCACGGGTAATCGAACTCGATCCTGGAGAATCAAAAAAGATACCCATCACCTACATTGGCAATCCAGACCTCATTACCGGAAAGATATTCATCAGGGGACTCTTGTATGAAGATTATATCCCAGTGATTGCACAGGTGAGCTATCCAAAGGATATCTTCCTTTCCCTCCTTGATGTGCAAAAGGACAACGAAACATCAACAATTAAGTACCGTGTCGTGACTGAATCATCTGGAAAATTTGACATTAGGATCATGGTGCGAAACCTCAAGAACGAGGTCATTGCAGAGGAGAGGTACCCTGTCAGCAAAGGGCGCGTCGAAATAGAAAAGAGCATCAGATTCCAGACGCCAGCAGAAGGAGAGGCAATCCTTGTTGCCCGTCTTGGAGACATATCAAACCTTGCCCAAAAAAGCATGTTTGTGCGACTGCCAAAAGAATCCCAAGCAGAGGCCCCTCTCCCCATGAGCCATGGCTCCCTTCTTTCCTTCATCCTGCTCGTCATCCTTGTCGGCATGAGCTATGGGCTTATCAGGATGAAGACACATTCCTACCTCCCCCATAGGGATATCCTCCTCACCTTGCATAGGGAATCTGGTGCCCTGGAAGGATTCACGCTGCTTCGCGAACACCTGATCCATAAGGAAATCATCGATTATGATGATCTTTTCTCCCATCTTCGCAAATTGATCGTCAGATCAGCGGGGCGAAAGAATACACCAATTCATGCAGCAAGCTTCCTGATAAAACCAAAGCACCCATCAACCCATCTTAGCGAGCAGGCAAAACTCCTGAAAAGGAACATTTCCCATCTCCTCTCCAGCCACCCATCACTTACTGCATGGGGGGGATACAGGACGGCACTGGAACGATACTGTGAGGCACTCTCCGGCGGGGCGATGGAAAAAGCTTCGGCATCATACCACCGCGCCCAATCAAAACTGGATACTGTGCTCCTGAAGGGAGACAAGGCCGGCGTGCATGAGATGCGAGATGCACTTGTCCTGGCAGAAAGCTTCACTGCAACAGGGGCGTTATTCCTCCTTTCACTCTACGATGAATTTTCCAAGGGGTATGAGAGACTCAATGATTTTGGAACGCAGAAAGAAAAGGAAAAAGCACTGCGATTGCTTCATGAGGTACATAGTATTGTGAAAGGATTTTAGGTGTTTTTTGTTAAAAAAAATAGAAGAGATAGAAAGAAAGCGGCACTATTCATTCGAAGAGCCCAATAAAATCTTCTGGAGAGACAATTTTTATTCTTCGGTATTCTTTTAACTTTAGCAGGTTGTTATCTTGCGAAACAATGTAATCAGCGTTTCCCGCCACAGCAGCCTCTATGAACATATTATCTTTTTGGTCATCTCTAACAACATTTAGTTTTTCGGAGGTCTCCACAACTAGAGAATTTCTTACAATCAGATCACTCCACTCCTTAATCATATCTCCAGGAAGCTGAATCTTAAAATCTTTTAGGACTGTTATGATCTCTGAAACAATCTCTAATGAAACTACTAAAGTGAATTTGCCCTCTTTCCAGTGGGAGATGACTTTGCTTGCTTGGCCTTTCCAGAAAATGCCTGAAATGAACACATTTGTGTCTAAAACAGCTCTCATTTCCTCGCTCTCTTGATAGCATTTTCCACATCGGTTTCAGTGATACCCCTCCCTTTAGCGAATTGTTGTGTCCTTTGAATAAGCTTCTCAAAGTTTTTGAACGAAGGCATGGTTACTTTCTTCAGAATGACAGTATCATCTTCACCAACAACGACAAACTTTTCCCCTTCCTTCAATCCAAGCTGTTCCCTTATGTCCACAGGGATTACTACCTGGCCCCGTGAACTCATGCTCGTAATTTCAAGTTTTTCCATTTTTGCCCCTTAGTATTATTTTCTTATTAATAAGATATTCTTATATATAAAGGTTTTGGTTAGCATACTGTCTTAGAAAGATAAAAGTGATCAAAGAATCATCTGAAGCAAGTATAGATGAAATAGCTATGACAGGGGGTTTTCAAAATGCCATAAAAAGCAAAAACCAGGAAACATAAGTAAACTGCTTTTTCACGATTGTTCTCACCAGCCTTCAAATATCCAGCAGCACCGTCGCATTCCAGAGGCCATCCTTTTCTTCGACCTTAAATAAATGCAAAGTAACTGCCTTCACATCGACCTTGAGGTCGTGCTTTGGGAGATCAATGTGATCACCGGTAATCTCAGCCTCTAATTCCAGCCCATCCCCCGTCTCGAGAATTTTTACTGAGAGATCTTTGAAGATGACTGCTTCTGCATCCTTGATGAAGATGAGTTCAGAAAGAAAATCAAACAATAAATGCTCAATGGTATCAGCATCGACATGCACCTGAAAGGTGTTTGTGCCGGCAACCGATGTTGGATCGACCATGGTCTCAAACAATGCCAAGGCTGCACCTTTGCAAATGTCCCTTGACGAATTCGCATGCACTTCAAAGAGAATGTCTGCTGTATGGTCCCTGAACACATATGAATATGCCATTATCCTTTAATGTTCCCCACAGGCAATAATTTTACGACCGGCTGAGAGATGCCAGACCTTGCAAGTGCATCAACGACGAGATCAATATTCTTGTATGCGCAACCAGCCTCTTCTGCGAGGCCCGACATCGAAACAGCCTTTACGAGGATGCCTTTCTTTTCCATATTCTTCTGGAGCTCATCTCCTCTCACTTCCCTTTTTGCCTGAGCTCTGCTCATCGTCCTGCCTGCGCCGTGCGCCGTGGAGCCAAAAGAGTGCTGCATAGCCTCCTCTGTGCCGACCAAAAGATAAGAGCCGGTCTCCATCGACCCACCAAGAATG
This sequence comes from Candidatus Woesearchaeota archaeon, assembly GCA_013329045.1. Classification (GTDB taxonomy): domain Archaea; phylum Nanobdellota; class Nanobdellia; order Woesearchaeales; family UBA9989; genus UBA9989; species UBA9989 sp9989u. The sequence goes on from DUKZ01000037.1 coordinate 6,778, forward strand.
ACTGGCTGGCCGGTCTTCTTGAATAAGGGGTCTAGTTCTGGATGGTTTGGAGGGTATGCCCGGGTGGCGCCTTTCCGGTGGACGACCAATTCCTGGATCTTACCATCCACCTTGAACTTTTCGAGCTTTGCAATATTATGAGAAACATCATACAATAGGTCGATTCCTTCCGTCTGACCAAACACCTTCTCAAACGCCTCCCTGATACGATGAGTGATGACCTGGCGGTTGGCAAATGCCATGTTTGCAGCACACGCCATCGCCTTAAAATATTGCTGGCCTTCCTCGCTCTCAAACGGGGCGCAGGAGAGCTCCGGGTCTGGAACAGACAAATCATACTTTTTCATTGCAGTCTCAAACACCTTAAGATAATCTGATGCGATTTGGTGGCCAAAACCCCTGCTTCCGCAATGCACCATGACCTCAACCTGATTATCTTTGGTAAAACCGAATGCCTTTGCGATTTTTTGGTCATGGATGTTCTCCTTTTTAGCGACCTGAATCTCGAGATAATGATTCCCGGAGCCAAGCGTGCCAATCTGGTTGATGCCTCTTGCAATGGCTTTAGTGGAAACGGCATCCGGATCTGCCCAGGGAATACACCCGTGGGCTTCTATCCTCTTGAGGTCTTCTTTTCTTCCAAAGCCATCATCAATGACCTTTTTTGCCCCTTGGACCATGATCTCATGCATCCCATCCCTGCCAACGTCAACAAATCCCTTCCTCCCAACACCTGCCGGGACGAGCTGGAACAAAGTATTGATGAGCTCTTTCATCTTCCCCTTGATCTCGTCATACGTGAGCGGGGTCATGATCGACCTCATGCCACAGTTAATGTCAAACCCAACACCCCCAGGGCTGATGATGCCTTCTTTCTTGTCGAATGCGGCAACGCCGCCTATCGGAAAGCCATACCCCCAGTGGCCATCTGGCATGCAAAAAGAATAATTGACAATACCGGGAAGAGATGCAACATTTGCGGTCTGGTCAAAGACACCTGTATCCATTGCCTGCAAGAGCTCCTTTGTTGCTATGATCCTGCCTGGGACCCTCATTCCTTCCTTGTAGCTCGTTGGAAGCTCCCAAGTGACTTCGTCAACCTGCCTGATACAGGCTGGCGGCCCAATACGTCGTTCTTCCATAGAGAGAGAATATCATAGGTCATTTAAAAACGTTGCTTAAAAAATGGTTTGAAGAAAATAATGGTGAGCATCATCTTCCGAGGTTCTCTGAAAGGTGAAATTTAAACCTGTGGGAGGAGTTGTGCGAAAACAATAGTTTTCGCGACCAGAAAGCAAAGCTTTCTGTGCACCTTACGGGAGGGGCCCGCACTCAAGAGGTATTCTCAATGAACCGAGGCTGATGTTCACCCGCGGTAGCGAGATTTTCTACAAAGCCTTAAAAAAAGGTAAAATCAAGAATACTGTCTTGGAACCGATACATTATCATTTGGTAATAATACTACTGGCAGCAAATCTGGTTTTGCGCTAATATTGTTGCCTTATTTCTGAGGCCGTCTACGCTAATGATTATGTCAGTGATGCCGCTGCTGTTGCACTGGTACCTACTAACTTTCTTCATGACAAAAGATTTTAAATACCCAAAAGGGGAAGAGAAGGCATGATTCCCAATATTGGCAGGTGGGCAACAGGGATTGGCAGCATCGTCCTTCTTTTCTATCTCCTGCATATCTACCTTGCCCATCGGGCGCAAAAGGGCTCTCGAGGAGAAAACCGGGCAACAAAAAATGCTGGAATGGAAGGGATCAAGAAGTACCATGACCGGCTGGATGCAGGGCTCCATCAAGCGAGAAAAGAAGGAATATCTGAGGAAGAGGGAGAACGAAAACGAGCACGGGCCGGAAGAAAACGGGTCGGGAGGGCAGAGCGGGATGCTGAAAGGGGGGCAATTAAGGCGGCAAAGACTGCCCGGGAAAATGAGCAGGCAGCAGAAGTGCTCGAAGGCATCACAGGCAGGGCAACTGGACTCATTGCTGAAGTGAAGATTGCTGAAGAGCATATCATGAGCTATTGCCAAGAGCAGGGAAAGGAAGAACAAGAAGAGATTGCAACGATGCAGGATCTCAAACGGCTTGCGGACACCCTTGGCATGCTGACAAACGGCCGGGATATTGATCATTTTGGATTAGAGGAGATGGAATCGTTTGTTCGCCACCTGCTGGATTTCATGCTCAAGGAAATGAGTATCGAGCATGAGAAGCACCATTCCCAGCAAGAGCTCTATGCCGCGCTCATCAGGATCGTAAAAGAGCTCAAGGAGACAACCCACGACGCCCGGGCGGAAGAAGGCATCTTCAAACGGTACGAGCGAAAAGAATGGAAGGACTTTAGAGCATCAGTAAATGAACTCAGGCGAGCACTGGCTGAAAAGACAAAGCTGCTTAGCTCTGCAGAAAAGGGGGCAAACCCTGAAATCAAAACAAAACTTGAGCGGGCAATCGAGATACATAAGCAACAACTCAAAACGGCAGAAGATATCCAGAAGCACATGAAGCATGCATTTGCCATGATTACAACAGGAGCGAAGCATCTTTCTACCCTGCTCAAAGAAATCACCAAGGATGATAGGGACATCGACCGGCATTTTGATGCCATACATCGGGCAATTGACCATATGGGTGAGTTCTTCACCAGCATGGAACATACACTAACTGATCTTCGCGACGCGAACGAGTCACTTTTGGGACAGGAGACCATCCATGATGCATTCTTGATCATCTCCGGCAGGTATGGCAATTTCATGCAGGACCTTGACAAGGCTCACCGTGAGAATAAGGAACATGATACAATGATCAAGGAGATAGTTCTTGAAGCCCTTACCATGGCCAGGCTCGTTGAATCCTTTGAAGCAGTCTTGCAGGGCATCAGCGTTGCAGAGCAGTCACTCGAACAAGGAATCCAGGCACTAGACAAAATTTTTGAGGGAGCAACAGACAATCCTGAATTCAGGCTCTCTGAAGAGCATGTGGAACGAACATTGAATAAGCTTCGCATGCTTGAGGAATCAGGACGCAAGAGGGATGCTTATCTTCAACGGCTCTGCGACGTGATCACAAAGCGCATGAATTACCTAACAGGACTCCTTGACCGGATGATCGTGGAAGATGAACGGATAGGGGAGATTTCCCGAAATGCAGCGACATACCTTGGAAACCTCATGGGCATGATAGAAAAAAAGAAGATTGCCCTCGGCCTTCAGACGAACAAACAGGCGGCAGACTATGCAGCATTGCTCGAGCGAAGAAACAAGGCTGCATCCAATGCATTTGCCAGATCCTACCGCTAGTATTCTACGATGAGCTTTGATAAGTCTTCTGGGAGCTCATCATCTTCAAATGGTATTTTTGGGTGGGATTTTTTTGGTGTTTCTGGTTTTGCTGAAAAGACAGAAGAACTCACGAGCGGCGCTTCCTCTCGCTGAACAGGTCTTGCCCTTCCCTCTTTCCCATCAACAATGCCCTGGAGAAAAGAGATTGCCCGATTGATATCCTCAATAGAATCTTCCCTTGTATTGACAGTTATTTTCATAAGGGCTCTTTGACAATCAGAGTATATAAATGTTTAGTGAGATTTGAGCTTTGGAGAAAAATAGTGGTGAACTTCATCTTCCGAGATTCTCTTAAAAATGAAATTTAAGTCTGTGGGAGGGGGTTGGACCTGCGAAAATATAGTTTTCGCGACCCAAAAGCTTTGCTTTTGGTGAACTTCGGGAAGGACCCGCAACCAAGAGATAATATCAATGAACCGAGGCTGATGCTCACCTGCGAAAGCGAGATTTTCTACAACGCTGTGAGATTACATGGTGAGTGGGATGAATGGTTAGAGAAAGAATAAATGGTCAGAGAAATAGAGTGGAATAATTTTTATAAATGATGTTCTCTACTTCCCCAGCACTCAAGCCTTCTAATTCAGCAATCTTTTTTATCACGAGCGGGATCTCTGCTGGCTCGTTTCTCTTGCCCTTTACTGATGAAAGATAAGGAGAGTCTGTTTCTGTGAGCAGACGGTCTGGTCCGGCGAGCTGGACTAAATCCTGGAAGGACTGATTCCTGAGGATTATTGGAGGAATGGAGAAATACCATCCTTTGCGCTTGATATCCTTTGCCTGCTCTAATGATCCTCCAAAGCAGTGGAAGACAACTTTTTTTGGCGCTTTCTTTGTCAGCAAGTCAATGCATTCTTGCTCTGCCTGGCGGGAGTGGACGATCAAAGGCTTGTTGATTCTCATCGCGAGGTCGATCATCAAGCTGAAGGCTTCCTTTTGCTCATCCAATCGGTCTTTGTGGTGCTTGCCATCGAGGCCAACCTCGCCTATCGCGATGATTTTGTTCTTGTTCTTTTCAATGAAATCAATCTCTTCATACAGCTGGGAGGGAACGAGTCTGATTGCTTCATCAGGATACAAGCCGAGGGCTGGCTTTATGAGGTGATATTTCTTTGCCAACAAGAGGACTGAACGGTTAGTTTGGATATCCAGACCATTGGTGATGATTGTTGTGACCCCCGCATCTCTTGCCCGCTGGAGAACCTCATCTAAATCAGGCTTGAACTGCTCGTCATCTAGATGTGCATGGATATCAAGTAATGGCATAAGCGGGAAAATAAGAACATGTTTATGAACATTTTGATTGTTTAACATAAAACTATTTAAACAATCACCTTCCTTCCAACATCATGCAATTCGCCCAAAAAGCAATAGAACAGAGCGCAAAATACAAAGGAAAGATTTCTGTTACCTCAAAAGTTGCCCTTGCCACAAAAGAGGACCTTTCTACCGCATACACCCCAGGTGTTGCTGCTGTCTGCCGGGAGATTGCCAAAGACAAGACAAAAGCATATGACCTCACCTGCAAGGCAAATAGTGTGGCGGTTGTCTCTGATGGCTCTGCTGTCCTTGGCCTTGGCAATATCGGTCCGGAAGCGGCCCTTCCTGTCATGGAAGGCAAAGCGATCCTCTTCAAGGAATTTGGCGGCGTTGATGCGTATCCAATCGTCCTTGCCACACAAAATGTTGAAGAGATCATCACGATCGTCAAGAATATTGCTCCTGGCTTTGGCGGCATCAATCTCGAAGACATCTCTGCCCCTCGAGCATTCATAATTGAAGAAAGATTAGAGGATATTGGCATCCCGGTCTTCCATGACGACCAGCATGGAACGGCGATTGTTGTCCTCGCCGGCCTAATCAATGCATTAAAAGTCGTTGGAAAAAGTATATCTGACATTAAGGTCGTCATCTCTGGCGCGGGAGCTGCCGGCTTTACAATAGCGAATCTGCTCAATTGCGTCGGGCTTGGCAAAAGCATCTGCACTTCTGTTCGAGAAGTGATCATGGTCGATTCAAAAGGGGTCATCTATGAAGGACGAGGAGACCTAAATGACTATAAAAAACGGCTTGCAGTGATGACAAACCACAAAAAGGTGAGAGGGAGCCTTGCTGATGCTTTACAAGGGGCTGATGTGTTCATCGGCGTGAGCGTAAAAGATGCCCTTTCGCCAGAATGGATCAAAAAGATGGGAAAAGATCCAATCATCTTTGCGATGGCAAATCCTGACCCAGAAATCCTCCCTGATGCAGCTCTTGGCGCCGGTGCTGCGATCGTTGGCACGGGAAGGAGCGATTATCCAAACCAGATCAACAATGTCCTGGCATTTCCAGGCGTCTTTCGGGGAGCGCTTGATGTCCGGGCAAAAAGGATCACAAAAGAGATGCATGTTGCAGCAGCACATGCCCTCGCGTCTTGTTTGGAAAATCCGACGAAAGACCATGTAATTCCTGATGCGCTCAATAAGAAAGTGGCGGGCAATGTTGCAAGAGCGGTTGCGGAACAATACAAGAGGCAGTTTCCATGAGATTCGGGACTGCTGGAATACCACTATCTACAGAAAATAAAACGACACTCAATGGCATTGCCAGAGTCAAAGAGCTTGGGCTTGACGGGATGGAACTGGAATTTGTGCATTCTGTGAATATCTCGTCTGAAAAAGCACCAGAGGTCAAACAGAAGAAAGAAGAATCCGGCATCATGCTCACCTGCCATGGCCAGTATTATATCAACCTGTCAAGCCTTGAAAAGGAGAAAATTGCTGCATCAAAAGAGAGGGTACTGAAGGCTGCAAGAGCTGCATTTGCTTGCGGGGCATCGAGCATGACATTCCATGCAGGATTCTACATGAAGCAGACAAAAGAACAGGTGTATGATCAGATCAAATCTGCGCTAACAGAGATTACCAAAACATTGCAGGATGAAGGGAATACTATCTTCATTCGGCCAGAGCTTACTGGCAAAGGAACACAGTGGGGCGAACTTCCAGAGCTCATCAAGATCTCGCAGGAAGTAGAACAAGTGCTGCCGTGCATCGACTTTGCACACCAGCATGCCAGGACAAACGGGAAATGGAACAGCAAGCAAGAATTCTCAAGGATGCTCGAAGAGATGGAAAAAGGACTTGGGAAGGAATCGCTCAAGAACATGCACTGCCATGTTTCAGGTATTGAATATGGTGAGAAGGGAGAGCGAAACCATCTCTTGCTTGATGATTCAGACTTTAAATATAGGGAATTGTTAGAGGCGTTAAAAGAATTTTCCTGTGAGGGCATTATCATCTGCGAATCGCCAAATATTGAGGATGATTGCCTGCTTCTGAAGAGGACTTATGGTTCTCTTTGAGCCAGCCGAGTAAAGCATAGTTTGAGGCCAGCAATATTTTCTCCATCAAGTGATAAGTAGAGTTCTCTTCGATGGCCAATAAGGTCCATCCTCCACCTGTAAAACCCAGCAAGGCTTCCTTCGAGACACACCCCACCATAAGAGAAATACTTCTCCTTTTTGTCCTGAACCCATGCGTTGTACAAAAAGACTCCGTCCTCAGTTACCTCAGGAACAGTAACATCCACAACCATATCTTTTGTAACAGGACGAACCCAGAGGTAAAGCTGACCAAACTTTGCGGTAAAGCCAAAATTTCTCAACCCAGGACCCTGCCGGACATCAGACCTTTCAGGCTGGCCTCCAAGGTAATCAATAGGCACTTGTTCAGTAGTCTCATACATATTATTAAGGTTTATCGACTCCCTATCCAGGTCAAGATATATGGATGCACCGCGAATCTGATATCTTGCGCTGATTTCTGGCGATACCATCACTCGTTTGGATAAACCTGCAATCCGTTCCTCATGAGATCTTCGGATAGCATCAATTCTTCTGAGCTCCTCATTACCAAAGAATTCCTGAAATGTATACCAATTTCCAACCACCACTTCATCCATAAAACATAAAGAATGACAGCTTATATAAAAATTATTTTCCCATCTTGAGCAGATCATCTTTTGGCACTTCACCAAACTCGCATGAAGAACAGGTCCAATCCACATAGACATTATCACCATCCCTACGGATGCTCCTTTGTGCTTCTGGCAATAACAAGCGGACAAAGACATGGTTTGGGATGAAAACAGGCTCTGCCTGAATGCCAATTGCCCTCTCTAAGGAGATAAGCAGGATTACACCAGACTCACAATCCCCACCACCACTATTCATGAATTCCTGAGGGTACTCATAATAGTCCTTGCCGATCGGGTCTGCAACATACTGGAAATTATCCCTCACAAAGAGATAGAGAGCTTCAGCCTGGCATACCCTGTCTGGACCGCAGCCTGACCTTGCTGCGATCGATGTTGCAACCTGTTTTATTGTTGGATCGAAGGCAAGAAAATAGTCTGAGAACACCTGAGAATTTGGATTGTTTGGCATCAAAAGGTTTGCTGGAAGAACCTCAGCCACAGAAGGGATGAATGTTGGTCTTGGACGATACGGGATAGCATAGTGAGGAATTACCCAAGAGACAATGATCAAGAGGAAGAATAATGCGATGATCAATTTTACTGCCAGGGGAAAAGGCTTTTTCTCCTCTTTTTCTATCTCAGCATCTATCTCCTCTGCCTGGGCTAAGATATCATCTTCATCCATAGAGAAAAAAAAGCGCTCAGAGAATAAAAAATTATGTTTTTACCTCATCCACCTTTCCTCCAGGCTCATGTTCAGCGAATACCTCAGCCTGGAATGAGAACATCTCATAATTCGGATTCTTCCATGCATCCATCGGAAGGTTTGCCTTCAAGCACAGATGCCTTAGGAACGCCTCGACATTCCACCCATACTCGGTTGGGACTTGAGGGAGAAGAAGCCCTGAAAAGACGCCGGCACGAAGGATTAATCCATCACGCCCAATCTTAATCTTTGTGAAGTATTCTTCGGCATCGCGAATCTTGATCCGCTTTGGGAGGGTGAGGATAGAGAGCTCAATAGTGATCTCCTGCGCTTCATCCCTTTGGAGTCTTGGGAATCTTGGATCCTGAAAAGCAGCTGCCAGCGCCGCGTCATGGACAGCCTCCCAAAGAGGCATGACTGGCTCTGGAAACCCGATGCAGCCTCGGAGCTGATTATCTTTCTTGAGCGTGACAAAGACGCCCCTCTCCTCGACGAAATGCTCTTTTACCACGTCATCAATCTTTAGCACTTTTCCTTCCAGGCGGGCAGTGATAGAAAGACGAGCTAGCTTTATTAGCTGAGAAGCATCATCGAGTTCAACCATATGAGCACCTTAATAAAAAGAGCATATAAAGTATATATAAAGTTAATGCATACTACTGGCTCTGAAGAAAATAGTGGAGAGCATCATTCCCTGAGGTTCAATCTGAAAAAGTAGCAGATTGTGGAAGGGGGCGAGCCCTTCGGGAAGGACCCACATATAAAAGATATCTGAAGGAACCGAAGCTGATGCTCACCCGCGAGAGCGATATTTTCTTCAGAGCCGCATTCTATTATCAGAGTATAGAATCACTTTAGAATCACTTCAAACCTTTCTTTGCCGAATCAGACAGCTTGCCGATCTTGGATTTGAGCCTTTTTACCGCATCTTCGAGCGCTTTTCTTGGAGGCTTACCGGATGTTTCAACGAGAAATTCTGGGAGCGCGACGAGAGGGTGCTCTTGCCTATAAGTTGCGACCTTGACATCCTTATCCTCAGTCAGCTCCTCTTTCAAAGCGTTGCAAAGGGTATGGGTCTCGCCCTCAATCTGAAAGACCAGGCGATCTTTTCCCTCTTCAACAATAATTACTTTCATTCCATCAAGAATTGTTCTCAGCTGATTTAAAAAGGTTTTGGTGCGCTCTCACCAGGGGTGGTATTGGGAAGCGGTAAACCCTGTTTTTCTCATGTGGCTCTTTCCAAGCGATACACCCTCACTTCTACCACAACCTTTGGCTTTTTATGGAACTCATGCACTTTCTTTATCGGGAAATCTGCATTCCAGGAGTTTGTTATGGTATAATGGACATCCCTGCAAAATGCCTCAATAAATGATCTTGTATTTGACTTATGGATCGTATAGATGACTGGAGCGAATGCTGTTGCCTTTTCAAGGAAAAGCTTATCATGATGCTTTTGTTTTGTCCCAAATGGGGGGTTCATCAGGACACTATCCACCTGCTGATCAACACCAGTAATATCAGCAATATCAGCCTCAATAACATCTCCTTTCAGACGATGCATCGCAAGATTCTTTTGAACGAGTGCTAATGCTTTCTTGTCTTTATCAACAAAAATGACCTTTTTTGCCCCAAGAAGGAGGGCTCCTACCCCAAAGATGCCAGGCCCACATCCAGCATCAAGGATCACCCTCCCTTTGATATCACCCTGCAGATACGCAAACCATAAGAGGTCTGCTGCCAGCTCTGATGGAGTCTGGTATTGCTCTAACTCGATGCTTTGCTCCTCAAAACCAGCAAGTCTTGAGAGCACGATCCCAAGGGAGGATTTGGAGTTCATAACTTGAAGATGTAGTAATATTTGTCGATGAGATCCTGAAGCTCATGCTCCACCCAAAGCTCGACATGCTCTTTTTGCGCCAGGTCTAATGCATCTTTCTTCAGACGCGTGGGAGATATGATCACTGGAGTCTCCTGCTCTTTCTTTGCTGATACGAGCTTTTGCACATCTGCCTTATCGATAGCGTTCTCTGCCGGCCTTCCAAGAATACGGAATTCTTTGCCATCTTTATCAGCAGAGATGATTGTGTAAATTCCCTCGAGATCAGCCCGTTTTATGTGGTAGCCCATCTTATCAACAAGGGTCTTTGCCATCTCATGGAATTCCTGGCCTGATGATTTCATCAGGTGCTTGAGATTTATCTCGTCCTGGGCCCTTCCCAGGTCATGGGAAACATCTACCGTCTTTACCTGGACCTGCGGCTCTTCCTCACTATGCTCTTTTTTCTTCAGGAAAGAGAAGAACGGCTTCTTTTCCTTCTCCACTATCTTTTCTTCAATTACTGGTTTTTCGGCCTTGTCTTCCTTGCTGGTCACATCCCTGAGTTTTGCTACAAACTGCTCATCATCATGCGTCTCTTTGAGCAATGGGCCTGAAGAGACTTTCTTGAAGCGAAAAACCATTAGGGTGATAAGGAGGACCAGAACTGCAATTGCAATGATGTAGATCCAATCAGATGATGCTGCATTTTCATCAGGAGGCAGGGGGGCCAACGATCCAGTATCATTTGCCGCGCCCTCCTCACTAGTAGTATTCGCAGAATCATCATCCGATGCTGGTGAGGGGGTTGGTTCTGTCTCAACTGGCTCTTCAATACCCATCTTTTGCTGCATCAGGTTATACAAGTCGACAGAGATTGCCTTCACCTCATCTGGGAGCTTTTCTGCCCGGATCCTGATATCATCAGCATATGTTGACTTTTCCTTCAATAATTCCTCAAGGATCAATATCTGGGTGCGCAGCTTCTTGACATCTTTTGCCTCGAGATCTGCCTCTTTCTCATCAAGGGCTTCCTTTAGCGCACCTGCAAGCTTTTCTGCATGATCCAGCATTTCAGTATCTGACGCTGGGGCAGAGACTACCGGCAGGGCTTCCTCATCTTCTTCAATCACGGTCTCATTTGTGACAAAGATTGTTCCCCGGAGATTATCAGGAGCATAGAGATCAGCCCAGGTCACCTTGCCAGTCTCATTTGCTACCCATTCGAAGGAATCTCCTGGATACAATCTTCCTGAGCGGAATTGGCGAAAGTGGGCATAGATGACATGAGAATAACGTTCCCCACTGACCTCCCAACGGATCACTGTGCCTTGCGGGACAGTAATCTCTTTTGAACCGTCCATCTTATTGTTCGTGATGACAATGGTCCTTGTCGCTGCGAGAATGAATGGTAGTGCCAGGAGGAGAGCGATTAACAGACAGATGCCAACCTTTTGGGAAACAGCCATACATCAAGAAGAAAAAAGTGCATATATAAATGTTTTGGCAGGAGATTTTTATTCAACAATCAAGATCCCGCTTGCTCTTGATCCTGAGCTGAGGCGAAACGGAAAAAGCCCTTCCTTATCAGCAGTGAATCGGAGGAAACCTGAGCTCCCTTCAATGAGAGGCGCTTCCTTTCCATATCCTTCAAGAATGAACAGAGGCCAATTCCCCCTCGTGCACGGCATTGTTGTCCAGACCAGGCTTCTTTCCTCGTCATGGAACTGGTTTAGCTTTTGCTCACAACGAAGACTCCTTGCATCATCAACAGCTGTTATCTCAAATAGAACATCACTGCCGAGAGGAACATGAACAACATCTGGATCAAAACGTTCACCTTGGAAGACAATCTTGACAGTTTCTTGACCTATAGGTTTTGCTGGGACATTATCAACGATATAAAAGTACGTGCCGTTGGGAATAGTCAATTCGGGCTTTGCCTGCTCTTGGCACGCGCTGAGGAACACCATGATAATCACGAAAACTATCCATCTCATCTTATTCTCCCTTTAACAATATCCAGCTATAAAGATACCTTCTTACTTAAATCTTTTGTTTTAGTCACCACTCTATAATAGTATTAATTATCTGTTGCTTGTGAGCCAGCAGAACAATCCTTAAATAGGACAAACGGCGGACACCTTGTATGCCAATTGAGCAGCAGATCATCGAGCTGAAGGAAGGCTTAGCGAAGAATAACCTTGTCGTCTTCGGAGCACACTGCTCTGTCAAGTATTCAGGGAGGGCGGAGAGCTTCCTTGAGTTCGGTGATCGGTTATGTGTGATAAAGCCAGATAAGACATTCCTCGTCCATCAGGATGCGGGGAATGCACCTGTCAATTACATGAGAGAGAATTCGATGCATAACATCATAAGAGACAAAGAGATGATCATCATCTCTTCTGCCCATGCAGCAAACAAAGATTTTATGGAGGTTGCCATCAAAAAGATGCTCTTTCTTTCTTCCCATCCCCTCCAGGACGGCCAGCGTATCATCATCAGAGGGAGCGAAAAAGACATGTCGGACATGATCTATGCCAATCCAGAACTGATCGGGCTGGATTTCTTTCCCGTCAGCCGGGAAGAACAAACAAAGCATGGGTTTATTGACGTCCTTGGGTTTGACAACAAAGGCAACCTTGTCGTTGTGGAATGCAAGCGGTACCGGGCAGACCTCTCTGCTGTGCAGCAGCTGAGGCGCTATGTTGAAAAAATCAAGAAAAGCAAAGGGATTGACACTGTCAGGGGGATTGTTGCCGCCCCGAACATCACCAGCAACGCAGAGCAGATGCTCACCGACTGGGGATTTGAATATCGGGCAGTTTCTCCTCCAAAATACCATGAGGAATTCGACCGCAAGCAACGACGGCTTGGAGATTGGTAAAATGTCGTCCACGTCGCGACTCCATGAATATATAACGATCAATTTCTGACCATGATAGCATGTCATTGATCAGAGTCATTGTAAAAGGGCAAGGGATTATGTGCGGGACGATGCATTATCGAGAGTTCCTGGACCATGCGCACAAGGGCACTATCCCAGACTTGGGTGATCATCCTGTCTGCCCAGAGGATGCGGGCATCATACTTCTCTTTGGCAACAAGATATATTCCTTCCAGTCTGCGTTCAGTGGGAAGGACGTGGAAGGATACATTTTCTATGATTACTTTTTTGGGAAGAACCTGAGCAAAGGAGTGTATACTTATATCAGGCTCCTTGGCAAGAAAGGCATTGTTGCAGAGAATCTCTCTTCATGGGTGCGGTTTAGCCGTAAATTTAACTACTGAAAAATAGTTAATAAATCGAAAGATTTTTAAATTCCCGGATCATCTCTCCTCTTTGAGGCCATAATGAAAAACAAATCACTCCTGGTATCTGCTTTAGTCATTGGCATCATCATCATAGTTGTTGCTGGAACTCTTGGCGTGATCCTCCTTTTAGGGGTGCCAGAAGAGTCTTCTCCAACAACGCCCACGAATCAGGACTTGCTGACACAGCTCCTCCTTATCCAGGCGGCTCAACAAAACAGCGTTGCCGTTGATATGCCAGATACTGAGCCAGAACCACCAGCATCAACCGGTGAAACGGTTGCCTTTAATGGAAATGAGCCAGAAACTAGTGATACCCTCAGCTCTGGGTACTCCACAAATGACCGGCTCATCGATCTTCGACGGATAAACCTTTTTGGCATTGACCTTTCATCCTTAAATAAGGAAGAATGCGACCTTGTCAGCCGGCGGGTAAAAGATGATATTCGGGACCAAGAAAACCAGGTCGATGATGCAAGGGATAGGCGCAGCAGAGACAGGAATGCAGTTGATGCGGCAAGGCAAATGCTCCAACAGGCCCAGGATCAGGGGGATAGCGCTAGAGCAAACGAAGCCGAGCGGGCACTTCAAAACGCAGAAGATGACCTTGACGAATCAGAGAATGATCTTGATAAGGAAGAAGATATATTGAGCGACCTAGAAGACCTCCAAAAGGACATCAACAGGATATGCTAATGAAGAGATGTGCTAATGAAAAAGTTCTCAGTCATGACCAAACAGCAACTCAAAGACCACTTTTTCTGACACCAGGCTCTGTAGACAAGTCTCGCTTCGTTCGACTTGTGCTGTCTCAACTCCAGATTCTTTCCCGAAGGTGCTGCGTTCCCGTATGGAGCTACCCCTCGCGACGCACTTGCCTCACTCTGGAGTTTGAGTTTCGCAGAAAAGCACTTATTTTCTACAGAGCCCTAACACCACTAACCTTTAAATAGCATTATTACCCCCCTCTCCAGATGGCTCTCTCTTACCTAAAAGAAATGCAAGAAGCCCTTATCGGACTAGAACCAAGGGAAATGCTCGGGGAACTCATCGAGATAGGAAAAGGGCTCTCACAATTGCCAGAAGAGCTCTGCTCTGATGATAATAGAGTGAGTGGATGCGTGTCGGAAGTGCATATCATCGCCCATCTCGATCGCCATGGAAACATTATCTATGAAGGGAGGGCAGATTCCCTTATTGTCAGGGGATATCTTGCCATCCTCATCACTGCACTATCAGGCATGAAACCCCAAGAGATTGTCCAACATGCAGAAAAGGAAGTGATGAGGTTTACCAGTGAAACAAATATTACCGTGAGCATGATCCAATCACGGGCAAATGCATTCTCTAATGTGTTCAAGAAGATGATTAAGTTAGCAGGCGCATTATAACCCATTATAGGGAAGAGATTCTTTTTTATGGACTTTTATTTTCTTTCAATAGGGTCATAATTTCAATAGGATTATAATATAAGGGATTTAATTAATAAGGGATTTAATCAGGGGATTATGATCTCGCCAATGGGAGGGGGTAGAATCGGCTCACAATCAGCAACACAATTGCATCCATTCTCCCCAGGGCCACAAACTCCATTTCCGCACTGTGCACAAAGAGCATCTGGAGTGATAATACCACACATTCCGTTCTCTATTACTGCGATTCCCACAGTTGATAACCCTTCGCAACAGACCAGGTCACCATATCTCACCCCACCCTCCTGCACACAAGGAGGTTCTGATGTATTTCCAGTAGAGTTATTATCCCCTGATCCGACAGCCGGAGGGGCAATCAAACATGCATCTTGGCAGCTTCCTGCTGAGGAGACAACATTTTTTCTACACTCGCCATAATCAAGAGAAACTGTTCTCGAGCAGCCAGTATACTGGATCCTGCAAGATTTGATCACATCATTTTTTTCCCACCTGCAAGAAGCGATGCATGACCGGTCTTTATCGCAGGCACTCTTGCATTCCTGTTCTACCAGAACGGACGCATCCCTGCAATCATCATAATCATCCTTGCATGCCTGCCTGACATCAACACGATCGCTTGAGCACTGCCTGAGGCCAGCTGCCTTCTCGAACCGGCAAGAATTGTAGCAAGCCTTCTGTTCTGAGGTCAATGAAACAGCTGCCACTGAAAGTGCCAATAGAATACATAGAACAATGATACTCACACTATTCCGCCCCATGATTTATAGATAAAGGAACAATTGTTTAAAACGTTTTGTTTAATCTGAGGTATAGATTTTAATGGGTATGATATAGGGGTATAATATAAGAGATAGCCCGGCCAGGCAAACAAGAATCAGAGATTTTTGAGCCTGTCAGGGAATGTTTCATAAATAAAATAGCCCGGCCAGGATTCGAACCTGGGTCCTCTGATCCAAAGTCAGAGATGATTGGCCGCTACACTACCGGGCTTTATCTGGAGAGGGACAGGACAGCATATTTAAACGTTTCCCAGGCTCTGTAGAAAGTCTCGCACTGCTCGACATGTGCCGGCTCAACTCTCGACCATTTATTGAAGGTGCTGTGTCCCCGAAGGGGGCAACCCCCCACAACGCACTTGCTGATTAACCGAAAGAGTTTCGCAGAAAGGCACTTATTTTCTACAGAGTCCGTTTCCCAACAACATTTTTATATTCGAAGAGATATGATGGCTACATGGAAGACTCCCAGATACGCCACTCCCTTGTGTATCTCCTGTTCTTTGCAGGGATCCTTGTTATTGTAGTCGGTCAACCGTCATTGACTGGAAACATCGTCTCTCAAACCTTCTCTTCCCCCCTTACAAGACCAATCCTTGGAACCATTGTTATTATCGCTGCCCTCTTCATCCTTGGCATCGAGACAGCGAAAAAAAAATAGGCACTTTTTTATAACCCGCATTTTTCTTCTTTAGCATGCAGATTGGCATTGTAGGGAAAGCGAATGTGGGCAAGTCAACATTCTTTAAAGCATTGACACTCGCTGAAGTGGAGATCGCGAATTACCCCTTTGCAACAATCAAGCCAAATTCAGGTATTGGATATGTCAAAATCAAAGATGCCGCAAGAGAATTTGGCAAGCAGGCAAACCCCCGTGAAGGCTTTATCCTTGGGGAACACCGATTTGTCCCAGTGCAAGTCATTGATGTTGCCGGCCTTGTCCCAGGGGCACATGAAGGGAAAGGGATGGGACTAGAGTTCCTCAATGACCTCAACCAGGCAGACGCCCTCATCCATGTCATCGATTGCTCAGGCTCGACAAATGAGAAAGGAGAGCCAATAAATCCAGGAGGCTATGACCCAGCAGAAGATATCTTGTTTCTTGAAACAGAACTTGACATGTGGTATCTCAAGATACTCGAGAAGCCCTGGGGGCGCTTTTCCCGTCAAGTGACGCAGGAAAGAAGCCAGATCGTCGTTGCGCTCACCAAACAATTCTCCGGTCTGCACGCAACAGAGGATATCATCAAGGATTCGCTGAAAGAAGCCGGCCTTGAGGAAAAACACCTCAAAATGTGGACGGAGCAAGACTTACTTGCATTCGCACGGCTGCTTCGGAAAAAAACAAAACCAATGATTATTGCCGCAAACAAGATAGATATTCCAATTGCCTGGGAAAACCTTGAGCGGTTGAAGAAGAGATTTCCTGAGATGATGATCATGCCCTGCAGCGCAGAATCAGAGCTTGCCTTAAGAGAAGCAGCAAAGCACGGGCTTATCACTTATATTCCCGGAGAAAAAGAGTTTTCTCTTGTTGATGAAGGAAAATTAACCATCCAGCAAAAAAATGCTCTTGGTTTTATCAAGCAGAACATACTGGATAAAAATGATGGGACAGGGGTGCAGCAAATCATTGATGCGGCAGTCTTTTCCCTGCTCAGATATGTTGCTATCCACCCCGGGGGAGTATCGAAATTAGAAGATTCTGAAGGACGGGTGCTGCCGGACTGTTTCTTGATGAAACCAGGAACGAGCGCACTAGACTTTGCCTTTCGGCTCCATACAGACTTTGGAGAAAACTTCATCAAGGCGATCGATGTTCGAACAAAGCTTCCCACCGGCAAGGACCACGTGCTCAAAAACCTGGATATCATAGAAATCATGGCAAAGCACTGAACAATCTTTTCATCTACTTTATTTCTTACTTTATTTCTTACCTTATTTCTTCATCTTTTTAAAGGATTCAGGAAGATCAATCATATATTTTCCTTCTTCGAGCTTAAAGATCAAAGCATCATTCTTGAATACATTCACCAGGTCAATCTCATATTTTCCCGGTGTGATGACACGGATAGACTCAAAGTCCAAGACAACGGGCTCGGTTAGGGCATCTACACCCATCAGCTCCTTGATGTCTTTTTCAATCTCTTCTTTTTGCGTCTCTGATAATTCTGGAACCTCCCTCTTCAATTGCTCGAGCTTGGATTTCTTGATGAAGAAAAAAAGCTTTCCCCCGCAAGAGGAGCAGCCCGAAAGAATCTCTTTTGCACCGTCTTCATACAAGGTGTTGCATCTGACGCATTGATGAGGCATTATCTTTTCTTCTTGACCCTCTTTTTATTGTTCCCTTCCTGCATGAGCAGCTGGATCTTTTTTGGATCCTTCTTTACCTGCTTGATAATGCTCGCAGGGCCAATGACCGTGAGTCCTGTCCTGTCGCCCAGGATCTTATCATAGATCACCTTCGTGAATTTTTGCAATCCTGCAACATTCTCATTTCCCGGGTCGATGACCGCCAGCTCAATTCCCTTGAACTCATCATTGATCTCTTCCATCGTCGCCCGGATCAGCTCCGCCTCTTCCTCCTTCTTGAGCCTTCCCTGGAGAAGGACAATCTTGTCTTCTTTTGCAGAGTTTAGGAGCTTCCTGATCCTTCCCACAGAGGACAAATGTTCTATTTCCTGATAGGGAATCACTTCCAATGTTAACATTTCACACCTCTTTTAGCCGACCAATGAAAATAGGGCTTCATAAAAATCGTCAATGTGCTTCCCGTACTTGGCAGAGACGCCAACGACCGGATACTGGGGGAAGGCAGCCTCGATCTTCTTGATGTTTGCCTTCTTGAGATCTATCTTGTTTGCAACGATCATCACTGGAATCTCTCTTGCTGCAAGATTGCCGATGATGGTGATGTTTACCTGGGTATACGGATCAGCTGTTGCATCGAGGACAACGATGACTGCGTCCATGTCATCGAGCCATTTAATGGCATCAATGACGCCTTTTGTCGCCTCTTTTGCCCTCTTTTTGGCAGTATCTTCCTTCATCCCTGCCTTCATGAACTCCTCATAATCAATCTTTGTTGCAATGCCGGGAGTGTCAACAAGGCTGAAGGTTATCTCCTTCCCATTGTTCTTGATGTTTATCTGCTCCTTGATGGTAATCTCCCTTGTCTCGTGGGCAACATTGGAAACTGTACCCATCTCTTCACCTAGCCAGTCCTTGCAGATCCTGTTTGCCATCGTCGTCTTTCCAGCGTTTGGCGGGCCATACAGACCAAGCTTGACGTGGGACTTCTTTTTGAAAATGTTCTTGAGAACCTTGTTGATAAACCTCTTTATGATATTGATCATAGCCTTTCCACCATCTGCTTCAACAGGTAGAGAAGCGATTTATATAGTTTTCTGTTTATCATCACTATGAAAGAGAATAAAAAATAAGAGGATCTATGGAAAATGATGCCCGCCAAACACCTCTTAAAAACCTTACATTTGTCAGTTACCAATATCCTGCCACGGCCAGCCAAATCTCAACAGGGATGGGACTAGTCTCCCTTACTTAATTTTTTCTCTTTGTTATTGGGTTTGTTATTGGGTTTCCCACAACACTTTTATACATTGAAATCCCTGGAAAGGCATGGAAGAGAGAGTCAAGAGGGATATTATCACCGTCATCGACAATCTCCTCCCGCTCCTCCGAAGGACTCCTGTCGATGCAGAACGGCTAAAAGAATTGTCCAACCACACCATCCATAACGCGTCGATCTATCAGGACTCTGGCAGTGTCAAGATTGCCATCGTCATCTATGCACTCTACAAACTAAAGCTTCGGGGAAAAGACTGCCCAAAAATAGCAGATCACCTGAAAAATATCAGGGCAATGCTCAAGCAGGGAAGGCATGAAGAATTCCACCGGGCAACTAATACCGCAATACAATACCTTTCCAACATCGACAAGAAAATACGGCTGTATATTGATGAAGTCATCAAAAGCGCCCAGATCCAGAAGGGATACAAAATCTTCGACCATGGCATTTCCATTGCCCAGGCAGCAAGCCTGCTTGGCATCTCCCAATGGGAACTTCGAAGCTATGTCGGCAGCAACATTCCAAGGGACCTCATCCCTGATAGGGTCTCCTTTTCCGAGCGCCTGGAAAATGCCCGGAGGATGTTCCAATGAAATACCTTGTCTTCGATACAGGATCTATCATCAGCTTTGCGATGAACAACCTCCTTTTTTCCCTTAAAGATCTCAAGACCCGGTTTGGAGGAGAGTTTATCATCACCGAGGCAGTCCACCAGGAGCTCGTGGAACACCCCATGCAGACCAAACGGTTCAAATTCGAAGCGCTCCAAGTACTCAAAGTGATCAAGGAGGGGACAATCACTGTCTATAAAAATGAACAATTAGGCCCCCTCACCCAAGACCTGCTCTCAAAAGCGAATGCAAGCTGCCTTGCTCACCACCATCCCATGCAGATCGTATCACTCGGAGAGATCGAGGCTCTCGCCGCCACAATCATCCTGAAGGGTGAAGCGCTTGTCGTCGATGAACGAACGACAAGACTCCTTGTGGAAGACCCAGCTGCCCTTGCCCTGCACATGTCAAAAAAACTGCATACGACAGTGAAGCTCGACCAAGCAGCCCTCGGATCTTTCCGCTCCCAAACAAAAGACGTCAAGATCATCCGGTCAACGGAGCTTGCCCTCATCGCTTATGAGAAAGGGCTTTTGGACCCTTTCCTTGGGGATTATCCCAGGTCCACCCTCATAGAAGCATTCCTGTGGGGCCTCAAGCTCAACGGGTGTGCCATCTCCGAGGAAGAGATACTCCGGCTGATCGCAACCGAAACTGCTCTTCCGACGGGAAAATCCACTTCTTAGACGAAAAATATATAAAGGAGTGCATCTCTAAGACTGTTAAATCATTCTTCAAAAAAAGGAGGAGAAAGATAATGGCACAAAAAGTAGCAAAAGTTGGTGTAAAGAAACAAGCAGGCTATCTGTACTTCGTCGACAAGCAAGGTGACATTTCCAGAGCAGTCATGGCACGAGCAGGAAGAAAGAAAGGCAAATCCAAAAAGGAAAAAGTTGCCAAAGCTGGTGTCAAGAAGGAATCAGGATACCTGTATTTTGTTGATAAACAAGGCGATGTTTCACGCGCCAAGATGGCAAGAGGAAGGTAAATCTTCCTTTTTTCTCTTTTTTTTATCTTTTCCAGGATAAGGCGATGGTGACATTTTCTCCGGATTTCCAGAACAAAGCCCCTTTACGTGTTCAAGAGATATAATAGAAATTTTGCGATAAGCACAAACAGCCATATAAGGAGAACAACTACCAAGAACACGACGGCATATTCTTTCATGACCTCTTCGTATGCAGGATCAGCCAGATCATTTGGTTTTCGGTGCGCCTGGGGCTGGAGCCGTTTGCACCTTGTGCAATGGTCATCCTTCACTTTTGCTGCGCACCAGAAACAAAAATTCGTATCAATTGTCCTGCTCATTGTCCGGCCTTCACTTTCTTCTTGACAAGGGATCTGGGTTTTCTTGATGATTTTTTCCTTAGAACACTCTTTGCCTTAACCATCCTGTCAGTGGTCATAGCATTCAATAGCTTTACTTCCTCTACCAACTCTTTTTGCTGATCTGCCAGCTCCCTATCAGAAATGATATGGTGCTTTTCCACTGCCTTTGCCTTCTTTAATGCAGCCTTTACCTCAGATTTTGTGACCATTGATACCCTATTGGAAACATCGTTAATAAATGTTATGATTCAAGAGCTAAATGGTTAAAAATCGCCCGGTCCAGATAAAAGACATGACAAAGGGGCTTGTGATATCAGGAGAACTGGGAAATATTCTCATCCGCCAAAAGGCAGGAGAAAGGCTGGAGATTGGGGAGCTCCTCTTTGCCGAGCCAGGAACACTCCTCCAAGTATTCGACCTGCTGTATGGTAGCCAGATCAGCCAGCAACACCTTGAACTCATGTCAGGAATCGTCCTCGAGGACAATGCGGACATCGAATTCTTTGATGAAAAGCTCAGATACTACACTCTTGCCAGGACAAAAAACCTCCTTGAGATCTCTGGGATTACCGCTACTACAAGCAAGACCCTCCCGGCAATTTTCTCACCAGTTAGGGCTATTAGGAAAGAAGATATCACTTTTCTCACGAAACCGAGGCATGCCCTTGCCCTAGGAAAGCTTCGCTCCGGGTCAAAAACAGTCGATGTTGACATCTTTCTTGACGGGAAAGAAATAATCAAGCACCATATCCTGATCCCAGCCACGACAGGAAGAGGAAAGAGCAATGTTGTCAAGACAATGCTGTGGAACAGCCTCTCAGATGATTACTGCGGAATGCTTGTCCTCGACCCCCATGATGAGTACTATGGACGGTCTGGAAACGGGCTAAAGGATCATCCCCGGAGGGATAGAACCGTGTATTACACTCCTTCCCATGCACCGCCCGGGACAAAAACGCTCAAGATCAACCTTCGCACGGTACGGCCAGAACACCTCAATGGAGTAGTATCCCTCAGCGACGCCCAACATCAAGCCCTCGCCGCATATTACCGAAAGTATGGCAATGGATGGGTAGAATCCATCATTGAAGAACGAAAGCTTGACGTTGCCTTCCATGAAGGAACACTCGCCGTCGTCAAAAGGGTCCTGCTTTCCCTCTTTGACCTGCGGTTTGTCAACAACAAGATCATGTGCACAGGGATCTTTGACCTGGAAGCTGGGGAGACTACCATCTCGGATATCACCGCTGCCATCGAACAGCGAGGCATTGTCATCATTGACACATCAGACTGCTCTTCGCCACAAGAGATCCTTGTTGGCAGCATCATTGCAACTGACATCCTGAAACGGTTCAAGCGGGCAAAACAGAAAGGCGAATTGGACACAAAGCCAGTTGTCGGGATAGTCCTAGAAGAAGCACCAAGAGTTCTTGGAAAAGAAGTGCTGGCACTTGGGCCCAACATCTTTTCTACCATCGCCCGTGAAGGGAGGAAGTTCCAGGTGGGGCTCATCGCGATCACGCAATTGCCATCGCTCATCCCAAGAGATATCCTTGCGAACATGAACACAAAAATTATCCTTGGACTCGAGATGGCACCAGAACGGCAGGCTATCATCGATTCTGCTGCACAGGACCTGTCCTCAGATAATCGGGCTATTGCATCGCTCGACAAAGGCGAGGGGATCATCTCATCAACATTTTCCCGGTTTGCACTGCCGGTGTCATTTCCATTGTTTGATACGATTGTCAAGTCTGCCACTTCTTCAAAGAGTTCCTCATCATTATCATATAGCGATATGATACATGAACCATGAAAGAAAACTTTTTATAAGGAGAAAGTTCTGAAAGAAAGATGGCCCTCACCAGGATAGATCTGGTTCTTATTGTCACTTATGCGCTTGTCTGCATAGGGATTGGCATCTGGAGCTCCTGGAAGCAAAAAGAAGATGATTACCTCATCGCTGGAAGAAAGCTTGGAACAGGAGCATTCATCGCAACAATCGTTGCCAGCTACATAGGAGGAGGGGCACTCGTTGCGGTGAGTGCATATGTCTACCAGTATGGCATTTCTGCAGTGAGCGTATTCCTTGGGACAGCAGTCGGGTTTCTTTGTTTTATCTGGTATGCACTCAGGATCAGGCGCATTGGCAAAGAAAAAGAATTTCACACGCTTGCTGACTGGTTTTATTATAAATATGACCATAAAGTCGGTTTACTGGCTGCGATTGTCATTTTCATATCATTTTTTGGCTGGCTTATGAATCAATTCATTGCTGGAAGCAGTATCCTCTCGAGTATGAGCGGGTGGTCATATGAAACAGCCTTATTCTTTTCTTCTTTAGTTATCCTTACTTATCTTTTCCTCGGAGGATTCCGAAGTGTTGTGAAAACTGATATCTTCCAGTATCTCCTCATGCTGATCCTTTTTTTTATCATTGGAAAATCAATGATTAGCTCTCAAATCCTCCCCCCTGAACTCTTAGACTGGTCACGTCTTGGGGTGTCCCTTACTATCTCCTTTATTGTTTATGGCCTCTTTGTTGTCATGGTGGGAGCAGATTACTGGCAGAGGGTTTATGCGGCAGAAAATGAGAAGGTAATCAGGCAGGGGCTCATCGGATCAGCCATAGCAGTCATCATCACCGGATTTGGACTCTCACTGATCGGTCTTGCAGCAGGGGCATACTTTCCAGGAATTGATCCCAATACAGCAGCAGCATATGGCCTCTCACACCTGCTCCCCCAGGGAATGCTTGGTCTTGGGCTTATCCTCATCTTTGCTGTGATCATGAGCTCCGCAGACACGATGATCTTTGTGTTGGCAACAAACATATCCAAGGATTATTTTGCCCACAAATACCCCCACATGACCAAAAAAAACCTTATGGACATGACAAAACTTGCAGTTATTATCATCTCACTTCTCAGCGCATTTAGCGCGTATTTCTTCAGGGACATTATCTCTGTTGTTCTGACTATTGTGGGTATGCAATTTGCCCTTGTTCCAGCCCTTGTTGGCTCATTTCATTTTAAGATCAAGAACAGCGCCGCGTTCGCGAGCATTCTTGTGGGGTTTATCTATGTACTTGTGCTCGTGTTTGCAGGTTATCTTATCCCTGAAGCAGCAATCGGCTCATGTATCGTGTCATTGGCAGTCCTTTTGCTTGTTCAGTTTTTTTGGAAGAAGTGAGACCTGGGAATTGATCCTATATGTTTTGCCCCAACAATATTAAAAAAGCTTCATGCTCAAAGAATATGCATGAGATTTATCCATATAGCAGACTGCCACATCGGGGCATGGAGAGAGGAAAAGATGAGAATGCTTGGCGTGCAGGCATTCCAGCAGGCAATACAAAAAGCGATCAATGAAGATGCCGATTTTGTCATTATCGCCGGGGACTTGTTCCACACAGCCCTCCCTTCCCTAGACCTTGTCAAGCAAGTAGTCAGCGCGCTAAAGAAGCTCAAGGACCAGGATATCCCGATGTATTTTGTCCCAGGCAGCCATGATTACTCTCCTTCCGGCAAGACCATCCTTGATGTCATTGAGGAAGCGGGCCTTGGGAAGAATGTTGCCCGCGGGAGGGTGGAGGATGAGAAACTTTGTTTGAAATTCACTGTCGATAACAAAACAGGTGCAAAGCTCACCGGCATCCTTGGCAAACGCTCGATGCTTGAAAAAGCATACTATGAAAACCTCAACCGTGAAGCCTTGGAAGCAGAACCTGGGATAAAGATATTTATCCTCCATACGGCCATAGAGGAACTCAAGCCTGTGGAACTTTCAGGTGTTGATTCCTGCACCCTTTCCCTCCTTCCAAAGAACTTTACCTACTATGCAGCAGGCCATGTCCATTACCGGCTGGAAAAAGATATTGAAGGGTATGGAAAACTGATCTATCCAGGCCCGTTGTTCCCAGACAGTATCAAGGAATTAGAGGAATTGGTGCATGGAGAAATTGTCCTTGTAGAGGCAGATGAGGTCAGCTTGAAAGTGGAAAAAATCCCGCTGCTCATGAAAAGCGTCGTTGCCCTCTCCATTGATGCAAATGGAAAGACGGCAATGGAAGTCAAGCAGGAGATCCTTGACATATTCGAAAAGGAGGATATCTCAAATTGCATTGTCATCCTCCGAATATCCGGAACGCTTGATTCAGGAAAAATATCAGACATCAATTTCAAGCAGATCTCCCTCATCAGTGAAGAGCAAGAGGCGTATACATTGCTTCGAAACACTTCAGGACTCGTCTCCAAAGAATTTGAGGAGATAAAAGTCAATCCCGGTTCTGCTGAAGAGATAGAAGAACAGCTCATTTCGGAGCATACTGGACAGATAAGACTGCCAGGGGCAGCTGACAAAAAGGAAGAGATTGCCATGGTAAAACGCCTGATGCAGTCATGGAATGCTGAAAAGCAGGATGGGGAGACCATCAATGATTATGAAAAAAGAATGAAGGAAGAGGCAGCTGCGATATTATCAATTGAATATATAGGAGCATGACTCATATAACCCATAGAGAGCAATGGCATAGGCACTATACTTCATAGTGAACATCACACCGGATAAAAAGTACCCGTCATTCCCGACGTGGGGGTTCTTCTCGAACACTTCCCGCACAATGGCACGGTCGCCTTTTGGTCCAGGAATCAGGCATTTACCAAAAGTTTTCCAATCAAACTCCTCCCGGAAGCCTGGTTCACGAACACGCTCCTCAAGATCCTGCCTAACCATATATCATCACCATATACCCCCTTACCCTCTTAATCAAGCAACTTCTTTAGTGCCTCCTGCACCACCTTCGGATCAGCCTGGCCTTTTGTCTTTTTCATGACAATACCAACAACAAAATTCAATGATTTCTCATTGCCAGCCTTGTAGTCCTCCACGGCCTGCGGCGCTTCCGAGATAGCCTCCAGGCAGAGCTTCTCTAAAGAGTCCAGGTCAGAGATCACCTTGAGATTCTGGTTCTTCACATATTGGCGGACATTAAATGGCTTCTCTATCAGCAGCTCCATGATCTTTTGTGCATTTGATTCTGTGATCTCCTTTTTTTCCACCATCCCAATAAGGTCAATGAGGTGGGTCTCATCGAGCTCTAGATCATCAAATGATTTTTTTGAGTAATTCATAACCCTGGTGAGCTCTCTTCTCAGCCATTTTGCAGCAAGAACCGGATCAATCTCTTTTGCTACCTTCTCAAAAAGATCGCTCAACTTCTTTTCCTGAGCGAGCACTCTCGCATCAAAAGGAGAGAGGCTATGCTGTGCAATATAGCGCTGCTCTCGTTCCCGTGCGAGCTCTGGCATGGCATCTTTTACTCTTTTGACCCATTCCTCTGTAATATTGACAACAGTGAGGTCAGGATCGATGATATATCCATAATCTTCCTCAGTCTCCTTTGTCCGGAGAGGAAGAGTGATCCCTTTTTCTGAATCCCAGGCCCTTGTCTCCTGCTTGAACTCGTGGCCAGCCTTCAATTCCTGCTTTTGCCGGGCAACCTCATAGATAAGCGAGCGCTCTATCTCCTTAAAGCCGGTGATGTTCTTTACTTCTATTCGCACATACCCAGATTCTTTGATTGACACGTTAGCATCTGCCTTGATGATGCAGCGGGACTCATTGAAAATCTCGAGGTATTGAAGAATAGTGATTACCTGCCTCATAAAATCCCTTGCCTCACCAGGGCTTGCCAGGTCTGGCTTTGAAACAATCTCCACCAACGGGTTTCCAGAACGATTGTAATCGACCAGGACAAAAGCCGAAGAGCCAATGCTCCCTGGATGCACAAGGGCAGCTGGATCCTCTTCCAGGTGCACCCTGGTGATGCCAACTGCCTTTCCAGAATCCAGCGCCAGCCTTCCTTCCTCCCCTAAAGGGAGCTCATATTGGGTAATCTGGTAATTCTTAGCCAAATCAGGGTAAAAATAGGATTTTCTAGAGAACACCAGCTGCGGGGCAAGGGTGCATTCCAAGGCAAGAGCCAGCTTTACAGCATACTCAATGGCCTTTTTATTGACAACTGGCTTACTCCCAGGATGGCCGAGGCAGATTGGACAGACACGAGAATTAGGGTTCTCATCCCCTTGCGTTGGGCAGGAACAAAACAGCTTTGTTTTTGTATCCAGTTGGGTATGAACTTCGAGGCCAATTACCACATCAGTAGAAAATGCCATCTTAGTCACTATCATCAATCACCAGGCCGCATTTCAAGCAAACGAGCTCCCCAGCCTGATAGTCAACCTTCTCACTACCACACTCAGGACATATCCGGCGCTTTTTACCTTTCTCCATATCCCCCAGGGGTAAAAAGGGGGTTGTTCCTTTAAAAAGGTTTCGACAAAAACCTATTCCTGGAGCAACTTCCGGAGGATGACCACCTGCATCTTTGTGCGGTCTTTCTGGGCACTTACCTGCGTTGCAAAGTCCTCTTCACCATAGACATCCTTAATCCAGGTAGCAAAGTCATTCCTTTCTGCTGTCACATGGTGTGAGAAGATCCAGTCTGGCATGGAATCTAATGCTTTCTCCAGGTCTTCTAAGGTCTTTAGCTCTGCCCCATCACAGAGGAAGAAACTATTTGCTGCTGGTGCCCGCAACTTTACTTTTTTTGCCATTTTTTTCACGCTCTTTTTTACAGTATCAATTTACAGTATCAATATACTGAGGATTATCCCAATAAATAATCCCACAACAAGCCCTTCAATGAACTCCGTCCTGGTAATGACAGAGTCCTGGAAAAACACGCGGACTTGATCAAAGGAAAAGGATTTTGCCGGTAGTGAATGTTTTTTTGAAGAAGGCATGGCTCTTGTTTTTTTTAGGGTTTTTGCGACTTTTGCTTCAACTTTTTTTACCTGCAAACTTTCCGGTCTTTTTTGTTTTATTGTATTTTGTCTTATTGCAGGAACCTGATTCTTCACTTGAACAGCTTTTGTTTTCACAACCTTCATTGATGTTGCGTTCTCTTTTTTCGCTACTTTCTTTGGCACGGCCCCGAGCAACTGGATCATCACTGGCTTTGGAATATCCCCTTGAATCTTTTCTGCGAGCGGCCTATCCTTGAGCACATGGGCGATCCATGAGGAGAAATCATTCTTATGAGCAGAAACATGATGGGAATAGGCGGCATCATCCATCTGACTGAGCGCTTTTTTCAAGCCAGGAATGTCTTGGACGACAGTACCATCCCTTGCGTAAAAGAACTCATGCTCTTGCACTCGTACACCCCTTTTTGAAATTATGCTTGAAATGCTGTCTTTATTATTTAAAAAGGTTTCTATAAACTGTTTATGGCCTTCTTCGATGGCCTCATTGACTAACCAGGATCAATGATATACTGCGCTTTGGAGCTCAAAGTACGAGGGATTTCGAACGAACAGAAACCTTTTTAATGTTTAAAATTAAGATTGCAACAAATGACCTTTATTCATAAGCTCCTACCAAAGATGAGGTCATTTGAATGAGGTCACTTGATTATTAGGAAAACTCATTAGTAATAGAATATAAAAATAAAAGGAATATGAAATGGAATTTCCGAAGATTAATGTCTTTTCCTATACATGAAAATCGGTAAAAAGGTGATACACGTGCCCGCAAAGGATATCTCACAAAAAAATAAGAATGAAAAAAATAAGAATGACAGACACCAAAAAATCACAAAACAGCCGCAAAAGGCAAAAACAATCTATGAACGGTTAATCCCCATCATCGGCATACTCATTATCATTAGCGCTGCCCTTTTCTGGATAAACTCCTTACGGGCGAACCCCTCAATGATGGGACAATTCATCGGTGCAGGAGAAGGAGAACAAGGAAAACTGATTATTCAGGACCCAACAGTGATATCTAGTGACTGGTATTCAAATTTCTTTATCAGTACCCCTGGCACAGCAAGGATCTGGATGAGGGTGAACTCCCCTGGAAGCGCAAATTCCCAAGCAGGAGCACGAATCCAGATGGTGCCAAATGCCAATAACCTCGGGAGCCGCCTCCAGCTGCAGACACGCGCCCCTAATGGAGCAATAAATCCTGGACTGACAATAGATGATCAGGGACAGGTGATTGTGAATGGAAACATAAAATCAACGGGAGACCTTAAAGCAAAAAAAATATATGGAAACCAGATCATGCTCTATGGCGGGCCAAATGACAGAGCATATATCTCTGCCACCAACGATGCTGGTGCATCTGCATTCCTTGACGTCTACGCTGCTTCCATTGGGAATGTGGCCCAATTAGCTAGTAAAAACAATGAAGGCGAAGCAACACTTTCTGTAATGCACAGCAATGCTATAGCATTGGAGATCACTGACAATAACGACCGCCAAGCAACAAACCGTCTCCTTTTGCAAGATCAGCGAATTGATATCAGGACAGGTGCGATTTACCTGGAATCAGACAACATCGAATTATTTAACATTGATCAGGATGCTGCGTATCTCTGCATACGAGCAAGAGGAGACAAGAGGGGGGAAGTATTTTCAAGCCTCACGCCCTGCACCTAAAAGGGCGGTTCTTTTTTTTTCTTTATTGTACTAGCACATCTTTCAGAGAAGAAACGCTTATAAACGAAATTGCATTTTTCCTCTCATGACACTGCATCTCTTCAACACCCTCACCCGCAAGAAAGAGCCTTTCGAGCCAATAAAGAAAGGGGAGGCTCGAATCTACACGTGCGGCCCTACTGTCTATAATTATGCCCACATTGGGAACTTTCGGGCATTTGTTGCACAGGACATAATGGTTCGCTACCTCAAACATAAGGGACTAGCCGTAACAAGGGTGATGAACCTCACCGATGTTGATGACAAGACTATCAGAGACTCGCAAAAAGAAGGAAAGAGCCTCAAAGAGTTCACCGAATTCTATAGCGAAGAATTTTTCAAGGATCTAGAAACCCTTAACATTCTGGCGGCTGATGTGTATCCGAAAGCAACAGAGCATATCAATGAGATGATAGGTATGATACAGTCGTTGCTTGAGAGGGGCGTTGCTTACGCAGCAGAGGATGGCATCTATTTCTCTATCGCAAAAGACAAAGAATATGGAAAACTCTCTGGACAGAAAATATCCCAACTGGAAGCTGGAAAGCGGGTTTCCCAGGATGAATATGACAAGGACAATGCACAAGACTTTGCCCTCTGGAAATACTGGGATGCTGCTGATGGAGACGTGTTCTGGGACACCCCTCTTGGGAAAGGCAGGCCTGGGTGGCACATAGAGTGCAGCGCGATGAGCATCAAGTACCTGGGGCAGCCATTTGACCTCCATGCAGGCGGCGTTGACCTCGTGTTTCCCCACCACGAGAATGAGATTGCACAGGCGGAATGCTCCTGCGAAGAGAAATTCTGCAACTACTGGTTCCATAATTCTCATCTCATAGTTGACGGGAAGAAAATGAGCAAAAGCCTTGGTAATTTCTATACCCTCCGGGACCTGCAAGAGGAAGACCCCCGGGCTATTCGCTACTTGCTCTTATCCACTCATTATAGGACCCAGCTTAATTTCACAAAAGAAGGACTTAGCGCAGCGAAGAATACTGTCGACCGGCTGCAGGAATTTGTTGACGGCCTCCTGTTTATCTCTAAAAATGGAGGGGGAAACAGTGTTGGGGACATTATTAAAGGATCACTAGAAAAATTTGAGGCGACAATGGACGATGACCTTGATATCTCCGTTGCATTGTCAGTCATCTTTGATTTTATGAAAGAGATAAATAAGCTTACCCTTGACAAAAAAGGAGCAACTGCTGTTTTGGCATTAATGAACATGGTCGATTCAGTCCTTGGAGTGCTGCGGTTTACGAAAGAGGAGCTGGATAAAGATATTGGGGCGCTTGTCCAGCAGAGGGAAGATGCAAGGAAGAGGAAAGATTTTGCGACTGCAGATAGGATCCGCGATGAGCTCAAAAACAAAAGCATCATCCTTGAAGACACGCCTGATGGAGTGAAGTGGAAGAGGATCTGACTACCCCCTAGAATTATTGTTCCACAGAAATTTTAATCTTTGTCTCCTGGTAATTTCCTGTTTCTCTTGCAGCCTTGGCGCCAAAAACGATATCCTTCGCATTCGTCACTCCCATAAGATCCCCTAAAACAAGAGACAAAAGGGCCTTTGCCTCATCAGGCGCAGAAATGGTGATCTTTTGGACCTCTTTTTTCATGGAGAGATTCTGATCAGACTTCCATTTCCTGACAGCTGAGAGGACATCGAGGAACAAGCCACCTGCCAATTCCGCCTCCTTGCTCTCCAACGAGGGGTCTGAAACAGGCCAGGAAGAGATATGGATCGACGCTTTTCCTTCTTTTTTTGCATAATATTGCTGGTATATCTCTTCTGTTATGAAAGGAGTAATTGGCGCCATAAGCTTCAGGATGGCGAGGAGGACATGATGAAGAGTGAACTGCGCTGAAAGCTTCCCATCTTTTCCTGCTTCGTCTTCAGTGTAGAGGCGGTCTTTTGCTATTTCGAGGTAATTGTCACAAAACATCTGCCAGAAGAACTTGTCAGTATCCAGCCTTGTCCTTACATACTCGTAGTCCTCAAACGTCTCGGTGCACGCTTTAATGAGGCGTTGGAGATGGGAAAGAATCCAGTGATCCATGACTTCGAGCTTTTCTGGCCTCTCCCCCTTGTAAGATTCAAGGTGAATAAATGAGAATTTTGCAGCATTCCAGAGCTTCTTGACAAACTTCTGGCCGGTCATGACATCCTTTTCCTGGAACGGCAGATCATCGCCAAGCTTTGAGCCTGCAGCCCAGAACCTCAATGCATCAGCACTGTATTTTTCGATGATCACCTGCGGCTCGACAACATTGCCCCGGCTCTTGCTCATCTTCTTGCCATGAGGATCAAGAGCCCAGCCTGAGATCATCACTTTCTCCCATGGGAGGGAATCATGATGCAGATGGCTTCGCACAACAGTGTTGAAGAGCCAGAAAGATATGATATCGTGCGCTTGGGGCCTCAGATCCATTGGGAAAAGCTTTTCCTGCAACGATTGCGGCATGAGCTGAATGGCAATTTGTGGCGTCAATGAAGAGGTTGCCCAGGTATCCAAGACATCCTGCTCTGGGAGGATGTCCTCTCTTGATTTTCCTTTTGGAAGATCTTTGAGCGGGTCTACCGGAAGAAGGCTCTCATCTGCAAAAATTGGTTCCTTTGTTTTCTTATCATACCACACCGGAAAGGGGACGCCATAGAAGCGTTGGCGGGAGATGCACCAGTCCCATTGCAGTCCTTTGACCCAATTATCGAACCGGTTCTTCATATGAGGAGGGTACCACTGCAGCTCATTTCCCCTCTCTAAGAATACATCCTTTAAGTCAAGGTACCTGATAAACCATTGGTTCATGGCAACATATTCTATGGGGGTGGCGCAGCGCTCATGGACATTTGTGACATGCTTCATGTGCTCTTTTTTGAGAAGATTGCCTGACTTTTCTAAGTCTTCGAGGACCTTTATCCTCGCTTCTTCTGACTCCATCCCTTTGTATGGCCCATGGGTATATTTTCCAGACTCATCCATAATAAGAATTGGCTCTGCATCTTTGTGCCTTGCCATCCATTCCACACAATCCAAGCCGCCATATGAGCAGTAATAGACAACGCCAGTGCCATATTCTGTCTTTGCAGAGATATCATGGCTGACCCTGACAGGATTTGCGAGAGGAATCTCCACAGTCTTTCCAATGATATCCTTGCCTTTGAACGTGTCATTGAGAACGAGCTGAAATTCCTCCTTCATCCTTTCGAAAGCATCTTTGCTGATTGTCCATACTTCGCCATCCGGCCTTTTTACGGTGCAATAATCACCTTCCTCATCAATTGATATGCCAACGCAAGCAGGATGGAGCTCTGGCCTGGTCGTCGCGTATAAAATGAAGGTGCCACCTGCCATCTTTGCCTTGATCATGTTCAGAGTAGTTGATTTTTCCTTATCTTCCATCTCCACCTGGGCAATGGACGTTTGGCAGTGAGGACAGAAAATGACGGGGGCAAACTTTCGATATGCCCGTCCCATCTTGACTAGGTCTAAGAACGCTTTTTGAGAAATCCTCTGGCAGTGTTCATTGATGGTTGTGTAAAAAATATCAAAATCACAGCTCATGCCGATGCGCTTCCAATCCCTAATGTATTGGGGCCTGATACTCTCCAGGGTCTTGAGACAGAGCGTGATGAATTCTTGCCGGTCCATCGATTTTGAGCGAACAGCGTTCATCTTCTCGACTAAACGCTCAGTTGCGAGGCCATTATCATCAGTCCCAAACGGGGCAAAGACATTCTTTCCCCTCATCCTCTGGAAGCGCATGATGAAATCCTGCTGGGAGAAGGAGAAAGCATGGCCGATATGCATCTTCCCGGAAACCGTCGGAGGAGGAGTGTCGACAGAGAATATTTCCTTATTGCTCCCCTGATCAAACTTATAGATGTGCTCAGTTTCCCACACTTCAGACCATTTCGCTTCTACTGCGCGCGGTTCATACTGAGAAGACTGACCACCCTGCTTATTTTCAGACATAAAGAGGAGTGGTCCAGAGCACTTTAAAAACATTGCTCAAAGAAAGGTTATTAAAGTCTAAAGATGCAAGAAAGGCTATGGTCTTTGAACGGCTCTATACACCAGAGTTTCTCAACAAGAACAAGTTTATCATCCTCATCCTGAGCATCACGTTTACTATCACGGGTATTGCGGGATCGTTCCTTTTTGAGTCCAATCATGCAACGATATCACTTGCGATCACCTCACTTATCCTTTATGCCTCACTAAAGGATGTTTTTTCCCTCAATGCCGCCCAGGCGAAAAAAACATGCTCGCGAGCAGCACTTGCAAAAGAATACCTCTCGCTCCTCTCCATCTTTTTTTACATCTTCCTGGGAGTGCTCATCGTCTTTTCGCTCTTCAGCATCCTTCTCCCTGGCACCGCAGCATCCTACCTTTTCAAAAGCCAATACAGCCTCATCTCAACAACGAATATCCAAGAGATATACCAATCGGGCAGCGTGCAATCAATATTCCAAAACAACCTCACCGTGCTCTTTGTCTGCTTTGTCACTGCATTCCTCTTTGGCATTGGAGCCATGTTCCTCTTCATCGTCGTGTGGAACGGATCTGTCGGGGGAGTTGTCTTTGGCGCTGTTGCTAAGATTGCAGCAATCAATGCCGGGGCATCACCCTCATTGGTCTTCATCATACTCCTCGTTAGCGTCCTTCCGCATGTCATCATCGAGATGGGAGCATATTTCCTTGCCGGAGTTGCCGGAGAAAACACCTCCTCATTCCTCTTCTTTAACAAGAAGCAAAAAAAAGTGCATCAGTTCGAATTATCTTATTCTTGCTCTATCCTCATAGCATCAATAATCCTGCTCCTCCTTGGAAGCATTGTAGAAAAAATCCTTCCGAACCTTATCTTCGGATAACAAAATTTCAATAAGCATCTTGTTCAATAAGCATCTTGATAGCTCATCTGTCGAGAGATCATCCGTCAAGATGCCTTGCACAATTCAAGAGATGTATCTTATGATTTTTTCCTTCCCCCAGCTCAATGATGCTAACAGCAGTATTTTTTGGGACAAACTGCTTGATCTTCTCCCAAGGTTCAGCGCACAGATGAATCAGAAAAGATGAGATAACGCCGCTGTGGGTGACAATGAGCACATTTTTCTCGGGGTGTTCCCTGAGGGTTTTCTTTATGAACTGCACGACCCGATCCTGGACCTCAAGAAAAGACTCCCCACCATCAGGCCTGAATTCCTCAAAAGATTTTCCTGACTGCTCAAACACCTTTTTTCTTACCTCCTTTGGACCTCCTTCGAAAATCCCAGAGCAGCGTTCCCTTAAGTCCTGAACATAATGGACAGCGATTTTGGGATGGTGCTTGAGAATCTCCTGGGCAGTGAGCTTTGTCCTTTCAAGGTCAGAGACAAAAGCAATATCTATCTTCTCATCTTTGAGCCTCTGAGCAGCTTTTTTTGCCTGGGCTATGCCCTCTGGTGTGAGGGTGCCATATGAATGCCCCTGACAGATCTTATAGCTAATCTCTTAAAT
>DUKZ01000042.1 GCA_013329045.1 Candidatus Woesearchaeota archaeon
TATCACGTTAAATTGACTATATCTTCTTTTGGCAAGATTTATAAACGACGGGAATTTGGTATTCTCATGGGCGGGCTGAGCGTACTCTACTTTTTCATTGTCACCTTTAGCCTTGGCTATAGCATAACTGCATGGACAAAAAGAGAGGGGCATATTCTTGAACAGTATTTCCTGTGCATGGGGCTAGGGCTTGCGGTGCTGCCCCTCATTGCGATTGTTTTTTCCTACCTTCACGTCCCGTTTGTGTGGTGGCTCATCCTTGCACTCAGCGTCATTATCCCCCTTCGGGACTGGTCAGCAAAGAAGTTTTTTCTTCCTTCCATAAAAATGACAAAATCGCTCCTGCTCCTCCTTGTTGTTTTTGGCGTTGCTGCTGCAAACATGTATGTCTATTACTCCGGAGCCCAAAAATACCCTTACCTGGAAGATTCAGACTCGTGGGAACATGGAAAAAGCGTCAAGTTTGTTTCTGTTTCGCGCTCTGTCATTCCCGAGCGGCGGGAAATCCTCAACTATGATGATCCTTATCCTCCCGGCTATGCAGCACTCTTTGGGCTTTTGCACCAGACAAATGATTCCCTGCAATGGACACTCAAATTCTTCAATTCACTCATCATCTCTGTTGGCTTTATTTTCTTCTTCTTGTTTGCCAAAAAACTGATGGGGAATGCCGGCCTTGCAGCACTTGCCACGGTCTTTCTTGGCATGGATCCAAGCTACCTCTCGCATTTCATCTGGGCGCACAGCTATGTGATTGTTATTTTCTTTCCCGTCATGTATGCACTGCTAGAAGTGCTTCAAAGCGCGGAATGGTTTATTCCGGCAACACTGGCCAGCACAGGCATCTTCCTTATCCAGCCCACAAAACCAATAAAATTGAGCATCATGATCATCGGGTTTTTCCTTCTTTACGTTCTGATGAAAGAAAAACGGTCATGGGAACCGCTCAAAGCATACGTTCTGGCAGGCATTATCAGCCTCATCTGGTGGGGGACGCGATTCAAGGACATGTTCATGCAGCACAAGACCATCTACAAATCAGTCGATGAGCTCAGCCGGCTTGGCTTTTTTGAAAAAGCATGGACTGCATTCAGGAAAGCATTTGACCCGATGTCGGGAACGGCAACGCGCGTTTACTATTGGAAAGATTTCTGGGTTGCGAGCCCTGCAAACATGATCAACAATCCCATCGGCCTTGGACAAATGCTGACGGTACTTGTCCTGGCAGGCATGGTGCTCCTGGCAATCAACTGGAAGAAAAAGACGCCATGGCAAGTGGCCATGCTGTTTTGGCTGGTGTTCTGTTTCCTTGGGATTCATGGAGCCCGATTGCCCATTGGGCTCTTTGCTTTCCGCTTCTGGTCATTGTTTGCCATTCCCTTAAGCATTATTTGTGCGTATGCTGTTCTTGGCATTTCGCAGCTTCTGGAAGGGTTTTCCATACCAAAAGCATTCACCTTTGGCCTGGTTATTGCCATCGTGTATGTTACCGCATTTGTTCCAAAAATGCAGATCAATACCTCCACTTGGGACCCTGGGGGATCATGGAGCTCGATAGGAGAATTGCAAGGGTATATGGCACTCAAAGAGATGGGACCAAATGAACATATCTTCAGCTTCTGCCCTGAGGGCGGAGCAAAAATCCTTGGGTTTGATAATTACCAGTGTGAGTGGTGCGCTGATGAACTGGATTTTAAGAAAACATTCATCAATGAAACAGGAATAGCAGTGCATGATTTTCTTTCATCCAGATCGTATACCTCCGCTGTGTATGATGGCAGGTGTGTGAAAAAATTTGGTATTAATGAATCACAGGAATTCCTGACAAAAATCTCCCAAGCAGGATTTGTCCCAACAGCACAGCAAGACGGATTCTTGCTCCTCCGGGTGGTATAAATGGGCTATCAGGAAAGAGCGGTCAAAGGAAGCGTGATCGTATTTTGCCTTGGCATCATCGGCGCGTTTGTCAATTACCTTGTACGGGTGCTCTACACCAGGAATATGATTCAGGAGGATTACGGACTCTTTTATGCTGTAGTTACCCTGTTTCTCATGCTGTCTATGATCAAGGATTTTGGATTGAATGCGTCACTCGTCAAGTTCATTCCGGAGTTCTCTGTGAGGAAAAAGCATGAAAAGATCAAGTCATTCATCCTCCTTGCAATAATTTTCCAGCTCGCATTTGTTGCTCTTGCGAGCCTTTTCCTGTGGCTTTTCTCAAAAAAGCTTTCCTTATCCTACTTCCATTCCTCCCAGGCACAGCCAGCAATACTGCTCTTACTCCTCTACTTCTTTGGGAACATCCTTTATGACACGATACGCTTTTCCCTGCAAGGATTCCAACATCTTGGCCTTTTTGCGACCATGGAACCCATGAGGAGCATAGTGGTGCTTGTTCTTTCGTCTTTTTTTTTCAAGCTTGGTCACGGATTTTTTTCTGCAATCTATGCCTATGTGATGGTTTATTATCTGCTCCTGCTGGTGTATGCACCACTCTTCCTGAAAAAAGTATTCCCCTCATTCCTCCGTATACGAGCCTCAATAAATATCGGCGACCTTCACCGCATGTTTGTCTTCGGGATACCCCTCTTCCTCACAACATTCTTTGGAATGATCATCACCTATACAGATACGCTCATGCTCACCTATTATTCGGGACTCACCCAAGTTGCGCTCTATAATGTCTCACTTCCAACAGCGCGGCTCATCGGATATTTTCATGTCGCAATCGCCGCTGTGCTCTTTCCCCTCACCTCAGAGCTTTTTGCAAAGAAAAAGATAGGTCACATTAAAAGCCTCGTCACCCTGCTTAACCGGTATATCCTCCTCTTCATCCTGCCCATCAGCCTGCTCCTTGTCACGTTTCCCAACCTTGTGATTACCATGCTTTTTGGAAAAGCATATGTCGCTGCTGCAGGATCACTTCGGATCCTTGCTATCGCCTTTTTCTTTTCCGTCCTTCTTGGCACGTACTATGCCATCTTCTCTGGCATCGGAGAGACTAAACTTCTCACAAAAATAACCCTTATCGGGGCATTGCTCAACTTTTTCTTCAACCTCTTTCTTATTCCCTCCTATGGCATTCTCGGAGCATCATTGGCAACACTCATCAGCTTTGCTTGCATGACCTGCTATGCTGCATACCAGGTAAAAAATCTCGTCAATGTCCGATTGCCCCTCTTGGAATGGTCAATAAACCTCATCATCGGCATCATCTTCGTGCTCATGATGACTATCCTCAAGAACCAGCTCACCCTGCCGGTCTGGACAGAAACAGCACTTGTCATCTTCATTGGAGGATCTCTCTACCTTGGCTTGCTCTTCCTTTTTAGGCTTGTCAACAAAGATGATGTTGTCTTCCTCAAACAAACAATAGGGAAGTTTTTGCCCTTCCGCTAGGTTTTTATAGTCTGTCTTCTTCGGCAAAATTGGTCATGATGAACGTTGGAGCAATCATTCAGGCACGGCTTTCGAGCACCCGGTCAAAAGAAAAGATCCTCCGGAACCTTGGAGGCAGGCCAATGCTCTCCTGGGTGCTTGAGCGGGCATGCCAGCTCCTTGTTGATACAGTGATTCTCGCCGTCCCTGATACAGATGCCCATGATGCTCTTCTGCGATTCGCCGGTGATAGGGTTATCCTTTTCAAAGGAGATGAGGAAGATGTCCTGCAACGCTTTATCGATGCTGCACAGACACATCATCTTGATGTGATTGTGAGAATATGCGCGGATGATCCTTTCATCGACCCAGCCTTGAGCAATGCCCTCATAAAGAAGCATTTAGAGACAAACAGTGACTATACGACATATGCCCTTAAGGGGAAGCCAACAATCCTCACTCACAGCGTTGTTTACCCTGAAGTTGTGTCCCTCGCAGCATTACAAAGGGCAGCGGGCATGACAAAAGACCTCAAAGTCAGGCAGCATGTCACGATGCCAATCTATGCCAATCCCTCACAGTTCACCATCACCTTTCTTCCCCTGCCCATCTATTGGCAACGAACGGACATCCGGCTCACGCTTGATACTGATGAAGACTTCCTCATCCAAGAAGAGCTTGTGAGAGGGCTGGACCATGAGGGAAAAGAGCCAACTCCCCAACATATTGCCCGCTACCTGGATTCCCATCCCCTCCTTCTTGCAAAAATGAAAAAAATCATCAGCGAACACCAGAAAAAGATTGTTGGTGGGAAATAGCCTGAATAGGCTCTGTCCCGAATCTCGCTCACGCGGGTGAGCATCAATTTCGGTTCTTGGGTAATTATCACTCTTGAGGGTCCTTCCCGAAGGGCGCGACCCTTCCCACAGACTGCATGAATTAATTATTGAACCTCGAGTAAGGATGCTCACCACTATCCGGGACAGAGCAGCCCAAATAAAGAAACCCTTAAATAATCAATGCCTCTTATCACTCATAGACATTACAGATTAGTTGGGGTGGGATGATGCAATCACGGATAATAAAGATAGGAAAAAAAGAGATCTCCCGGGAAGGAAAGACATACATAATCGCGGAAGGGGCAACAAACCATGAAGGGGATGTGATGCTTGGCATTGCCCAAATGCGCGAAGCTGCAAAAGCCGGGGCTGATGCGTTCAAGATACAGACGTATACCGCAGATGAGCTTGTCACGAAAGATGCCCCGCGATTCTGGGACTATGAAGCAAAAGACAAGCCGGCAACAGGAACACAATACAACACGTACTCCCGAGTAGATGAACTTCCCTGGGAAACATATGATGAATTCAAGAAAGAAGCTGACAGGCTTGGCATAGAATTCATGTCCACTCCCTTTAGCATTCGGGCGCTCAAACGGCTAGAGGAGGTGGGGGTGAGAGCATACAAGATAGCGAGCTGCGACATCACGAACTTTCCGCTTCTCAAAGCCGTGGCAAAAACAGGCAAGCCTATCGTCCTTTCTACCGGAATCTCTACAATGAAAGAGGTGCATGAAGCTGTGGACTTTATCAATAATCAAGGAAATGAAGATATTGTGCTGCTGCATTGCACTATTACCTATCCAACACCACCAGAACATTCCAACCTTCGGGCGATGCAGTCGCTCATGAAAGAGTTTCCCGAACTGCCAATCGGCCTTTCTGACCATACTATCGGGATTACTGTGCCCCTTGCTGCGGTTGCCCTTGGCGCGCGATGCATCGAGAAGCATTACACAACAAAAAAAGAGAGCGAATGGAGCCCGGACAACTGGCTTGCCGTCGATCCAAGAGAGCTCAAAGAGATGGTTGATTCCTTTCGGACTATAGAAAAAGCGATGGGAAGCCCTGAAAAGAAGCCGACACTAACGGAAGAGCGCGCGTATAAGTTTGCCAGGAGAAGCGTTGTTTCGGCAAAGCAGATCAAGAAAGGAACAACGATCATAGAAGAGATGCTCATCTGCAAACGGCCAGGGACTGGCATATCCCCAAAACAATACTGGGACCTGATCGGGATGAAAGCAAAACAGGACATCAAAGAGGATGTCGTCCTTGAATGGGGAATGGTAGAATAATCACAAAAATAGGATAATCAAAATAGAATAGTCATCAAAAAGATCATAAGGAAAGAATGTATTCAACAGTCTGCCTGAGGCCTTCTTCAAATACAATTTTTGGCTCCCATCCGAGCAGCTCTTTGCTCTTCTTTATGCTTGCCCTTGTATGTTTTGGCTCGATGACAGGCGGTGCATGAATCGGCTCGATCTTTTTTTCCAGGATCTTCTGGATATCTTTTGTGACCTCATTGACTGACACATTATTCCCTGCCCCAATATTGAATGCCTGACCAAAACACTCCTTCCTTGAAGCTGTGGCAGCTGCGATATTTGCCCTTGCAACATCGCTCACATGGGTAAAATCCCTTGACTGGAGACCATCACCAAAAATCGTTGGCTGTTTCCCCTCGTGAATCATCTTGATGAACCGCGGGATGAGGCAGGCATATTCCCCTGCTGGGTCCTGGCGCTTTCCATACACATTGAAATACCTCAGTGCGATTGTCTCCATCCCGAAAAGACGGGTGAACAGGAAACAATATTGCTCCCCCACAAGCTTATGGAGAGCATAAGGGGACATGGGATTTGGCGTCATCTCTTCTGTCAGAGGAAGCCTTGTCTGATCTCCATAGACTGATGAGGATGAAGAAAAAACAAAGCGCTTGATTCCTGCATCACGGCAGGCAATGAGCATCTTGAGGGTACCATCAATATTGACCGTATGAGTCTCCCAGGGCTGCTTGATCGAGAACTGGACCCTTGGGAGTGCTGCCAGATGGAAAACTGCTGCAATCTGATGCTTTTTCATGATTGGAAGGAGATCATCCGTAATGCTCTTCTTGTAGACAGTTAAGTGCTTGTCCTTTGGCAGGTTCTTTTCTTTCCCGAGAGAAAAATCATCTATGACTACAACCTTGTTTTCCTGCCTTAGCAGTTCTTCTACCAGGTTGCTTCCGATAAAGCCTGCCCCTCCGGTAACAAGATATTCCATGGCCTCTTCAAAACAAGGGGCATTTATAAATTTACCTTTCCTTTGGGCAGTTCAATAATGCTCTCTTCCCATCTCTGCTAATGACACTACCCTTGGCTGTGCCTCTTCCTGCGCACTCTGTTGTCTTCCCATACTGCCCCCTGGTCTTGGCCGAACCATTTTTAAATTATCACCTCTTTTTCCTCTTATGACGGTCCTTTTCCGAGTGAATGGAAGCAGCAGCATTGGCATTGGGCATGTAACAGAATGCATTACCCTTGCACATGAGATTTCTTTCCCAGCAGTTTTTGCCATCAATGACCATCCCGCACCAAAGCGCCTGATGGAACAAGAAGGCTTCCCTTACCATGTTGTTCCAGGAGATGATAAAGAAACAGGGTCATCATTTCAGCACGTCATTGATATTACCAAGCCATCTCTTATCATCTTTGATATCCCATGGATCACTCAAGAGGAAGTGAATAGATTGACTCTTGGCACTGCAAAAACAGTCTTTCTCAATGCATTATATCATCCAGTCAGAGGGGATCTTCATATTGCTACCGTGTTTACTCCCTTGCCTGAGAATGAGGATTATGGAGGGCTCTCTTATGTCATCCTGAAACAAGAATTCACAATACTTGCTCCAAAGGCTGTTAGTACCAAGGTCAACAATATCATTGTCATGTTCGGGGGATCAGACAAGAACGGCTATACCCTCAAGGCTCTAGAAGCGCTTCGCGGCATCAATGGCGGGTTTTCTGTCACCTTGATCATCGGGGTGAGCTTTATGTACCATGATAAACTCAAAGAGATGCTTCCAGATTATCCAAAAAAAATTGCTGTCCATCGAAATGTGAAAGATGTGCTCCCCCTTATGAAACAGGCAGACCTTGCCATCGTCTCTGGAGGGTATACTGCAGCAGAGCTTTGCAAAGTGGGAGTGCCACTCCTCGTGCTTTGCCAGACACCAATCGAGCAAGAAAGGATTTTTCCCCAATTTAGCGATGCTGTCATCAACCTTGGACTTGGCATAGATATCAGCCCCGATCGTCTTCGAGAGACAATCATCAAGATAATGGGTGATTATAAAAAAAGAGAACAGCTTGTTTGTTCAGGCGCAAAGCTGCTCGAAGGGAGCGGAGCAGAGCGCATCACCCACCTTATCCGAGGCATACTATGAAAATACTCATCCTTGGCGCCAGTGGGTATATCGGAGAGCACCTTACAGAACGGCTGGCAGCGGACCATGAAGTCTCTGTGCTTGCGAGGAATCACCTTACCTTCTCTTCCCCCGTGGAATGCATCGTTGATAAAACGCTGCTCCTCAGCCTTCCGAAGAGCGCACTTGGAAAGGAAGTATTGATCAATCTCATCGGCACGACATCTGGCGCCCATGAACAGAGCCATCATGAGGTGAATGTTGCCCTCCAAAAAAAGATCCTCGAGGCAATCGAAAAATCCCCTATCAGACGGGTCATCTATACATCAACACTCCTTGTTTCCTCTGATGCCACAAACCCCTATATCACATCAAAACGGGAAGCTGAATCCCTCTATCGTTCTTTCTCACAAAAAACCAAAACCTCAACGGTCATCTTACGACTCTCGAATGTGTATGGCCCGGGCCTCACTAAGGGGGTGGTTGGGGTATTCGCTCAGCGGGCATGGAAAGGAGAGCCGGTGACCATTTTTGGGGAAAAGACAGAAAGGGACTTTCTTTTCATAGATGATGCTGTGGATGCACTTGCCCGCTCGATTAGCGCGTCATTTCCCTCCCTCTTTGAGACAGTTGATATCTGCACCGGAAAACCGATACGTTTAAAAGAACTCTTAGACACTATCACCCATGTACTTGGCAAGAAAGCAGATGTTATCCTTGCCCCACCACGGCCACATGAGCCAGAAAAGATACTCTGCCAGCCAGAACTGGCCCGGGCGGTGCTTGGCTGGCATGCCAAAACAACATTACCTGAAGGCATCGGACGCACCATTGGAGGGATGAAATGAAACAAGCATTCAAGAACAAAACTGTCCTTGTGACAGGAGGGACAGGATCGATTGGCAGCGAGATTGTGCGCCAGGTCCTTGCTCTTGGCCCAAAACAGGTGCGCGTGTTCTCCCGCGATGAATCCAAACAATTTGCCCTCCAACATGAGATCCCCGACCAGCGGCTGCGCTTTTTTATCGGGGATGTACGAGACAAAGAAAGGCTCTTGCTTGCGATGCAAGGATCAGATATTGTCTACCACGCCGCTGCCATGAAACATGTCCCTGCGTGCGAATACAATCCTTTTGAAGCGCTCAAGACAAATGTCCTTGGAACACAGAATATCATTGAATCCTGCCTTGCCACAAATGTTGAAAAAGCAGTGCTGATTAGCACAGATAAAGCTGCAAACCCCACCAGCATCATGGGAACGACAAAGTTACTAGCAGAAAAACTCTTTATCAATGCAAATTATTACAAAGGCGCACGCAATCAAGTGTATAGCGTAGTCAGGTTTGGGAATGTGATGGGGACAAGAGGCTCTGTCATACCCCTG
This sequence comes from Candidatus Woesearchaeota archaeon, assembly GCA_013329045.1. Classification (GTDB taxonomy): domain Archaea; phylum Nanobdellota; class Nanobdellia; order Woesearchaeales; family UBA9989; genus UBA9989; species UBA9989 sp9989u. The sequence goes on from DUKZ01000042.1 coordinate 9,011, forward strand.
TTCATCGAGCAAGGAAACAACGGGGGGCCACTTACCATCACCTCCTCTGAAATGACACGGTTCATGATGTCTGTTGATGAGGCTGTAGCCCTAGTCATCAAGGCAACGATGATGATCGAGCCATCCCCCCAGGCAGGACCTGGAAACATCTTTATCCTGAAAATGCCCTGCATCAGGATAAAAGACCTCGCTGAGGCGATCAGGGATGAGATTGCAAAGCGAAGGCATGTTCCTCCCTCCAGCATCCCGATCAAAACAGTTGGCCTTCGATCCGGAGAAAAACTCCATGAAGATCTCATCACACAAGAAGAAGCTTTGTTTGCCCAAGAAACCGATGGGATGATTGTTGTTCGCCAAGGAACTTGCCTTCCCCATCAGGATATCCCTGATGTTGCAGCAAAAAAACCAATCACTCTTGCAGATTCATCAGAGGCTCCTTTATCAAAGGATGCCCTTTTGGCATTGCTGAAGAAAAACAAATTCTTGTGAGGGATCTTTATATTTTTATATCTTTATGTAGTTATATAGTGCTGTGTGTGCTATCACGTTTTAACTAGAC
>DUKZ01000050.1 GCA_013329045.1 Candidatus Woesearchaeota archaeon
TCTTTCCCTTTTTCTCTTCCCTTTCTTTCATTTTCCTTCTCTTTCCTTACCACTTATCTTTTACTTCTCCTGCCATTTTACCCTCCAATCCGCTTCCAACCCATCATAAACTATTTAAACTGATGAATACTGCGAAAAGCCAAGATGCTCCTTTCCAGCCTCTCCCTCTTTTACCTCGGACTCATCCCTGTTGGAGGACTCATCCTTTTATACCTCATGCGCCCCCGGCCACGGGAAGTCAAGATTCCAAGCCTCATGTTCTTCTTCGAGCAGAAAGGACAGATGGAAAAGAGCCATTTCTTCAGGAATATCTTCAAGGATCTCCTTTTTTTCCTCCAAGTCCTCATCTTGCTGCTGCTTGCATTCTCGCTCGCAGAGCCCTTTCTCAATGTTCCCCAGGATGTCCTCTCGAAGCATACCGTGCTGATCCTTGATGTCTCAGCATCCCAGCAGGTGGGCAGCAGATTCCCTTTCATGATCTCGGAAGCCAGGAAGTATATTGATGGAAGGACAACAATTATCCTTGCCGGATCAGTTGCAGAGACTGTATTAGAGAAAGGAACAAGAAGCGAAGCGGAAGAGACACTTGCCAATATCGAGCCAAAAGATACGACAACGAATCTAGAGCCGGCGATGCGGGAAACTGAGCGAATCCTGAAGGATAGAGGCAGGATTGTTGTCATTTCTGACTTTCTCACAACTGGAGGCCAAGATCCTTATATCCTCAAAAGGCTCATCTCAGCAAAGGGCATACCAGTAGAGTTCATCTCGACATTGAGCAGTGCAAACAACATCGGCTTCATAGACATGCTCGTCGAACGCTTTCAGACAAGGGTGTTTGTCAAGAATTTTATGGCATCAGACCAAAGGGTGACAATCAAGCATTTTCAGGATAATGAGTTCCATGAGGAGTATTCTAAGACCATAGCGCCAGAAGCGGTAGAATCATTCACCTTTGAGACCCTACCTGGAAGGTCGACTATAGAACTGGGGCCAAATGATGATTTTTCGCTCGACAACAAGGTGTATGTCTCAGGGCCCCAAAAGAACAAAATAAAGGTTCTCTTGATCAGCAATGAACCAAATAGCCATCTCCAAAGCGCGCTTGAGGCATCACCTGAGGTTCAGCTTGAAGTAGCAGAGCCGCCAATCCTTCCAGCATTCCACTATGATATTATCATATTAGACAATGTTGATGAGGAATATTTGCTTCCAAATCTGTTCTATGACCTAAAACAATCGATCTCTAATTCCACCCACCTCATTATTAATGCTCATGATACGTCGTTCCTTATCAACCATCAAGGCCTCCTGCCGGTGGATATGAAAGCAAGGATCAACACCTCTTCAGAGATCATTGTCCAGGAGGGCGTCCCCTCATTTGTAGAACCCCTTGTCACCTCCAATACTATTCTCAGGGAATATTATGGGGTAGTCCCAAAAGACAATGACACAAGGGTTTTAGTGAGAGAAAAAGCAGGCCAGAACCCTATCCTGGCAGAAAGGACTTTCAATGGTGGCAAGATCGTCTATTATGGGATCATGCCAGAGCATGCTGATTTCAAGCTTGCCCCGGAATATCCCATCTTTTGGAATCAGCTGGTCAATTACCTCGTCGACCTCGATGATCCTTCAACGAACAATCTCAAGATTGAGGGCAGGCCGTTGATTGACAACACAGGTTTTTATGAGGAAAGGGGAAGGACATATGCAGTGAACCTATTGAATGAAAAAGAATCAGCAGTGATTGGGACTAGGGAAACGACGAGTGGGAGAGAAGCTGGAGAGTCATCCAAGGAAGCAGAGCAAAAGCTCGTGAAGGTGGACTACACGAATTATTTCCTCCTGGCAGCGATCCTGTTCATGTTTTTTGAGTTATGGCTCATCAAACGGAGGGGGGACCTGTGAACCTGAAGTTCCCCCTGCTCTTGTTTTCGAGCATCCCAATCATCCTGGCGATCTGGTACATGATGAGAAGAACTCTTGTTAAGTTTGTCAATCCTGCAGATAAGCAGGAGTTCATCAAGGAGAAGAAATCGCAAAGGACGATCATCATGCTGCTTTATGTCATTATCATCCTATTCCTCGCAATGGCCCTTGCCACCCCTTTTGGGACAAAGAAAGTCGAATCGAAAGGTGAGGTTCAACTCAAGATATTGTTTGATAATACAACGAGCTACTCCGTGATGGATCAAATGCGGGTCCAGACGGTCAAGGAGAGGCTAGACAAGGATATCCCAGTGACGTTTGCAACTCTCGCATCCGGTGAGCAGTCGGCATTGGGCGATGGGGTGATGAACAACCTGTTTAGGGATGAGAATGTCCTCGTCGTAACTGATGGGAGGAACAATTATGGCAAGAGCCTGCAGGATGTCATCTTGTTTGCCAGTGCGCTCAACTCGACAGTGAGCGTCCTCAAGCAAGAACCGATCCAGGATGATGCGGCAGTAAGGATCATTGGGCCAGAAGAGGCAGTCATTGGCACTATGAACGAATTCGCAATCCAGGTGAATACGATTGGTACCCCTCCATACAAGCTAAGAGTAATGATTGATAACGAGGTTGTCTTGGATACCGGCGGCACATCATCAAAAGAGTATACAGTGCAGCGCCCCCTGGCAGAAGGGTACCATAAGGTTTCAGCAACGCTTATTGCTGACGATTTCTTCGAGGAGAACAACGAGTTTTATAAGGTTGTCCGGGTAGAACCGATGCCAAAAGTCCTCCTCGTGACAAAATCATCTACTGTCCTCGAATCGATCCTGAGGGACAAATATGTCTTGTCTACCGAATTCTCGCTTCCAAGGGACATTAGTGGGTATTCTGCCATTGTCCTCAACAATATTGCAGCGTCCGACCTTTCCAAGAATGATATCAGCAGGATTGCTGATTATCTGGCAGAGGAAGGCAACGGTCTGTTAGTCGTTGGCGGCAAATCATCATTTGATGTGGGGGGATATGATAATAGCATGCTCGAGACATTGCTTCCTGTCTCAGTAGGGGTTGCAAGCCAGAATGAAGGCGATGTCACGAGCGCTCTAGTCCTTGTTGATATCTCCGGATCTGGGGGAGAAGTGTTTATGGGCCAGAGGGTCAATGTTGCAGATGTTGGCAAGGCAATTGCCATCCAGGTTGTTGATGGCATGTCAAAGAATGATAAGGTAGGGGTCATCGCGTTCAATGAGAAAGCCCATATGGTCCAGCCCATGGAGTATAAAAGAAATGCGCCTGATATCACAAATAAGATTGCCAGCTTGGAGGCGCAGGGAGGAACGGTGATCTCCCAGGGGCTTCGGGCAGCGTATAGCTTTCTTTCTGATGCAGAGGGAGGGAAAAATATTGTAGTGATATCTGATGGAATGACACAGTTTCCGATCGATGCGTATAATGTTGCAGTCCAGGCATCGATTGATGGCATCAAGGTTCACGCCATCCAGATAGGGAATGATGCATATGGCAAGGAGGTCATGAGCAATATCGCCAATTACGGAAAAGGGCTCTACCTCTCACAGCAGGATTTATCAAGCTTAAAAGTCGTCCTTGGGACGGATGATGAGAATGAGGATGAGAATGAGGTATTCGACCTCATCATCCTTGACCGGTTCAATTGGATTACCCAGAATCTTGATGTTTCAGGAAGGGTGACAGGCTATAACCAGGTCATCCCAAAATCAAATGCGAGGACGCTCATTGCGACGAAGGGGGCAAATCCCATCCTCACCTCCTGGCGTTTTGGTTTAGGGAGGGTGGCGGTCATATCAACAAGCCCTGATTATTGGGCTCCCATCCTTGTTCGCAAGGAGAATTCACGATTGATCCCAAAGACCACGAACTGGGTCATTGGTGACCTTGCAAGGAACAAGGAATTTCTGGTAGAGATGAGTGATGCAAGAAAGGGAGAACTGGCAACGGTCAATATTATCTCTAAAAAAACCATCACCTCAGATGAGCTCGCTTTCACAAAGGTTGATGAGGACAAGTACAAGGCAACGTTCATCCCGGAAAAGGTAGGGTTCAATAATCTGCTCAATACGCCAATAGCGGTCAATTACCAGAGGGAATATGAACTTCTCGGGTTTGATGAGAGTTTAGGGGAGATTGTCTCCATTACGGGAGGGTCAGTCTTTGTGCCAGGCGAGGAAGAAGAAATCGTCAAAAAGATCAAGAGCAGTGCAACAAAACTCAAGCTGGAGACGGTGAATCAGCGCACCCCCTGGATCATCGGGGGGATTATCGTGTACCTAATTTCCCTGCTGTTCAGGAGAATGATGGAGAACAGCAACAGATATAAATATCAAAAGAGGTAAAAGGAACTATGACCATAAACCAGCCGCTAAAGGCGCCAAGGAGGGTGATGAGAAGGAATGTGAATGCTGGGCTCTTGTTCATTATCATCTTTTGCATCACCGCGATGATCGCTATGACATTGTTCTTTCAGGAGAGCTTCACCAAGCTTCAGGACAAATTTTCGCATGAAAAATCTACCCTTCTAAAGACGATGGATGAGCTCGAGCAGCGAGAAGCCCTGTTGAAGAAGACTTCATCAGAGCTCAATGTCACAAAAGAATCGACAGAAAAGTTAGGGGAGATATACAGCGATGTCAAGCAGGAAAAGGAGCAGGTGGCAAGCCAGTTAGAAGATGTCCAGTCAGAATTGACAAGGACACTCCAGCAGGTAAAGAAGGCGAATGCTGATCTTGCCAGCGCAAAGTCCCAGCTCGCAGTGACTATGGCCGAAAAGGAGAACATCCAAAGGCAGTATGATGATGCGCTCTCAAGCCTCGAGAATTTAAAGGATGATAAAAATCAACTGCAGGGCAAGATTGAAGAGGCCTTGGATATCCTTGAGAATTATGCTGATGGATGTGATGCTGGATGCGTAGCCCAGGTCCAGGGGAAGTTGGAATAGATGAACCTAAAGCAATTGTTCCGGACATTGAATGCAAGCTTCTTTAGCCTGAATTTTTTTGAGGTGTTCGTGCAGGCAGGGGTCATGATGATTGTGCTCGCAATCATCTTTTATCTGCTTGGTGTCAAGCCATGGCTGGCGATTTTGCCAACTATTGCCTATTTCATTGTCTTATGGGTAAAAAAAAGCCAGAGCAACCCTCTTTTGGAAGTAGAGCGGGCATATCCAGAGCTGCACGAGAAGCTTCGGACGGTAAATGATAATATGGCTCCAACCTCAGAGATAGTACTAGAGCTCCAGCAGGATGTGCTCGACCAGATATCCTCTGTCGAGATATCCACGTTTTATGAGACAGAGAAGAACACAAAGAGAATCATGGTGATCATGCTCCTCTGCATTATTCTCCTTATCATCTCCTTATTCAACGTCCCAAAGCTCAATTATGAGAAGATAGCAGAGACTATTAGTGAATCATTGCCGGCGATCAAGAGTCCGGGGAACAGGCCTCCAGATGATGTCTTTGCGGGAGGGGCATCCGGTTTTTCTGATATCAGCGTCACGGAGGATATTTATGGAGCCCAGACGTTCGCTGATCTGGATGAACAGCAGCAGGAGATCAAGATCAATTCTTTAGGATATGATATCAATATAAGGGATATCAAGCAGGCAAAACCGCAGAATTTTGAGGAAGGGTTCCCTCAGGAGATATTCTCAGAGAATGCTGAGGTGAGCCAGGATAAGATCGCAAAAGAGCACCAGGATCTCGTCAAGAACTATTTCAAAAAAATTGTGGAGGAAGAAAAATGAGAAAGTACAAGGACGTTTTTGAGACCCTTTTCAAGGAAGTGGGAAAAGTGGTCGTGGGCCAAGAGGAGATGATCGTCCAGGTGATGGTAGCAATACTATCAGACAGTCACGCGTTATTGGAAGGGTATCCAGGTCTGGCAAAGACCCTCACGATCAGGACCATTTCTGACCTGATGGACCTGAAGTTTTCCAGGATCCAAAACACGCCAGATCTCATGCCCTCAGATATCACCGGCACCTTCATTATTGAGGAAGAGAGGGGCAAGAAGGAGTTCAAGTTCCAGCCAGGGCCAATCTTTGCAAATATTGTTTTGGCAGACGAGATAAATAGGGCAACCCCAAAGACGCAGTCTGCCCTCCTAGAAGCGATGCAGGAAAAGCAAGTGACTGTCGGCAACAAGACATACACGCTCGATCGCCCATTCTTTGTCCTGGCAACCCAAAACCCTGTAGAGCAGGAAGGAACATATCCTCTGCCCGAAGCACAGGCTGATAGGTTTTTGCTCAAGATCAAGGTGTCATATCCAACTGCAGCAGAGGAGCTGGAAATCGTTGAGAGGTACACTGGATCAGGCGGGCCTCCAAAGCTCAGGACGATGTTTAACAAGGAAACAATCAAGAGCCTCCAGGAGCTCGCAAGGCAGGTCCCAATAGCTGATGACATCAAGAAGCGCGCAATCAAGATTGTGTTCACGACAAGGGATTACAAGCAAAAGATTGAGTATGGGGCATCTCCGAGGGCATCGATCGGCCTGATCAATGCCGCAAAGGGCAGGGCGCTTATCCTTGGAAGGAACCATGTTTCGAATGAGGATGTTGATGCGATGGCATATCCCATCCTTCGCCACCGTATCATCCTGAATTTTGAGGCAGAACGCCAGGGAATGAAGGAAGATGATGTGATCAGGGAGTTGTTGGATAAGATCAAGTGAGGAGAATAAAAAGAGCATGATTGATACCGACTTCCTCAGGGAACTGAATCGCTTCAACCTTATCGTCACAAAGCGCATTACATCAAATTATGCCGGGCCGCGAAGGTCATATGCAACAGGGCATGGTATGCTCTTTAAGGATCACAGAATGTATACGCCAGGCGATGATATTAGGGCTATTGACTGGCGCGTGTATGCAAGGACGGAGAATTACTACCTCAAGAATTATGAAGAGGAGCGCAGCATGACTGTCCATATCCTTGTGGACTCATCTTCTTCCATGAATTATGGCAAGCCATATACCAAGTTTGAGTTCGCCTCCATGATAGGCGTCGGTTTTGCGTATCTTGCCTTGAAAGAAAATGAGAAATTCAAGTTCAGTACATTTGATGAGCATGTGGCTACGTTTAGAAGCAGCAGGGGAAGGGGCCATTTGGCAGCGATGGTCCATTATCTTAATTCTATGAAGCCGAGGGGAAAAGGTAATTTCAAGGAATCGATGGATAGCTATAGGAAGTATATCAAGGGGAAGTCCGTTGTCATTATTATCTCTGATTTCCTCACTGACCCGGATATTGTGGAAAAGGCAATGGTCAATTTCGCAAAGCAGGAAGTAAAGGTTATCCAGGTGTTGGACAGGGTGGAGAAGGATATGCTGCTCCAGGGGGACTTGCGCCTGGAAGATTTAGAGAGCAACTCCACCATGAGGACGTATATCTCTGCAAGGCTCAGGGAAGAATACAAGAACAGGCTCAATGATCACACCGCAAAGATTCGCCAAGGCTGCCACCGGTTTGGGGCGCACTTCGAGCAGGTCATCTCTGACGAGCCCATTTTTGATGCTTTCTTTAGAATTTTGAGGTGAAGAGGAGATAAGGGAACACCACTGGTGCAGACAGCTTAGTCTCTAAGCTGAGTTTTTGCAAAAGCAAAAACGGTCTGCTACCAGTAGGGGTGTTGCCAGAACTATGTCGGTGCTTTATCATGCACAGATAAAAATGATTGAAGCAGAACATATCTTTTCAGCAACCTTTTTTAATAAGAACCCTTCCAAGACTCTATGATCATCACCGTTTCAGGCCATGCGGGATCTGGAAAGTCCACTGTTGCAAAGCTTCTTGCTGTCAGGCTCGGATTTAAGCATTATTCTACTGGTGATTTTATGAGGGAAATGGCCGCAGAGCTGGGAATGTCAATTAAAGATCTCAACATTGCTGCAGAACAAGATCAATCAATCGACAAAGCATTGGACGATCGCCAAAAGAGGCTTGGAGAAACAGAAGACAACTTTGTGATTGATTCTCGTCTTGGGGGATTCTTCATACCAAAGGCAACAAAAGTATTCCTTGACTGCGACATCGACACAAGAATAAAAAGAACAATGCTTGACAAGAGGACTGGTGAAAAACATCCCAGTTTTGAGAGCGCAAAAAAATTCGCGGTAGAAAGGGAAGGATCAGAGGAAAAAAGATACAAAGAGTTCTATCACTTTGATGCGTATGACCCGACGAATTACGACATCGTAATTGACACAACAACCATTCCGGCAGAGGAAGTCGTCACAAGGATTCTTGGAGTGCTCAGGGAAGAGCAGCTCATTTGAGTAGTTCTTGTTTTATGTTGGCCGATATGCTGCAGTTAAGGCTAAATCGATGAGACCAAATCCAGCATCAACTCGGTATGTCGCACCAGTGATACCAGAACTGACATCATCATCAGCAAGGTAGAGGACCATTGAAGCGATCTCTTTTGGGGTAACATGCCTTCCAAGTGCAATGTTACTCAATATTTCAGATCCCCGAGGGGTAGGCAGACCGGTATTCTCATCAACAAGGAGTTTCCTGTTCTGCTCTCCTAGCATAAATCCAACAGCAACATTATTCACACGCCCGATCCCGTTTTGACCGAAAAAAGAAGCTGCATTATGCGTAAAGCTTTCTACTGAGGCAAATGCATCGCTATAGAACATTACTTTTGACAATGGCCTCAGACCAGACATTGAGGTAATGTTGACAACGCTTCCTGTACGAGATGAATTGAGCAAATAATCAGAGAACACCTGGGCAGCTATGACCTTGGAGGTATAGTTAGCATCAAATACCTTGTGGATATCATCAACAGTGATATCCCTGAATTTTTCTGACGCAGTTTGCCCTGTTTCCTTATTAGCAGCAACCACCGTTGCAGGCTGGACGCCTCCTGATCCATTAATGATCACATCAACTCCTCCATATCTTTCCACGGCAGCATAAAACACCGATTCAACACCAATTCTATCAGTCGCATCACAATGAACTGCAACAATATTACCTAAATCCTGAAATAATTCTACCGCATCATCAGCTGATCTTCCTCTGCTAACGACAACAACCCTTGCACCAGCTTCCAGAAATGCAGGAACATATCCTCTTGAAAATTCAGTTGCACCTTCTGGCACAAATCCTTTCGCAATAGCCCCAGCGCCAAACGCAAGAACAGTTTTTTCGGTTAATGACATGATTTCCCCCCTCCATGGATTATTTATGAAAGATGTACACTATCTTGTACTCTGCGTTATTCTTTTAAAAAAATATTGATAGTGCAAAGAGTATTTCCTATAGTACGTTTGTTCCTATGGTACGTTTGCTTTTATTCCCTTAAGAAGCATAAATCTGCTGAAAGAAGATGAGAAAGAAGATGAGAAAGAAGATGAGAGTGAAAAGAAGAGAAAAGGATGAGGGGAGTGGATTTTTCTTTTGCAAAAATTTTCTTTTGCAAAAAATCTCTTCGAGTTCGAAGAAGCACAATCTTTTTAAACCATCCTCCTCCCCATCTCTAGATGGCAATCAAGAACGGTGATTTTGTTGAAGTGGCCTTTACCGGCATGACAAAAGAGGAGCATGTCATCTTTGACACAACTGATGTTGCAGTGGCAAAACAGAATGGTTTTTTTGAGCAGAGCGCGACATATAAGCCAAGGATTATCTGCATTGGCCAATCGCAGATCAATGAAGGTGTTGATGATGCCCTGATCGGGAAAGAGCCAGGTGAGGAAACAGAGGCTGATATTCCTCCAGAGAAAGGGTTTGGCAAGAAAAATCCAAAACTCCTCCAGCTGGTTTCTACGAGTATTTTCAAGAAAGAGAAGATCATGCCTCAGGTGGGCTTGCAAGTGTCGATCGATGGCCAGATGGGCATCATCAAGACAGTCACCGGCGGCAGGACGATTGTGGATTTCAATCACCCGTTATCCGGGAAAATGCTCCATTACAAAATCAAGCCGATCAGGGTTGTAACAGGCCTAACAGAAAAAACAAAAGCGCTGTTGGAAGGCTTTAGGATGCCCCCAGAATCTGTCAGTGTTGATGAAGAGAAGAATGCAGCCGTCAAGATGAAGCAGGAACTACCAAACGAGTTTCTGGAGATGATAGGGAAGAAAATAAAAGAGCTGATCCCTGAACTCAAAGAAGTCAATTTCACGAGCTAATATCTCAAAATGTTGTTAAAAATGAGTTCACTTTTAAGTAGAGAATGATACAAATCTTTAAATAGTAGTCCGGTCCCAGTTTATGTATGGCACTTCCCGTTTCTGGTGGTGGAGAGGGGTATTCCATTGACGATTCGCCAATAAAAATCCCAGCTCAAGGTCCGCCGCAAAAAGCACAGATCGAGAAATCTTCTTATGATAAGGGTCTGGAGATCGATGAGGAGTTAGAAGTCCTCCTCTCCCAGCAGCGGGCAGCAATCAAGGTGGTTGGCACGGGAGGTGCTGGCAACAACACGATCAATCGGATAACTGAAGTGGGCATCATCGGCGCAGAAGTGATCGCGATCAACACAGATGCTCAGGACCTGCTCTATACGAATGCAAACAAAAAGATTCTGATTGGAAGAGAGCTCACAAAGGGCCTTGGGGCTGGCTCGCTTCCAAAAATCGGCGAAGAGGCAGCAAGGGAGACAGAAAAAGAGATCAAGCATGCAATGGAAGGCGCTGACATGGTCTTTATCACGTGCGGCCTTGGGGGCGGCACCGGGACTGGCTCTGCTCCAGTAATAGCTGAGATTGCAAAGAAGGTTGGTGCATTGACTGTGGGCATTGTCACAGTCCCATTCCATATGGAAGGGATGAAAAGAAGAGAAAATGCCCAGATCGGCTTGGAAAAATTAGAAGCCATCGTCGACACGCTTATTGTCATTCCAAATGACAAGCTCCTCGAATTAGCGCCGGACCTTCCTCTTCAGACTGCTTTTAAGGTGGCAGATGAAATTCTCACGAATGCAGTAAAGGGTATTGCAGAGATGGTGACTCGTGCAGGCCTCGTCAACCTTGATTTTGCCGATATTAGGGCGATCATGAGCAATGGGGGCGTCGCACTCATTGGTGTTGGGGAGAGTGACGGCCCTGACCGGGCCCTTGAAGCTGTAGAAAAAGCAATTAACAATCCCCTCCTTGATGTGGATATCACCGGTGCAAATGGCGCATTGATCAACATCTCTGGCGGTCCGGACATGACCCTTGAGGAAGCAAGGACAGTTGTCGAGACGGTCGCAAACAAGCTCGATGAGAATTCAAGGATTATCTGGGGCGCCCAGATCAGCAGGGACCTTGAAAAGACCATTCGGGCAATGCTTATCGTCACCGGCGTCAAATCATCCCAGATTTTTGGCCATACACGAAAGTCAACAACGATGAAGCGCCAGGAATTCTCAGAAGATTTAGGGATTGATTTTTTGAGTTGATTCTACTGGCATTGGTTAATTCTCGGGTGCTGAATTAGGGGTGGTAAGCATCGGGTGTTGAACTGCTTTTAACAATAGTTCCCGCCATTCAGCCTTTTGGTCTATCCCTGCCTTCTGCGCTGGTGTCTGCTTAAGTCCTTGATGTGTCTTTACAAAATTGTAATAGGTCTTAAAGTTTTCTGCATACTGCTTTTGTTTTCCGCCAAAGCCTCTCATAACTTTATCTCGTTGTCTGAATGTGTTGTGAAAGCGTTCTATCTTGTTATTGCTTGCATCCTTAGCTCTTATGCTTACATAGCGGTAATGGGGCTTAGGATTGGCGTATGTTGCAAATTCTTTTCGGACTGCTTTTTGATAGTTGAAAGCTCCATCCGTTACGACCAGTTGGGCTTTTTTTCCTGCAACTGCCTTAGCCTGTTGAAAGGTTTCCCTTGCGTCATTGTAGTTTCTTGTCGGGCTTTCATTGCTTGCCAATAGGAAAAGAGTATCGCCATCAAGGACATTCCAAACATACTCTTGTTTGCCTTTAGCTTTGATTAATTGCTCGTCAGCGTGCCAGACTTCGCCCACTTGTGGCTTCATGGTATTGACGTAATCGTTAATCCTACCCATGTAGCAGCTTACCCAGTTCATTATCGTAACGTGGGTAACCTCAAGCCCAAAGAGCTGGCGTATCGTGTCCGCAATTCCCCTGTAACTTACGCCTTTCATGTAAAGGTCAATAGCAGTGATTATGCTTTCCTCGTTGCCCTTGACCTTCTGAATTGGCGTATTGACAAACCGTTTCCCGCAAATTAGGCAGAGCCAGCGTTGCTTTAAACCCATGATAGTTTTGCGTGTGCCGTTCTTCTGTATATCGCAGCTCTCGCAGGCAGGGCAGGGAACGCTTGTGCTTGTGTTCTTGCGGGTTTCCTGCTCTTTGAACTTAATGGCTAAGTGGGTTTTTAGAAATAGGATGTGTTTACAGAGGTTGTCTTTGGCGTTGTCTGGGCATTGACAGGCATACCAGCCGTTCTTAATGGTTACTTTGTATTTTAGCCCTTGTTCAGTCTGGCTGGGTATGATATACTCGTTGAAGCCATCAATTACTGGCTTAACGCCTGCTTCTATCATTGCCTCGCTTTTCTCCTTTCTTAGTTGGTATTTTTCGTTATCCATCTTCCCTCTCCATAATCATTATTTTTGCATGCAGTTTTATTCCTGCATGCAAAGGTAAGGTATAGGTAATATATAAGCTTTTGCATGCCAAAGTAAATAGCGCATGCAAAGATATATATACTCCCTCACACCTACAAACCGTATGACCTGGACTATGCCAGAATACAGAAAAGCCAGAGTAGATAGAGCAGGACACGTTCTCATTAGTAAGGATGCTACCGAAGAAACAAGAGAAGAAGCCCTTACAGTTCTAAACAACTGGCGCTCATCTCATGGTTACCCCCTGAATACTTTTCAAGCAAGGCTGAGACAAGTTTCTAAAAAAGTTGATGATAACGCACTTGTTGTTCAACGACTAAAAAGAGTTCCTTCTATAAGAAAAAAACTCATCAGAGAGCAGACAAAGACCATGAGTTTATCCCAAATGCAAGATATTGCAGGATGTAGGTCGGTCTTAGCGGACGTAAAGAAGGTATATGAACTAACAGAGATTTACAGAAAAAGTCGAGGACTTAAACACAAAAAAGTCGGAGAGAAAGATTACATAAAAGACCCAAAAAAAGATGGTTACAGAGGCATCCATTTAATTTACAAGTATAAAAGCGACAAAATCAAAACATATGATGGATTGCAAATTGAAATCCAGATAAGAAGTAAAATGCAAAATTCTTGGGCGACAGCCATAGAGATAGTAGACTTATTTACCAAACAAGCCATAAAGTCTAACGAAGGCGAGGAAGAGTGGCAGGAGTTCTTTAAATTAGTTAGTTCAGCTTTTGCTAAAATTGAAAAGCAATCTGAAGTCGAGGGCACACCAAAAGTTAACGCTGAGCTATACGCCGCTATCAAGGAAAAAGTAGATAGTCTTAAAATCTTCTCTAAGATGATAAAGTGGTCTGAGGCACTAAAAGTAATAGAACCACAACTTAAAGAATTGAGTTTCTTTTTACTCGAATTAGACGTTTCTGATGAGAATAAACCAAAGTTGAGTATTAGAGGTTACCCTGAAGAAGTGGAATCTCTTGCAACTGAACACTATTTGGAGGCAGAGAAGCTACAAAGCGGAAGCCCTGATAAAGACGTTGTGCTTGTTGGAGCGAAATCTATAGAGGAACTAAAGAAAGCATACTTGAACTACTTTGCAAATTCAAAAGAATTTTTGGCTCATCTAAAGGACTACTTAGAGAGAAAAGGAGAAGTTTAATGTTGTCAATAACCCCTTTTCTTAACACCCGTCATTTAACACCCGAGAATTAACTAATGCCGATTCTACTATACATTTATATACTCACCAAAGTTATATCATACCAAGATGGAATACACCGCAATTATCAGGAAAGGAGAAAAACAGTTTGTTGCTCTCTGTCCGGAAGTTGATGTGGTGAGCCAGGGGCATACCGTGGAAGAAGCTCTGAAAAACCTTAAGGAAGCAGTCAATCTCTACATCGAAGAGATGGGCATCCCCACAGAATTCTCAAGTAAGGAAGCCATCATTGCAAGGTTCTCCCTAGAAAATGCAAAAACTGCCTAGACTCTCTGGAAAAGAGGTTATCACATTATTAAAAAAAGACGGATTTGAACAGCGACGCCAGAAAGGCAGTCATGTAATTCTCAAAAAATCTACTCCAGAGAAGACATTTATCACCGTTGTGCCGCTCCATCAGGAGATCGATAGAGGAACTCTTCTTGAGATTATCCGGCAGGCGGGTTATACAAGAGAGTCTTTCACGAAATTGCTTTGATATGCCTTCTTATCTCATGGTAAGACCTTCAGATAAAAACCGTCAGGTTTATAAACGGTTACCAATCTCTCTGAACAACTATGGGAGTAAAAGGCTGGATAGAATCATTTAAAAGGTTCACGGTAGAATGCCAACGGGTGCTTCGTGTCACCAAGAAGCCATCAAATGAAGAGTTCAAGACAGTTGTCAAAGTGTCAGCTGTGGGGCTTCTTGTCATCGGTTTCCTCGGGTTCCTCCTCCAGATCATCAAATTTTACCTCTTTTAAACATGGCAAAAGAAAACAAGAAAGATGAGGATGCTATCGACTCGTTCATGAGCGATGTTGATGAGCAGGAAGCAAAGCATAAAGAAGACTCGACCGGCAAACAGCAGCTCCCAGAGATGGGAGGAGCTGAAGAGGAGGAGATCATTGAAGTAGAGTTTGAACGAAAGGAAGATGACATTCTCAAGGATATCAAGAAGAAGCCAAGATCCGGGAAAAAGGAAAAAGAAGAAGTAGAAGAGATAGAGAAGAAGAAGGATAATCATATTTATTCTCTGAGGACGACGGCAAACAGGGAAGACCAGGTCATGGATTTTATTGTTTCTAATGCAAAAAAGAAAGGCATAGCGCTGTATTCTATCATCAGGCCGCATGGCATGAGAGGGTATATCTTCCTCGAGGCTGAGACACGGGCTGATGCAGAGCAGGCAGCATTTGGCGTTCCCTACGCAAGAGGCATTCTCCCAGACACTATCGCATTCAAGGAGATCGAGCACATGCTCGATAAGGGCCAGCATGAGGTAGATATTAGGAAAAACGACATTTGCGAGATCATTGCAGGGCCTTTCAAGAGGGAGAAGGCAAAGATCACCAGGATTGACAAGCAAAAAGAGGAGATTGTAGTGGAGCTCTTGGAAGCAGCTGTCCCAATCCCTATCACGGTTAAGATGGACTCAGTGAGGGTTATTAGGAGAGAAGGAGAAGAGGAGGATGCTGAAGAGTAAGCTTTATAAAGCGTTTCTCATTCATTTTTACTATGGCAACAGAATCAGTTGAAGTGTTGATCGATGGGGGCAAAGCGACCGCTGCACCACCGCTCGGGCCAGCTCTCGGGCCTCTTGGCGTCAATATTGGCCAAGTCGTAGCCGAGATCAACAAAAAGACTGATGCTTACAAAGGGATGCAGGTTCCCGTAAAGGTTACTGTTGATAGGGAGACAAGGGCGTTTACAATCGAGATTGGCACCCCTCCTGCCGCATCACTTATCATCAAAGAGGCCGGTATCAAGAAGGCTTCATCTCATCCAAAGAATGAGCTTGTAGCAGACCTCCGAATCGAGCAGGTCATCAAGGTTGCAAAGATGAAGGAAGATGCGCTGCTTGGCACTGATCTGAAAAGCAGGATCAAGGAGATCATTGGCACCTGCCGTTCTATGGGCATAATGGTTCAGGGCATGAAAGCAGAAGAAGCTATCAAGGCCGTCAATGAAGGAAAGTTTGACAAGCAGATCCTGAGTGGAAAGACTGAATTATCCGCTGAAGAGCTCAAAGAGCTCGATGAAGAGAAGAAGAAGCTGGCAGCGGAGATCGAAAAGCGCCACACCAAGTTCACAGACATGGGAAGAGCCATCCTCAAGGAGATGGCAGGAAAGGAGAAAAACCCCATCGCTGCCAAGATGGAAGAGGTTGGCATACCAAAGGATATCATCAATAAGCTCCTAGAGGAAGCAGGCCTGCTCACAAAGGAAGCAGATAAGAAAGGAGCAGCTCCAGCTGCTGCAAAGAAGAAGTAAAGATTCTTATTTCCTTACATATTTTTTATATATACATTTTTTATGCATGCATCTTCATTTCATGTACCCGTTTATAGACACATTTATAGATACAATTTTACAATTTTCTTTTACATCGGGCTTAACCGAAGTTTTTTCTTCAGAGATGGGCGAGGCTGAGGCAACCCAGCCAAGCGACCTCCAAAGCTCAATTTAGGAGAGAAGAGGAAAACGCTTGGCGTTTTAGGCGAAGCCGACCATGCGAACCGTTAAATTCCTATTAGTTCGTTTCCCATACTCAAATGGGGTAAAATTTCGTCCGCAGATTCGAGAATGAGTTCGTCTGTCCAGCGAACCAAGTGAACAATTAAGACACAGAAGTAAGGAGCTTTGGCATGTAAATAACTGTTGATATATTTATATAGGAATTAAGTTTTTAGTTATGTTATGAAACATATTGGTTGGTGTCTAGAAAGAATACAAATGGTAATGGCTCATATTCCTAGAGCAGTTATTTCTCAAGAAGATAAAGATAAAGCCAACAGGATACTTGATGAAATTCAAGAATATGCAAATACTTTAGCTCAACTAATACTACATCCAAAATTTAAGAGATATTTACATCAATTAGAAACATCTTCAATTGAAGGTATTAGATTACAGGCACACGAGATTGAAGAATTATCTAAAAATCTTGAACAGATGTTATATGAGGTAGATTTGTATGTCAAAGATCTAAGAGAAAGTATAATTTCTAATCCTGAACAATGGAAGAAAAAAGCAGATCAATTAGTCCTTATGATTGACCAAAAATTTGGTGGTGAAAAAGGAGAATTACGCAAGGAATTTCAAATTGCTTTGCACACAGAAGAAGAATTAAAACAACTTGTAACTTCTGAAGAACATTTGGCAGAATTTCTTAAATGATATAATACCAAAGCCCCTTTCTATTTATTTAGGATTCATTCTCGATTGCAATTAACAATTTCTTATACAAAGATGTACAATTTCTTATACAAAGAGATTGACAAAACATCACTTAGAGAGATGGATCCTTCAGGAGGATTCAATGCTTGCTGGATGCTTTTGCTTCAAAATCTTTCAAAGAATCTTCGACAATCGTTTTCTGCCGTGCTGGTGAAGTGAGGACTGATTGGAGTTCTCCAGGGTGTTCCTCATAATAGCTCATCAGTCCGATCCCTATATGGTATTCAAACCCCCCCAACAGCAGCTGCGCGGAGGGTATCTGCCATGCTCAACGCAGCATATAACCCTCTTATTTCTCCAGGCATCATCTTTACCTGCTGGAATATTTTTGTTGTCGTCAAATGAGCGTCTCCCTCACAGAGGAGTTTGTGGAGGATAAGTTGGGGAACAAGATCATCGAGCGCTTCAACTAATGCTGGAGTGAGCATGATTCCATCTGCCCTGGCCCTCTCCTGCATTTCTCCATTTCTCAAATACCACAATGGTTGTCCGCCAACAAGGTCATGTACAAAAGCGATATATTCCAGCACACCAGGAAATGCTTCTAGTTGTTGGTTGAGTGATCGAAGGTGGTGAGAGTATTTCTGTATACTGTGCACAAGTTCATGGGTGTTCATTGCTACTGATCTTGCTTCGCTCCCCATGGCATACCAATACTCAAGCAGTCTTCCGTTGCCTCGCGGATGCGAAACGAGCCGGGCACCCTCTGGACTAAACTCAAGATCGTCAATCCTTCCAGCCTCCAACAGCTTATCCACTGATGCATACCTAAAATATTCTGCAGTCATATGTGCTGCGATGACCACAGAATGAGAGGGAGACCCCGGCTTTTGCTCATCAGGAATAAGATCTTCAATATATTCCGGCAAATGCAGGATAGATTCTGGCAGTAATGTCACATCCCCGATTGAAGAAGATCATCCATGCAGGGTATCTCAAGATGAGGGGGGAATCCTGCGAGAACAAGCGGACCCTCAGCATCAAGGGTAAGATACGGCTGCGCGCCCCGGGCAAAGAGCCTGTACCCTTCAGCGATCATTTTTTGAGTCATAACAAAAAGAAAGAACAGGAGTTTAAAAATCTTTCTAATTTAACTACTAATAAGTAGTTACTTATCTTCGTTCCCGCCGGCCCATTCCTTTGTCCTCCTCACCGGCAAAGAAAATAAGCCAAGAATATTCAAGATTCGCTCTTTCTCCCCCTTCAATCCCTTCCAATCAAGAATAAAAAATGACGCGGGAGGTTCTGATCTCTCCATCGCTTGGCGGATTATCTCCTCATCAATATCCTCAAGGGAATACTTCGCAATCCCATGACTAATACCTATGGAGGGATCAAGAAGGGTGATTTTGTTGAAGTTTGGCAGGTGATGCAGCCCCCCAATCGCAACAGCGCTTATGGCAGGGGGAATTGGATTCTTGATAAGCTCAACTATCGTTTCCGCGATAATCCTGCCTGGAAGTTCCATTCCCCATTCTTTTTCGCTGCTTCCAATCTCGATAAACATGCATGGCAAGTCAAGAGTTGGCCCGTGATGGGTAGCTTCCTGGAACACCTCAAAATGGAGATGATATTGTTTATTCTTCTTGTCGAGCAGCTGGAGCCCTTTCTTGAGCAATGAGGCGGGGGCAATGCAGATATTCCTCTCAGTTCCTCCATGTTCTGCCCTGCCCCAATTCCCAGGAGCATGCAGGCAAAGTGATGGGATCCCGCTTTGTGATTGGTGCTTTGTTGCAAAGATGAGCACCTCAGCGGATAGTTGTTGATCGAGATGCTCAGCAAAGATGGTATCCCCTGATAAGGTATAGAGGAGGTGGCCTCCTTTTTGATATATCTCATGAGAATCAAATATTCTGCCGGCAGGAGCAAACCCTTGCAGTTCTATGAGCTGTTTTTTGATGTTCATTCCTGCAGGATCTTTTTTTGAGATAATGATTGCAGCAGCCATGAGATACAAACTGCGCTAAAACATAAAAACCTGCCGACAATGAGCAAATATGCACATTCACCATTGATCAAAGATAACATTTTTATATTTAATATGATTTTTATCTCTTATGGTGAGGGTTTTGCGGTTTCGGGATCATAAGTATGATGCGAGGGTAGCTGATATATTTGGGAATACAACCCGGACATTGGACACATTGACCCTCAGGCTCATGCAGAAAGCCGACGAAAGAAATGCTATCCTTGACTACGGAACATATACACATGAACAGTTGAGAAATTCTCTTATCAGGCAAGCAAATGCATTCGATGCTGAACACAGGAGGCAGTATGCAGGCTACTTTGTCAGGGGGCAGGAGGTAGATACACTCACTACACTCACAGAAGGCGCGAATGAGAGCAGGGTCAGGGGATTCCTTGAGTCTACCAAAGGAAGGATAATGGATGGAAAACAATGGCAGCGATTATATGAGTTCGCAGGTGATGACCCCTTATTGCAAGGAGCCCTCGAGCGCCGAAAGCAAGAAGAATTATCGACGATAAGAGGATTATATCTTCATTTCAACCAGAGAACACTTGATCATTACACAAGTGAGATGCTCAAGGGAATCGATGATCTTCGCTATGAATTGACGGGTGTGCTCAGGGACATTCGGACAACTGAGCGGGGAAAGGAAGGAGTGGAATATCTTGTCGATGTGGCAAACATGCTCTCAAGACAGGAAGATGCATATCAGGAATTGGCAAAGAACTTTTCTTCCATTGGAGGGGATCACCAAATTGTCCAAAAGATCGGGCAAGCTGTGAGTACTCTCAATTATTACAGGAGGCATTTCATTGATGAGGCAGAGCGTGCTGCAGAAAAAGTCAATGGGAACATAGCAGTAATCCAGCGCCAGGGCCGCTATATAGTCATTGGAAAGGAGAATATGCTCGGGTCACTGCTCCAAAGGGTAGGAAGATCCTTAGCGATATGGCAGGAAGCAGACCCGATACCTGCTCTCCAAGCCCCCACTTTTGCTTACCACCCTGTTCGAGTAAGGTGATCTGATTCTCTAGCACTGTAGAAAATGTCACCATTGCCTGCTTGCAAACACTCTCCAAATTATGATGAGAAGGTTGGAAGGGGGTTGGCACCTTCGGGGAATCCAACCTTTGTGATAAAGAGTGAGAGGTGGTTGCTTGGCAATGGCGAGCGGTAGCGAGATTTTCTACAGTGCCAGATTCTCCATAACGTTTATAAACTACATGGGACTGCTTTAAAAAATGTCATCGTCATCAAAGGAAGACGCATTCAAGAAATACCTTATCTTAGCCCTGATTTTGTTGGGGCTCTTCCTGCTAATTAACAAACCAGAAGCACCCATCGCAAAAACAGATGGTGATCTGCTGGAGATTGATTTTTTCTACTTGCCAACCTGCCCTCACTGTAATGCACAAGAGCCCTTCAATCAGGAACTAGAAGACAAATATCCTATTCGGTTTATTTCCCGTAACATCCAGGTTCCAGCAGAAAAGGCAAAGATGGATGCGCTCGCAGACAAAGCTGGCATCCCAGAATCTGAGCGTGGCGTCCCTTTTACAGTTATTGGAGACCATTTCATCATTGGCTTTTCCTCAAAGGAAACAACTGGCGAGAAGCTGAGGAAGACAATAGAGCTCGTCCTTGCAGGAAAAGAGGAGGAAGCGGCAAATCTCACCCAGGAAGAAGAAGAGCAGGTGCTCCCGTTCATCGGAAAGCTTGACACCTCAAAATATTCCCTCACAGGGCTCTCAATCGTTCTTGGTTTGGTTGATGGCTTTAATCCATGCGCGATGTGGATGCTCATGTACCTGATTGGCTTGGTAATGACCCTTCAAGACAAGAAGAAGATATGGGTCATTGTCGGCACGTTTGTTGCAGCAGAAGGCATCCTCTATTTTATGTTCATGACTGCATGGCTCAATGTGTTTCTTTTCGTTGGCTTCTTGAGGCCGGTGAGCATTGTCATTGGGCTCATTGCCTTGGGAGTTGGTATTTTGGATTTGAGGGACTATAAGAAGGAAGACCCGTTGGTCTGTGATGTTGGTGATTATCAGACGAAGAAAAAGACCATCAGCAAGATGGAAAAAATTGTCCATTCACCGCTTACGTGGGCATCATTCCTGGGCATTGTTGTCCTGGCATTTGTCGTCAACGCATTCGAGTTTGTGTGCTCCTCTGGCATTCCAGCTGTCTACACCCAGGTATTAGCGCTCCACAACCTTCCATCACTCCAGTACTACATGTATATCCTGATCTATGATATCTTCTATATGCTCGATGATTTCATCATCTTTGCCATCGCCGCATTTGCATTAAATTCCTCTCTTGGGGATAAATATGGGAAGTACAGCAAATTGATTGGCGGCCTCATTCTCGCAGCGCTCGGTATTGTTCTTTTGTTCTTTCCGCAATTGCTGCATTAGGCCTGCAGATATTCCTGAAGGGTGATAAACCTAAATTCTTTTGTGATACTCCTAAAGAATTTTTCCCATGTATCTCTCTTACCCAAAGCTTTTCCCGCAACCGCATGACTTTGTGGCATTGGGGTTAGAAAGCTTAAAGCCAGCTCCTTGCAATGAGTCGATATATTCCATCTTCGATCCATGGATCATCTTTGCAGTCTCTGAATCCAAAAGCACCTTAACGCCATCCTTTTCCACAACAACATCATCTTTATGGACATTTTTATCCAGCGCCATTGCATAGGTATATCCGGAGCACCCGCCAGGAACGACTCTGATCCTGAATGCATGGTCAGGTTTTTCCTTAAGGATCTCTTTTGCTTTAATTGCGGCTTCCTTCGTGATATGGAGAACTTCCGTTTCCTGTGGTGTTGCCCTCGCGCTCTTTGCCGGTGCATCTCGTGCATGGCTGGAAGCGACCTCGTTGAGTTTTTTGATGCATGCATCAATTGCCTGTTCATCCATCCCATGGCTGGCAAATCCGTCGTGGAGCGATTCCATCCCCGCAACGCAGCACCCAACACAATGCACCCCAAAGGACATGAGGGTTTCAATGACCTCAGGATATGTTTCAACAACAGTTGAGATGGTCATGTCAGGGGTTATTTGTGCTGTGACAAGTTTCGTTTTAGATACCATGACACGCAAGAGCAGCTTATCTTTTATAAACGTTTTCTTGAATGATGAAGGACTGCCGAACCTTTAACAAAGGTTTTTTAAAGGGGTTTCATTTTTTCAGCCTAAAACAGTTTATGGGTGATTCTTAATGGAAGAAGAAAAACATGAATCTAAAGGAAAGAAAGAGCACAAAGCTCAAGAGGATCATACTCATCCAGCAGATATGACCTCGCAGTGGATTATCGCTCTTGCAGTAATTCAGGTCATCTTGCTGGCAGTCGTGGCTTTTCAGCTCTATGATATTGGGAAAAAATCAGAAGAGTCAAAGCAAAGCCTTGCATCTATCAATGCGTTCTTTACTCTTGTAAAGGAACAGACGCAGCCAACCGGCAATGATGCTCAGCCATCACAGCCATCTGCACCATCACGAGTTGAGGGGGATTTGAAAGATGACGATGTTGTTCAAGGGGATGCCAATGCGCCAGTCACGATTGTTGAATTCAGTGATTTCCAATGCCCTTATTGCGGACGGAACTTTGAGCAGACATACCCTCAGATCAAGAAGTTATACATTGACACAGGGAAAGTGAAGTATGTCATGCGTGACTTCCCCTTAAATTTCCATCCAGAAGCACAGAAAGCTGCTGAAGCTGCGGGCTGTGCAGAAGAACAAGGCAAGTTCTGGGAGATGCATGATAAGCTCTTTTCCAACCAACAAGATCTCAGTGTTGCTAATGAGAAGACATGGGCGCAGGAGATAGGTCTTGATACCAAAAAATTCGGTGAATGCCTCGATTCAGGCAAAAGGGCAGCTGAGGTCCAGAAAGATATCCAGGATGGCCAGGCATATGGTGTTTCTGGAACACCAGCATTCTTCATCAATGGTGTCCCTCTTGTTGGAGCCCAGCCTTTTGCTGCATTCCAGCAGGTCATTGAACAGGAATTAGCCCAATAAGACTTTTTTCTTTTTTTCTATCTTATTTTCCCGGTACAATAGTATGTTCTCTGTTCTATCTTAATTTATCTTATCTTGTTCTATCTTAGTATTTCTAACCTTGATCTATCCTAATATGTATACAAGGTTTATATAATCCAAAGCATTTTTCCTGCTCATGAATACCATTGTCTGCTGCGATCGTGACGGCACATTAAACGTCGATCAGGATTATTATCTTGGGAAGGATCCTCACTGGAGGACACAGGTGCAGTTCCTGCCAGGAGTAGTCGAGGGCATAAAACTGCTCAAAACCATCCCCAATCTTTATTTTTTCATTGTCACAAACCAGTCTGGTGTTGCAATCAACCACCCGGAATTCAAGGATTTTGATGAGAAGCGGATGCATGAGGTCAATGAGTTTATCATTGGGAAGTTAAGGATCCTTGGAGCAGAGGTTGATGACTATGCAGCTTGCCCTTATGTTGAGAGTGCTTATATTGAAAAAGCAGCAAGGAAAGGAAGGCTGGTTCACCCGGAGTATGTCCGGGATAACCACCCAGAATTAAAGCCTCAGGTGGGACTGTTCAAGGCACTGTTAGAGAAACATGGGCTGAAAATAGAGCCAGGTGATAAGGTGTATTCACTTGGTGATCGGGCAAGTGATATCCAGTTTGGATTGAATATCGAAGCCAAGGCCATCTTCATCCCTTCATGGAAATCTACTGAGGATGAGGAAGAGGTGAGAGTGGAGATCCTCAAGCAGGCATTTCCTGGCAGGGTGGCAAGTGCCAGATCTTTTCTTGAAGCAGCAGAGATGATACTGACAGAAAATAAGGAATAAAAGAGGATAATAGGAAAATAATGAAGAATAAGAAAATAACTAATAAGAAAATAATTAATCCTCGGTGATGAGGAATAATGCTCGAAGTGAGACAATAGCCGCCCCAGGAGCAATAAAGACAATCAGGCTTTGTAAAAAGACCCGCGCAAATCCTTCATCGACTACGGCCCCAATGACGGTTCCAAGAGCCTGCGCGCTCACTAAGAATGCGATTGTCGCCACAAGGTACATGAGAACTTCTTCCGCAACGACATTGAGCAGCCCGACGATGATGCCAAGGACGCCAAGGATGATGACTGCTGATGGCGTCAATCCATCCTGATAAACGATACTTGATACAAGGACTGCGGCAAGCCCAATGATAAACGCCCACACCCCAAATTTCATGTGTTGTTTTTTCTTTGCCATCCTACTCCTCCAGATCATCCTCAGAGACGATTTTACCGGTGCCCTTTTCTTCATCACACTCAACAGTTGATTTTTTTTCAGTAGTCTGCTCGTGATCTTTTGATGATTCCATAAACCATCTCAGACTGCCATAGTTTAAAAAGATTTTGGCTCTTTGAGGATAAATAAGGGATTTATTAGGATAAGGGGAGTTTTTTAAAGAGCTG
Source organism: Candidatus Woesearchaeota archaeon (assembly GCA_013329045.1). Taxonomy (GTDB): domain Archaea; phylum Nanobdellota; class Nanobdellia; order Woesearchaeales; family UBA9989; genus UBA9989; species UBA9989 sp9989u. The sequence goes on from DUKZ01000050.1 coordinate 24,454, forward strand.
GGAGTTATGCTATCCGATGATCGAGTCGTTCCTTATCACCTCTCGCGAGACGCTGGAAGCGGGTCTTGTTGTAGGCATTGTTCTTGGAGTATTGAATAAGGAGAATCTTTCCCATCTCAAGAAGACGGTCTATTGGGGCATTGTTGTGGGGGTGATTGCAAGCGCTATCACTGCTTTTCTTTTTACGATCCTTGCTGGAGAATTTGAGGGGGTAGGTGAACAATTATTCGAGGGCACCACCATGCTCCTGGGAGCAGTCCTTCTCACGACCATGATCCTCTGGATGTTTAACAAGCAGCATGCAAAAGAATTGAAGCATAAGGTCCATTATCATCTATCCCTTCCAAGCAGTGCAGCCCAGAAGTTTGGTTTATTTTCTCTGATTGTCCTTTCCATCCTGAGGGAGGGAGTAGAGACGATACTGTTCCTAGGTGCGCTTTCCTATGCTGACAAGGTGAGCTTCCTTGGCGGTTTCCTTGGAATCATCACGGCAATCATTATCGGATGGGTGTTCTTCATGGAATCAAGGAGGGTGGACATAAAGAAAGTATTTATGTTCAGCAGCATTTTGCTCATCCTCTTTGCAGCAGGATTATTATCCCAATCAGCCCATGAGTTTGAGGAGGCAGGGGTGCTCCCAGGGATCATTAGCCCGATCTGGGACATCAATCCGCCAGCAAACGCTAACGGTTCGTTCCCGATCTTGCATGAGAAAGGGCTTATTGGTGGTTTCTTTAGGGGGCTTTTTGGATATGATGCAAGTCCAAGCTTGCTGCAGGTGATCATATATTTCTCATATCTCCTGGGCATTAGCATGTATTGGAGAAAAATGCTTCAAAATCAGAAATCCGCTGCTCAACACTAACCCCGACCTGAAGGTCGGGGTATGACATGCCTCGCTTCTACACGCGGATTTCTGGTGTAGAATTGGGCACTCGCCCTAAAGGGCGGGGTATGACACCCAATTCAACAATCAAAGCAGGTTATCAGGATAAAGGCCATCAGGATAACAAAAACCCGTCGCTCGGAGCTCACCTTGCCCTCAAGGGCAGGGTATTACGCTCCTCGCCTTGATAGACGGGTTTTTGAAATTGAAAATTTCGGCCTAAAGGCAGGGGTATTGAACCCGAAATTTTCAATGAATGACCCAATCGGGGCAGAGCCCCGGGGTATCTCCTCAAAAACTTATAAAATGAGCGGCACTACGGGGCAGAGCCCCGGGGTATTTACCCAAATAGGAATAAAAAAAAATGCCGCAGCCGAGATTTGAGCTCGGGACCTCCACGTCACCCAGGTTCTAGTGCCTTTGAATAATCATCAGCCAAAGGCCTCATCGCTCAAAGATCTTATGAGCGTGGCGCTCTAACCAGGCTGAGCTACTGCGGCAATAGAGATAGAGAGAAAAGAGTTCATTTAAAAACGTTTGGGAAATGCATGATCTATCATAGCTGGATAAAACATGCAAAATATGCTTATTGATGGATCACATGTTCCCCTAAGGAGGTGGGAAAAAGAGAAGGGAAAAAGAAAAATAAAGAATCGTTTAGCCTTAACTGAAAAGACTGCTTTGCTTTAGATCAAGCAGGGGGCATCTTGCCGATCCTAAAGAGCGATGTGCCACAGGCGCTGCATGTCCCTTTTACACAGTCCCTCCCATTGGCCATCTTTGATGGTACTGGGTTTTTCATCTGAACTTTAACTCTGCATTTCATACAATATGCTTCGACCATAATATCAGTCCTCCAGTGATTATAAGAGGAGGACACATGCTTGTATTCATAAACCTTTTTATTTTCAATGAGAATATTTAAATACCAGAGGAAGAAAGAAAATCCAGAGGTGGTATATCATGAAGAACATTCTCCCTGTCATGTTGTTGATTCTCATCCTTGCAGGTTGTGCAAAGGAACAGGTAAGTGGACCAGAGAAGAATATGGTTGTCCCCCAAAAGGACACTGCTCCAATAGAAATCCCCGCTCAAGAACAAACGCCACCATGCTCTCCCCCAAATATCTTGTCTGAGGAGGGTATCTGTTGCATTGATGTAAACAATAACCTCCTTTGTGATGATTCGGAGAGCATTGCAGAGGAGAATACCGCAGAGGCACGAAGCCCGCAACAGCAGGCAAGTGGCAATTTGCCATCAGTCATTCTCAAGGCGTCTCCAGCGGACTTGTTCCCAAGCAAGCTCCTTTCTACCTATGTCATTAATTATGATGAGTATTATAACCAGAAGAATGTTATCTTGGAAAACCGTATCTCATCAGTCCAGCAGGGAGTTCTCTTTGACTTCCCGGTGGAGATGATCGCATCTACAGAATATAATACAGTGACAAAAACTGCGACCCATCCTATAGCAATTATCACCATCCTTAAAGCTAACTCAGACCTGCAATATAAACAATTGCAGGAGTACATGCATGCATTCATGAAACAGCCTCATGGCATTACTAACGCCAAGTTGGTCTTCAAGGAAACAAAAGAGATTGATGGGCTTGAGACAGAGGTACAAGAGTCACTCAGCGGTGTCCAGTACAATTATCATATTGATGCCGAAATAGCTGATACATTGAAGACTGCCCAGACCAACCTGATGGTAATTACCCATATCTATTCAGTCTACATTCCAGAGGCAAGGACAGTTATTCAGTTCAGGATATCCGAAAACCGCCTCTCTCATGATAAAGAAGATCTGATTAGGGGATATTTATCCTGGCTCACCACAGGGATAAGTAATGAGGTGAGCGTCTTTTATCGGGGGATGGATACTATCATTTGGAAAGAGTATCCAGGTGAGCGGTTTGTCTTTGATGCAGATAAGCTCAAGCTTGTCCAGACAGCATGCGCCCAGAAAGAGGTATCAGGGAAGCTGCAGGTAGACTTCACAGGAGAGATCATGGTAAATGATTACCAAATGGATCATGCATTGTATACCTGGCCATACCTTCTCGTTACAGAAACACCACAGAAGGTCATCAAAGGGGAGGGTATCTTCCCCGCCGAGATCACCCTCGATGACCCAACGCGGATTGTACAGCTTTCTTTCCCGGTAGAAAAGGACACTTCAGGTTCGAGCCTGCAGGTATTGCTGATTGATGAGGCATTCTATGATGTCACAAATCGTTTTGATGTTGACTGCGCATCTGAGAAGATTGAATTCCAGGAAAATGATAACATGGTGCTGGATATTCTTGGCCAGGAGCGTTCCATAAACATTATTGATATCCAGGGTGCCGACAACAAGGTAGTCTTTACTCTTGATGGGAAAAGATATGAGATTTCAGTAGGCCAGGAGATCACCGCAGGAGATATCAAAGTGAATTCCTCTGGGGTCCATGACCAGCGGGTAGTGCTGATTTTTAAGAGAGGATAAGATAGTAGCAGAATCGTTTCAAGCAGGGAAAAGAAACGGTTTTGGGAACCCACTGCGCTTCGCTCATGGGAACCATGTTCAAATCCTGGAGAATAAATGCGAGGGGGGGGATTTGTCCTCAAAAATGTTCCATTTTTGGGAACCCACTGCGCTACGCTCATGGGAACCATGTTCAAA
>DUKZ01000053.1 GCA_013329045.1 Candidatus Woesearchaeota archaeon
AAAATGTAAGAGCAGAGTGAGGTTCTCATCACTCGTCACAGGAAGGGCTGTCAGATTATAGCTCACATTCATGAATCCTATTGTCGTGTTCTGATACACCAATCGTGTAATATTATCAGACGAGTTCCCAACCCATATCTGCACCCGGTACATATCACCATCAGTATCATTGCCTGTCATGTTAAGGTGCACATGGCTCGCATTCACCTGAGAATCATTAACAGGCTCAACCAAAACAGTGTCAGGATGATTATTCGGAGGAATAGTAGAATCATTGATGATAAACTGCCAATAATTAGTCTGATTATCCAAAACAAAGTCTGTCGCATTAGCCTTCCAATAATACGTACCGTTCTTCAACCGGTAAAGGTCAAGAATTTCTGAAGCAGAAAGGCTTTTGTTCCATATGGCAACTTCATCTATTGTTCCATTGAAGAACCTGTCACTCCAGGGGTTATCACCAATTGCTCCTATTAATGGTAATTGGTAAACTCCTGCTGCAGTGTTATTGATTGTTGCGTTTCCGATTATTATTCCGTCGGTGTATAAATTTGTTGTATTTTCGTGGCTGGTAATCGCTATGTGTTTCCATGTTCTTAGTGGGATGTTTCCGAGATATTCTTGATGGTTGAGGCCTGAGCCATTTCTGTTGTCGAATGATGCAAAATAGACAGACCCGCTTCCGTTTATTTCAATGAATCCTGATTGTGTGTGGATTACTGAGATGTAAAATTCAGGCTTGTATGCATTGACGTATACCCATGCTGCTAGTGTGAAGTTTTTGTATGAATAGTTTGTTGGGTTGTTTGTAAGGTTTACGTATTGGTCTACTCCATTAAATTCTAGTGCTTGTCCAAACTTTCCGGCAACAAGGGTGGGACAGAGTGATGGGCTGCACGAAGCATTGAAGTTATTCCCGCTGAAATCATGGAAATCTGTGTTGTTTTCTCCCTGTTCACTCTCATTATTTAAATGCAGGAGCAGCACTTTTCCTTCTCCGGCAACGAGCGGTAGTGCAGTGAGGTTATAGCTCACATTCATGAATCCTGTTGTCGTGTTCTGATATACCAATCTGGTAATATTTTCAGTGCTATTCCCAACCCATAGTTGCACCCGGTACATATCACCATCAGTATCATTGCCTGTCACGTTTAGGGATACGAAGGTTGCGTTCACGTTGCTGTTATTTATTGGTTCAACCAAGACAGCATCAGGATGATTATTCGGAGGAATAGTAGAATCATTGATGATAAACTGCCAATAATTAGTCTGATTATCCAAAACAAAGTCTGTCGCATTAGCCTTCCAATAATACGTCCCATTCCCTAAACGGTACAAGTCAAGTACTTCCTGAGAAGACAAGCTTCTGTTCCAGATTCCTATCTCATCAATTGTTCCGTTGAATGTATAGTTGAAATTCCCGTCATCGTTGAAGCATCCGATGTATATGTCTGTGTTGTTTCCGTTGATGTCTCCGATCATTGTTGTTTGATTGATGAGTTGTCCATCTACATAGAGTGATATTGTTTGTCCATCGTATGTTCCTGCAATGTGGTGCCAGGTGTTGTTTTTGAGTATGTTGTTTGTGGGGTATGTTGTTGAGTTTATTGTTCCTGTTGAGTTGATGATGGTAAGGTGGAGTATTCCTCCATCACCTATTGCGAGGTGGTAGTTGTCATCATAACTGCTTGGGCTGTAGAGTCGTGAATGCATTGTTATTCCTTGTGTTTGTTCTATGTTTCTTGTGTTGATCCATGCGGAGACGCTGAGTTGTTGTGTGATGTTTAGTCCTGCTGTTTTGCTGATGTTCAAGCATTCATACTGGTCGTTGAAAGTGAACCCTCCACCGAACTTCCCGCGAGAGGCATTCCAGAGAGGACAGCTTGATCCTTCGCAAGTCGCGTTATGGCCAGTTCCCGTCCAATCATACACGAAGCTATCATTCTCACCAAATTCAGACCTATTGTCAAAATGCAGTAATAAGGTCATGTTCTCATCAGGTATCAAAGGCAATGCAGTCAGATTATAGCTCACATTCATCCAACCAACAGTGGTGTTTTGGTACACCAGGCGAGTGATGTTGTCAGACGAATTCCCAACCCATACCTGCAGCAGGTACATGTCTTCATCGACATCATTCCCACTCACATTAAGATGCACATGGCTCGCATTGGCTTGGGAATTATTTAGCGGCAAAAGCAGCACTGCATCAGGATGATGATTCACCAGGAGAGTGATATTGATCTGGTATACATCGCTCTCCCTGCTGTGGGTGAAGTTGGTGATGTTGCTTTTCAAGTAATACGTTCCTTCTTTCAGGCGGTACAAGTCAAGGATCTCCCCAGCTGACAATGTCTTGTTCCAAAGGGCAATCTCATCTATTGTGCCATTGAAGAAGACAGGCTCAGCATCAGCCCGCCAGGCGCCAATCTGCTGATAGCTCGGAGAAGCATCCGCCAAAAGAACTTCGCTGTCTGTTTTAACTGCATCCTGCTGCCCATTCACATAGATGATGTGCTCACTCCCGTTCCAGGTAGTGACGATATGATACCATTCCCCAACACGAAGCGATGTATTCCCGCTAATGTCTGTTGCATCAGGTGTTAGCCCTTCAAGATGGAACCGGGCAACAGATTCTCCTGTTGCATTGATGCCAAGGAGTAATTGTGTCCGCACTCCATCGTGCTGCTTGACAAAAATAGGTGACCTGAAATTATGGGTGTTGTCTGAGGAGATATTATCCAGTTTGATCCACACTGCCAACGACCCGGCAGGTATTCCAGGAAGTGCATTGGAAATTGAGAAGTTCTTGCTACCATTGTACTGGAATGCCCCTGCAAACTTGCCAGCGGATTCGTTCCATACAGGGCACTTATCCCCGGCACATGTCGCATTATACCCATTGCCTGTCCAGTCATACACTAAACTGTCATTTTCACTAAATTCTGACCTATTGTCAAAATGCAATAAGAATGTCATGTTTTCATCCGGCAACAAGGGCAGTGCTGTTAAGTTATAAGTAATGTTGAGGGCCTGGCCATATCCTGTCTGCTGAGCCAGCAGCCTTGTAATATTGCTTGTCTCATTCCCGATCCATAACCGGAGCCGATGCGACTCATTAACGGTGCTGTTTCCTGTCGCATTCACGGTAATGTTGAAGTGATCCCTCAAGTAGACAGAATCATTTTCTGGAGCAGTAATATTGGCAAAGAGCTGGGCTGCAAAATTATTGGCAAAGGCTGTCTGGTCGCCAAACGTAAATTGTAAGTGGTGCTTTCCTTCAGTAATGACCCTGCTTTGTTCAAAGGAAGTAAGATTACAGGAATAATCCTGGACGAATACTCCCCCATGTATCCATGAGGTGGTTATTGGAATGTCCCCACAGGTTAATTGTCTGAACAATAAGTCATACTGTTCACTTTCATTATCCCAAAAGGTTCCGTTTATTGTTCTGATAGTAAGGTTGGCAGTCCCAGTGGTATTGAAGCGCACGTCCCATAGTCCCCCAACTGTTGGATAGCTTTGCACGTTTAGCACCGTGATTTCCACAACAAAGACCTGGTCGGAAAGGTGGGGGACGATCCATTCGATATAATCGATCAATCCATTTCCATTCGTATCATTCATGCTTGTGATGACATGCTCCGTCCGGGCGCTGCCCCCATTCTCATACCAATACAAGTCTACAGCATCAGCTGGTGCTTCAGAGGGAAGGTCCATGAAAGCGACAACATCAGTATAGGGATAAGATGAGGATATCGTGATGGATTTCTTTGTTGAGGATTCGATTTCCTCAAAGGCTTCTGGCGCCGGCAGCTCATACATGATCTCCACTTCCTCATACGATTCTATTGTCTCTTCAATAATGACTGAGGTGTTCATGTCCAGGGGGTCTGCCACGACAGCGCCCGTGATGGGATTCGAGACTCCAAAAGAAAGAAGATCCATCTGGAGTTCAAGTTTTTGTGAGAAATTCTTAGCTTCCCCGATCTTTCTGATAATCTCTTCTTTTTTCCTGTCCCGAATAAAGCTATCGACGTCTTTGACGATCCCTTCATCCTTGATCTTCACATCATCTACCTTCTCCTCAAGTCCAAATGCCTTCTTGACAACGGTGACATTGACGGCCTCGGAGGGAATATCACTTATCAGCCCGGAAGTTCTCTTATCAACTCTTATACTCTTAACTACCCTGACTGATGACCCAATCCTTGGCCGCTCTGCATGAATCGTTTCCCTTTGAGCGCCTTTTCCCGCACTCAGGGTTAGGCCAAACGTGCTGGTGATATTTTCAGTCATGTTCCTGTCCGCAAAACTGAACGTCAATGAAGAGAGATTAATGACAACATCTCCAGGGTAGAGTGCAAGGGTGATGTTGGCTGAGAGTGACATAAGTGATAGGTTATCACACGATTCCTCGCACGCACCTGAGAACGCAATGATTTTTCCAGTCCCCTCTGCTCCAGAAGATACCAAAAGCCCTTCCCGAAGTATTGTTGTGCTGTTGAGGAGGATTATGCTTCTGTTTTCTCCGACCAGGAGGATTGAATAATTCATCCCATCACCAATAATAGAGCCCCTGGCCATAACAGAGAGGGGGCTCTGGTTGAATGAAAAATGCACCTCCATCTCCTGATGTGCGCTGATATTTGTGAGGATATCCTGATGGATAACCAATCCTTGGATTTCTGGCCTGAAGGCAGTGAACATAAAGGCTCCAATGACCATAAGGAACCAGACTAAAATTTCAATGAGTGCGCGTTTACGCATTGACATCACCCCCAAGGTGATTGCCTTTACCAAGATACCGGATCACTTTCTGGCGAACTTTTCCGTCTTCACGGAAATTTTTGACGAGATAGAAATACGAGTGCCCTTTGATGCGTTTTACCCGCAAGAATCCATCGAGCGGCGTTTCCTCCCCAGGCAGGAGCACATGACCATTTTTCCCGAGGTATTTGAGGACTTTTTGGCGAACGTTCCCATCAATCCGGGAGTTTTCGACCAGGTAATAATAGGTATGCTGGTTGATTTTCTTGGTCCTGATAAACGCCACATCACTTTTAGGCACTACTTATTTAAAAATGTATAGGATTCTGATTAATATATTTAATAGTTAGGCACTACTTATTATTATTAAATCATGCCACCACAATAACAAGTAAAAGAATAGCATAAGGATAATAGTATATTTCTTAGGCACTACTCAGAACATCCCCCTGCGAGAAAGAAGGGATTATTAGGCACTACATCATGTCATAATAATTAGGCACTACATTGAGGATAGAGGACAACAATCACCCCACACATAACCCCTGATATAACCATTAAAGAACAATGTTTTTAAACAACAACCCACTCACCACCCTTATGAGTTCCGTGAGAAAGCAGGGATCGTAATTTTTATTTCTAAGAGGTATTGCTATGGAGATCGTCAGTGATTATAAGTGGGAAAAAGGACAGACTATCCAAAGGATGGTCGAGCAGTTTGGCAGCCTTGGCTTTCAGAGTATCCAGCTCAACAGGGCAAGCGAAGTAGCAATCAAGATGAAGCGGGAGGGGGCAAAGATCTTCCTCACCTTCACTTCCAACATGGTCACCTCTGGGCTGAGAGGATTTTTTGCCCAGCTCATCAGCCTGGGTATGGCAGATGTCATCGTCACAACAGTTGGCGGCATTGAAGAGGATATCATGAAGGCGACAGGAGAGCGCTTCATCATCGGCAATTTTAAGGTAGATGATCTAGCGCTCCATGAGCAGGGGGTCAATCGTGTCGGCAACCTCTTCATCCCGAACGAATCATATGAAAAGTTTGAGGACAAGCTCAATGCCTTCCTGGAATTGCTCTATGCAAAAAAGCCTCGCTGGGCAGTATCAGAATTGCTCAAAGAAATCGGACTGCTTCTCGATGATAAGGACTCCATCCTGTACCAGGCGGCAAGGCATAACGTCCCCATTTTCTGTCCAGCGATCACTGACGGCGCCTTTGGTTTTCATTTATACCTCTTCCAACAAAGGCACAAGGACTTCATTGTTGACGTTGTAGAAGACTTCAAGAATATCGTCCTATGCATCTCTTATGATGACAAGAAAGGGGCAATTTGCCTTGGAGGGAGCATTTCGAAGCATCATGCGCTGCTCGCATGCCTCCTCAACGGGGGTATCAACTATGCTGTGTATCTGACAACTGCAAGAGACACATCAGGCAGCATGAGCGGCGCCACGACTGATGAGGCAAAATCGTGGGGCAAGATCAAGGATGACTCTGATGCTGCAACGGTCATTGGTGATGTCACGATCACGTTTCCGTTGATGATGGCAGCAGCCCTCGAACAATTGGAAACAGAGGGGCTCCTCCAGCATGGATAAGCCTCATTTTATTCTGGACAAGAAGAGGCTCCTTGAGACATACAACAGCCTTGCAGAAAAAGGAGACATGATCGCGTATAGCTTTAAGACAAATCCGCTCGTGGGCCAGGTGCTCGAAGAGAGTACGCCCTGCCGGCTGAGTGTTCATACCGCCCTTTCATTAAAGGAGATAAAAGACAAGTCAAGGGTCATCTTTTTTGCCCAGGCATGGGATGAAATGGAGATCGGGAAATTAATTGACCTTGGCATCTCCTGGTTCGTCATAGATAATGAGCGGGATCTTGAAGTGCTTCTTGGCGCTTTAGGAAAGCAGGAACAACAAGTCACTTTGTTCCTCCGCATGAAGCTAAAAGAATACACCATCCACACAGGAAAGCATTTCGTGTTTGGCCTGGGAGCAAAACGGGTAAATGAGCTCATCTGCCAGGTGCAAAGCAATCCAAGGATCGCAGCTTTGGGGATCCATTTCCATCGTAAGACACAGAACCTGGGCGAATGGGGGATCAAGGCAGAACTTGAGCAATCACTCGCTCCAGAGACCCTCAAGGCAATCAGATATCTGGATATTGGCGGCGGCCTCCCTGTCCCATACAAGAATTCCCGGATAGAAAATTATGGGTTTATCTTCAGCCAGATCAGTGAGTTGAGAGGCTGGCTCCATCAGGATGATGTGGATCTCATCATTGAGCCAGGCAGGTATCTGGCAGCTCCCTGCATCGAGCTGCACACAACGATCAAGAATGTCTATGAGAATAATATCATCATTGACGCTTCAGTGTATAATGCCGCGATGGACACCTTCATCGCCAATGTAAAGCTAAAAGTAAAAGGAGAGCTTCCAGAAGGGAAGGGCGCCCCATTTACGATCAAGGGAGTGACGCCAGATTCGACGGATATATTCCGGTACCGCGTCTTTTTAGCTGAGCCAAAAGTTGGTGACAAGATGATTTTCGAAAATGCCGGAGCGTATAATTTTTCTGCAAACTTTTGCGGCCTGGAAAAATTGCCGACAAGAATAAAAGAATAATGTGGGTTAGGATTATTTCCCAGAGGCTAAGGCTTCGTCAATCGCTGCCTGGTTAAATCCAACAATGATCCTGCCTCCAATATCCAGCACAGGCACCCCCATCTGCCCTGATTTATCAATCATTTCTTTCCTGGCCTTGTCATCCTCACCGACATCATACTCTTTGTAAGTGATCTTTTTTGATTTCAAATAGTCTTTTGCCTTGACGCACCAAGGGCATATTTGAGTAGAATAGATTTTTACTTCCATGATATCACCAAGGAAAGGGAAGTAGCCGAGTTATTTAAATCTTTTTGTAGCCAGAAGGCAGCAGTCTTCTCTTTTCAGAAGAAGTACCAGTCAAGGATGATCAGTACCGTATAACAGGCAAGGGAGAATAAAAAGGTAGTAGGGCTTCCCCGCTTTTCAGAGGGCACTTCCTCTCGGATGACAATATACAAAAGAGCCCCTGCAACAAAGCCGAGTGCCGCGTGGTAGACTTCTGAAGGGATGGGGAAGAATGATGCTAAAAGAACCCCGAAAAGTGTTGATGAAGAGAGGAAGATTTTTGTATACGCATTATTAGTAACACTGCCATGCAATTCCTTTATTGAGCTCATCCCGAAGGTTGATTGAAGGAGGATAGGAATGAAAAAGAGGACAGTAGTAAAGACGCTTTCAGCTATCATGTCAGTAAAGATGATCCCAAGAACAACATGGTAGAGAAGGAGGACAAGAGTATGGCTCTCCCGCAGCTCTCGCAGCCGTTTCTTTGGTAAGGTATGCTGATAGATATATTTTTCCAGGCTATAGAACATGATGAATCCGATGAGAATATAGATGAAGAGCAGTTGTGACAAGAATGCCACCCCTTTATACAATTCCGGGAGCATGATCAGGAACACATATGCAAGGATAATCCCTGAAGTGATGGAAAGGATGCGCTGTCGATGTTTCATGAAAAGTTTCTGCATCGAATCGCTGAAATACTGCGCAAGGCCAACGAGCACCGCAAGAAAAATAGGAATCATGGCAGGACAGAAGAAAATTGATATTTAAAGATGACTATTTTTTCCGGGAAAGGAGAGAGTGTGCCCGGGCAATGAGCTCTGCCCGGAAAGGTGTGTCTGGCAGTGTCAATAGTGCTCCGCATGCATCAAGCGTGAGCTCTTCGACAGTTTTTCTGCATCTGTCAAAGGCTGTTGTTTTTTTCATTGCAGCCAAAAGCCGGGTAAACTCATTGTTCAGGAACAATGTCCCAATGCTCGCATCCTCCTCTAATGCATAGATCAAAGGCAAAGTCACCTTGCCTTCTTTGACATCTGTGCCGATGCACTTTCCAAACGTTTTCTCATCTCCTTCATAATCCAGCAGATCATCGACTATCTGGAATGCAAGGCCTACTCTTTCGCCAAAGTGCCCAAGAGCCAGTATCCCTTCATCAGGTGCATTGCTAAGATGGCCCCCAGCAACGCAGGAAAACCTGATCAAAGATGCTGTCTTTTTCTGGATGATTGATTGGTATGCTTCTTTTGTCAATGAAAGATTGCTTATCGCTAAGCATTCTTCTAATTGCCCCTCCCAGATATCTATGAGCACAAGAGCAAATAATGATGTGGGAACAATGCTAACCGAGCTTATATGGAAGAATGCCTTTCCCAGCAGGACATCACCAGCACCAACCGCTTTTTCATAGCCAAGCACAGCAGGAATTGATGGCTCTCCCCTCCGGGTATCCGCATGGTCCATAATATCATCATGGACAAGAGAAGAAAGGTGGAGGAGTTCGAGTGCAGTTCCGACATTGATGAGTGAAGAGGTATCCGGTTTTTTGTAGGTATGAGCTGAATAAAATAGCAATTTTGGCCGGACGCATTTTCCAAAGGAAGACTGCAAGGCAAAAAAGTAGTGATTGAGGCTGGAATTGTACGTTAGGTCTGCAAGAAATGTTTTCTTGATATCCTGGATGTATTCATTAACCTGCATAGCAAATTCGTGAACTTCGTTCCTATTTAAAGTCTAGTATGAGGGAGGCTCTGTAGAAACTAAGTGCCTTTCTGCGAAACTCCATCGAGAATGAAACGAGTGCGTTGTGGGGGGTAGCCCCCTTCGGGGACACAGCACCCTCGGTGAAGGAGCAGGAGTTGAGCTGGCCCAAGTCGAGCGAAGCGAGACTTTCTACAGAGCCTATGAGGGATAAACAGAGAAAGAGCAGAATCAATAGTTTTATAAAGTAAAACTTGTCCTTTAGTATTAAAGAGGGGGCCATAATGAAGAAATATCTTGTTATTGCACCGGTTGGGGAGAATATCGAAAACCTTTACGTCGGCTTGCGGGAGTTTCCAAGTGAACGAATCATTCTCTTGACTCCTGAAAAACATCTCACCAAAGCAAGGAGTGTTGCGCAGGATCTTGAGCGGTTCAAGATAAAAGCGAAGATTGAAGAGATCACTGGCCATTCATGGGAGGGTATCTTCCAGAAGATTGCAGAGATCAAGGATATCGAGAAAGACCATGAGATCATCATCAACACCTCGACTGGTGATAGCATCACCCAATGTGCTGGAACATCAGCTGCGTTCGTCAACGGTCTGAAGGCTATTGCCATTTCAGGTAACGACATCATGCTCCTTCCTGTCATGAAGTTTTCATATTATAAATTGCTGACCGATAAGAAGATGATGCTCCTAAAGATTCTTGCTAGTGAAAAATGTTGCGGGTCTTTAGAAGAGCTGAGCAAAGAGTCGGGGATGAGCCTTCCGCTGATTTCTTACCATATAAATGGAAACCTGAAAAGTGAAGGCCTCAAGGACTTAGGATTAGTCGAGACTGAAGAGAATAAAGGAAGGGTTCAGGTAAGGCTCACCCTTCTTGGGAAGATGCTCGTAAAGGGGTATATCCCGACTGATTGAAAAAAAGAATATGTGCGCCAGCTGCAGAACTATCATGTTTGGGGGGTAGTGTGAGCCGACGCACAAAAAATGAATGTTATTCCTCTTTTTCCTTGTGGATGAGGTATTCTATGCCATGACTTCTGTTGGCAAATACCTTTTCTTCAATTTTATCATCAAGCCAGGAAAGCAGATCAGTATCAATGGTGATGGTGATCCTTTCTTTTGTCTTCCTCGCCATTACTGCATACACCTACATACTTATAAGCATTTCTATTATCTAAATGATATATGATATGTAATTGTATGTAATAGTATTTAAATGTATTGGCGAAGAGATATAGTCAATTTAACGTGATA
>DUKZ01000004.1 GCA_013329045.1 Candidatus Woesearchaeota archaeon
TCTAGCAGTTTCGGGATAACAGAGCGAAAATGATCCATGGATAATGGAAAAATAGCGGAATAACAGGATTATATCAAAATTTCTCCGCCCAGCTCGAGAGAAGCATCCACCCCCCGGTATTCTGCCGAAGATTTTAGGGAAGGGGTTATGAATCTTCTTATGCCTGAATAGATCTTATGTTTGAGTATATCTTATACTTGAATCGAATAACACAAAATCGAATAACACAAAAGAGAGGTAATGCCTATGATAACGATTCCAGGATGCGAGGATCTGCACCTTATTGCTCGAACCCCCAATAGCACAATGTATGAAGGCCTCCGGGATGGAATTGAGGTCATCATCAAAGTCCCAGACATGGATGAAAAGGAACAATCCAGATTTATCTCTCAAGGGAAAAAACTGCTGAGACTCAAACATCCAAACATCGCTGAGACACTTGGCTATGGGATTGACCCGCTCCCTTTTCTTGTCACCAGACGGGTAGATGGAGAAAGCTTGGATCAAAAGTTAATCTCCCCCCTCCCAGTAAAAGAATCAGCAAGATACATCCTGGACGCCTGCTTGGCACTCCAATACCTGTATCGCTGTGGTTTTTCCTGCCATGGGGACCTCCATCCAGAAAATATCCTCATCGCGGGAGACCATGCAATCATCATTGATTTGCCGCTTACTCAGCCGGAACATATCATAGGGAGCAGAGCACGGTATCTTCCCCCCGAAGGCCCAATTGACCAAAGAAGCGATGTCTTTTGTCTTGGAGCATTAGCATATGAGATGATCACCGGGGGACATATCCCAGTCAACCATAGAAGCGACCTCTCTGGAGTGATGTATGGGGTCCCGAAAGCATTGGATGAAGTAATCACCAGAAGCATTGCCATTGACCCAAAGAAGAGATATAGAAGCGTTCAAGCATTCAAGGCAGCCTTTACTCACGCAACAAGGCAATTATCCCTGAAAAGGAGAAGATCACCATCCTATCGAACGCTGACATGCGGGATACTCCTTGCCCTTTCAGCAAGCTACCTTGTGGGAGATGTACAAGGACAATTAGAAACACGGAACTTTTTTTACCATCAACTCAATCAGGGAATAGTTATACGGCAAGAAGGGGTCATCCCTGAAGGGCTGCCGGGTGAAGGCAGCCATATCCATATGGCATATCTTGCAGATTGGTACCGGAAAGATATAGCCCAAAGGAGCAGAGAAGAACAAGAGGGGTTTGGGATAGTTCTCTATATGAAACTAAATCATCCTGATGTCACGGTAGATCATGGATTCCTTGTCCACGCAACAGAGCAGCCATATTATGAAGAGATGCTTGGCGCAGTAGAACAGTTTCGAGGTTATATCAATGACCCGCGCCAGTATGATGCAGCACTGCTTTCCAGGTCACGGATTCCAAGGATACTAGAACATGCGTTTCCCCCGCCAAGATTAGATCATCCACTCAGGAGGAATCAACAAGGCCAGGGGGTATGAGGAGATTATACTTCCTGCAAGCGATATTTAACCAGCAGGTCTGGAGCTTTTTCTCCCATTTGTCTTCTCATATATGCTCTTGCGCGAAATAACCGAGATCTTACCGTCCCTAATGGAATGCCAAGGGCACTTGCTATCATCTCATAAGTATAATCTTCTATGTCTGCTAAAACCAATACCTGCCTGTACTCATCAGGTAAATCGAGGACCATGTCATGCAAACGATCATCCAATGATTGATTGGTCAATGCATTCATAGCTCTTATCGCCTGGTGATCCGGCACTTCAAGGACATCTTCTTCCTGATCAACTGGCACATTTTTTTCTTTCCTTCGATACTGCGAGCTAAATAGATTCCTTTGGATGCGCAATAGCCAATTGTAGAGGTTCCCCTCATGATACTTATCCAGATTTTTTAGTGCTCTGACCATCGTCTCCTGCACGAGATCATGTGCATTATCAGGGTCACTGGTCAATCTTAAGGCATTATTATAGAGATACCCCCGCATTCCCGCAATCCTTTCAGAGAGAGATTGCTGATGAGAGGATGCCATGATATAGACCATAAAGAGTGAATAGTTGTTTATACTATAAAAAGTTTACGTAATTATTACCACTAATAAGTCGTAATATTCAAAGAATGTTTTAATCGACCACTCAAAATCAACCATTCAAGGGAAAAAGGCTTATCCGTTGATCTTGAATACTGTTCCCCTCGCCACCATCTCTTTTACAAATTTTTGTTTTTCAGCTGAACCGGCATAGACCGTAAACAAGACTTCGCCTTTCCAGACAGGATCCTTCTCATGCTTGAACAAATAAAGACCAGCCGCCTTGTCATCAGGAGCGCCAGCAATGCTAGCTACCCTCGAGAGGGCGAAATTATCAATATTCACAAGTCTTCCTGATTTTTCCGCCCGCACATGGAAAGAATGCTGCGCTGGTCTTAGCTCATCTGGAGAAATATTCGGATTGCCTCCTTGCTCCTTGATGATCTCCTTCATCTTTTCATATGCCTTGCCAGAATCAAGGAGCTTCCTTGCATGGGAGATGCCTTCCGGGAACCCATTTTCCCGCAGCATCTTGCCTGCCATCCGAAGACATTTGCGCTCTAAGTCTATTGGCGCCCGAGGATCCCTTCTCAAGAGGTATAACACATCACGGGCTTCTAGGGTTGGCCCAATGCCATTCCCAATTGGACCATTGCCATTCGTAAAGATCACATGGATCTCCATTCCCAGCTTGCCCCCCACTATCTTAAATTTCCTTTTCAGATGCTGGGCATGCCTCAATGACTTGATCTTTGTCTCTTTTCCGACGGGGATGTCGATTAGTACATAGGTTGCACCAACGCTGTGCTTCTTCGCAAGGATTGATGCCAGGAGCATCCCTTCTGGATCCAAGCTTAAGGGGTGGCGGATCTTGATCAATTTATCATCTGCCGCAGCAAGATTGACCCCTCCACCCCACACAATGCACCCTCCTGTCTTTTCAACAATCTTCTTGATCTTTGCAGCGGGCACTGTGACGGGTGCTAGCACTTCCATCGTATCAGCAGTGCCTGCAGGGCTAGTAATTGAACGGGAAGAGGTTTTTGGGACACAGAGGCCAGCTGCAGCGAGTATAGGAACAATGACCATCGTTGTCCGGTTTCCGGGAACCCCTCCTGTGCAGTGCTTATCAACGATGCGTTTGTTTTTCAGGTTGAGGGACTCGCCATTTGAGACAATCGATCTTGTCAGGGAAATAGTCTCATCGAGTGAGAGCCGGTTTGGATAGCAAGAAGACACAAAGAATGCAAGCTCGATCTGGGAGAGCTCGTTATTCACAGTCGATTTGACTATCTCATTCATCTCCTTGGCATTCAAGCGGCCGCCGCCAAGCTTCTTTTTAATATGGCGAACAGCATCAGGCTTTTTTGCGAGCAGAATACCTACCTTATCTCCTTCCTTTGCCCCAAGGTCGCGGAGGGGCTCATCAAAAAAGCCAATCTCCCCTTGCTTGATGGTTCTTGAAGATTCAGCAATATCAGCTATTGAAATGATCTGACGCTTTCCTTTTTTTAGGATCACCCGGTCCATCGGCCGGATATCTATCAGCTTTGCGTCTTTGTGATGCAATAGGACAACACGAGTTGTTCCCGCTTCCACGTCCATATCCTTGATCTTCAGTTTCATATGAATACCTGCTTATAGTAAATATGAAGGAAGGTGAAACATAATGAGAGAACTACTGGCCCGATAAAGAATCCTATCGCGCCAAAGACAGAGATGCCACCCATCACCCCAAGAAAGATGACTGCCGGATGCACATTTGCTTTATCGCCGATGATCTTTGGCTTGAGCACATTGTCGATGCTGCTAATGACAAGGCCGCCATAGATAAGCATCCCAATGCCCTGCCAGAGAAGGGCTGGGTTGCCCATGCCAAATCCCAATCCAAGACTAATGACTCCAGCTGGCACCCAGATGATTGGTGGACCAACAAAGGGAATCAACGAGGCAATCATCATGACAAGGCCCCAGAGAAATGGATTCTTGTATCCGAGAATGAAAAAACCAAACATGCCAAAAGAGCCCTGGATGATAGCAGTGACGATATTGCCGTAGATGACAGCAAAAGATATCTCGGAGAACCTTTTTGAGAGCACCCTTCGCTCCTTTTTCTTCATGGGAATATAGTCCTCCATCCTCTTGATAAGCTCTGGACCGTCCTTAAACAAGTAAAAGAGGAGGAATAAGATAACGAAGATATATACCACGAATTCTATTGACCGGAAGAAGAAATTTGAGAGATGCCCAGAAAGACTATCACCAGTCGACCGGAGAGTTGAGATAAGATAATACTGCACTTCAGGATTGCTCAAATAGTGCTGGACCCAGTTGCTGGCCTTGCACACGGGCGATCCGGTAATGCATTGAAAGAGGGAGGTATTAGCGAATTCATCCTTCATCATCCGGGTGGTAGAATAGAGCTCTTTTGTGACGGTATTAACAGCAACAATCAGCGGTATTGCCAGGAGCAAGATTATCAGAAAGGAGCTGGTTATTGCTGCTAGAGTCTTGTTCTTTACTATCCTTTGCATCTGGAGATGGAACGGATAAAAGATATATGCAATGATGACTGATGTCAGGATCGCGGTGAGGAACGGCTTGATGAGGATGAAGGTTACCGCTAGGACTATGATAAACATCAACAGATGAACCGACCTTCGATAATGTTCCTTGTTAATCGCAATCCCCTGCCGTTTCGATGTGCTTTTGGACATGGAACAACACTGTTGCTTCATTGTCAAGAGAAGGTATCCTTTCATTCCCGATGTGCATGGTGATGGTGTTGCATAACTTGTCTAGATGATTCCTTGTGAATGCGACCTTTCCAAACGGCAGCTTTTTTCCATCAACGATGAAATGATCCTGGTAAAAGTGATATGCCCGGCTCTCGTGACGAAGGTAGATGAGAATAAAGTCAAGGGTGACTAGTGCCAATGAGAAGAGGACTGCTGCTATGAGCCAGCCAGAGGAGATATTCCTCTCCACGAGCTTCACGTTGAGCAGCATTCCAACAGAGAGGAGAGCTGCTAACGCTGCTGCCTTGAGCGCTTCGGGAATAATAACCCTCCTGAGTGCCGGTCTTAAGATAAAATGCGGGTGATCCATCTTCCTCTTTTCTCTCTTTTAGAAGAAACGGGTTATATAAAGGTTATGGTGAAAAAAAGAAAAAAATGCCCACCCGGATACACCGCGAGCAAGGCTCATGTGTGCAAGAAATGCAATGGGCCTGTCCGGATTTGAACCGGAGACCTCCGCCGTGTGAAGGCGACGTCATAGCCGAACTAGACCACAGGCCCCTTATTGTGCATTTCTTTGCCTCATACCGAGCTAGACAATATGCCCACTATTCAAGCTATAGACAAAGAATTGTTTAAAAATGTTTTTACTTTAAGAGGATTCTCTCCTGCAACAAAAGTCATAGACCACTTGGAGGGCACGCTCGGCATTTATCCCATGAATACCATAAAGATAATGAGTCCTGCTGTCTGGACGTGTGCTAAAGACCCTGCCAACACCTGCTTCCTGAAGTACCCTTGTAATCTGTGGTGACATTGTCACATCATCTACCATATCCTTACCGACAAGGGTGAGTATCCCAACATCACCGATAAACTTGACAACATCATCACCATCATAAGGAACTGCTGGCGATGGAAGAAGCCCAAAGATTGCAGTATAAGCGTCATTGCTCCTGTCCTGATCTGTTTTTGGTACAGCAGCATATCCAACCTCATCTACCCCGGTGGTTGTATGATGGATAGTATACCCACATCCCCGAATTGTTGCTGCTAACCTTTCAAGGATGCCATCAATGTCATCAAGACCAATAAATTTGACCCTAAAATAATGCAAGCCTCCCTTATACGAAACGCCAACAACAGGGTGCTCTGGATCACTTGATCTTATGCTCGTCACGACAGTTCCTTGTTCTGGGTATTGGAACGTGCTGCGGATATGAATTGGAACCCTCGCACCCATACCAGGCTCAATTGCCTTCGCATCTAAAATTGTCGCACCAGTGTAAGAAAGGTAACGCATTTCCTCGTATGTTAAGCGAGGGATAACATGCGCGCCAGGAACAAGCCTTGGATCAGCAGCAAAAACACCCACCCTATCAGTGAAATTTTCATAAATTCCGGCGTGGAGAGCAGCAGCAATATGAGCAGCTGTTGTATCAGATGCACCCCTTCCCATGATCGCTATTCCTCCAGAGGTATGTCGGCCATAAAAGCCAGGAATGATGATCGAGCGATCACGCAGATTTAGTTCTTGAATGCGCCTGTACGTTTCTTCCCTGTTCACATCAGCCTGGAGAAAATTCTCCCCTTCAAGAACGAAAAGGTCTGCAGCATCCACAAACTGGAAACCATTCATCACAGCAATAATTCTTGCAGATGCCTCTTCACCAAAAGCCATCACCCTTGCAAAATAGGATGCAGTGTTTTCTTCAGCAGATGGTATCTCATGCAGCCTTTCTTCTAGTGTTGCTGGAAGGTCCCATCCATCGATATCCTCTAAATCCATACTATCTGATCCCCTACTAGATGATAGTCTCTTGAACCGGTGCAAAACATCTGCAAATAAGGTTCTATCTGAGGGAGAAGAAGATTGTTCATTAACACATTCTCTTGCAAGAGACTTTAACATGTCAGTGACTTTTTTTCCTAAAGAATCATCACTTTTATATCCAGGAGGAATTCCAGGGGCAGAGACAACAATAACCCCACGTCGATATTGGTTGTCACCTAGCACTGCTGGGTCGCCCATTATTCCTGCTATTCTTGCAACATCCTCAGGGTCGACTAAAGAACTCCCCCCAAATTTTACTACTGCTAAGTTATCCATAATTTAAGAGGAGTGGGAGGTTATTCAAATAGTTTTCGTTGAATGCATACGAGAAACGTATTTCCGACAAAAACAGTAAAAGTTTTTGATCCCGACAGCTGTTTTTCTATCGTCGTTCTCCTTTTCCAGTACTGGTCTTCTGGAATCTTTCCCCTGAGAATGACCTTCCCAGCGTCCAGTTTTTTGAGGTGTTCAATGAGGTCTTTTTCGCTTGCACATTCGCATAGAAATTCATAGGCATGGACAAAAAAAGAGCTTTTCATGAATTGATTACCAGTTACATAGGTATTATCAGCAACTAATACCTTTTTGACATCCTTTATCTTGAGAGAATCTATGAGCCCGGCTTTTTTTATTGCTGGATTGATTTCAAAAATATACTTTTCAACGTTTTTTGCCTCTGGAAGGACGTTATCAATAAGCTCTAACCTTTTCTTCTCGGGGAGGAGGAGGGCATTTTTCTTATATCTTGCAAGAGAGCCTGTGTAAAGATTAAGACGGTTTAGCTTGTTATCAACACTCAGATACTCAAGCTCTCCTTCAATCGGGATAGACTGCATCTGCGGAGGAAGCTCAATGCAAAAATTCTTTGTCAACCCTCCAAATTTTTCTAAAAGAAGAGTGATTGAAGGCTGGATTGTTGAAAATGACCTTTCTTTTTCCTCCGGCTTCCTTTCCGGATCGCAAAAGACAATATCTGCACTTTTGATTTCACTGACCACCTTTAATGCATCGCCATGAATAAACGCGATGTTTTTTTGTTTCTTGCAGTTTTCCTTTGCATAGGATATCTTTCGCTCATCCTTTTCTATCGCAATCACCTGCTTGCAGGTCTTTGCGAAAGCGATGGTTTGGGCGCCAATGCCACAGCCAACCTCAATGAGAGTATTACATTTGAGCCGTTCTGCGCGGTACCTTGCCACGATCTCGTTTGTCGCAAAACGGTGATCATCCACATTCATAAACAAAAAATCAGCGATCTTCTCTTTTTTCAGGTTTGCTCTTGCAATGGAGATGATCTCGTCGATATGCTGCCAATGCCTCTCTTTCTTTATCTGGCTGGGGGATCTTGATGAAGAAAGGTCTTTCATGATCATCTTGATTCTCTGCTCTGCTTCTTTATGAGAATATACATCGAAGAGGAAGGCCATGTATCAAAGATATAACGAAGATTTATAAAACCCTATTGTTTTTTTGCAAAGATGAAATACATCATCGAGCACCTCGAGCCTGAACTGTATGAGTGGTGCGTTATAGAGTACAAGCATATTGCAGAGATAATTGGGAAAGATAACCTGATCATCACGAATCTTCCAGCATCATTGCATCAAAACGTCAGCGAGTTCGCCACCCCACATAAAGAATCTGTTTGTGCACTGCAGCTTGGAAACCTCTGCCTGCTGGAATTGGATGCTGCACAGGAGTTATCATCTGATGATCAGTTTGATGGGATCATCCTTGGAGGCATCCTTGGAGATGACCCGCCAACAGGAAGGACAAAAGTCCTGAAAAAGCTTGGGGTACCAGAGCGCAATCTTGGACCAAGACAGATGAGCACGGACAACGCAGTATTTGTCGCAAAACAGATTATTGAGGGGAAAAAACTCTCCGACATCACATTCCAGGATGGGGTGGAGCTAGAGCTGGAAGATGGGGAATCAGTCAAGTTTCCGTTCAGGTATGTCCTCGTCTATGGGAAACCATTTGTTTCTGATGCGTTGATAGAACATCTGAAGCATAGGGAAGATTTCTGATGGAGAGGGTTTTAGAGCGTTCTCTCTTATGCCCAGCTTTTTCGTCGGTCTCTTCTATTGTTTTTAGAAGGGTCTTTGAACTTAATCGATCAGCTTAGCTATTCGCAAGAAATTTTTCAGGATTTGTGTTCCTGTTGCTTCATATTTTTTTCTCAATCTTGCATAATCGGCCTGCAATGCTTCCTGATCCAGCGGTGTTAAATCCGGATCTTGTGTTCTCCACTCGTCAAACATGTGAGGCGTTAACTCAAAATGTCCTTGAATCCCATAAGCATTATCCCCAATCTTGACAATTTGGTTTTTACAATATTTCCCTGTGGCCAAGAGTCTCATTCCCCTTGTCAATCTAACCGTTTCACCATGAAGATGGAAAATGTTTAATGGAGAGGTTATTCCAGCAAATAATGGATCTGATGTTCCCCGATCTGTTAAATCAACTACGAGGTATATTCCTTCAGGATCTCTCCATCCAACTTCTTTAATGTCATTTCTGTAGACTTCTCCACCATTTGCTTTTACCAATGTTTGCATTCCCAAACACACACCGAGATAGGGGATTTTAGCATCCGTTGCCTCTTTGATTCTTTTTAGTTCTTCTCGCATTTTTGGTGTTGTATCATTTGCAGAATCTGGACCACCCATTACAATAACAGCAGAATAATCACTCGGATCAGGAAAACTTTCTCCTTTATCCAAATCAACAATATCGTATCCAAAATTATAAGAGTCCAATAATTCCTCCAATAATCCTGGACCTTCTCTTGTTATATTTTTTACAATTAAAAATTTCATCTTATCAGAGAAAGATAGGGAGTTTAAATAAGTATCTCAAAAAGTCCAAAGCCATTAATGTTAATATTTTATTTGCCTTTATCTGCCTTCGGTCGTTGGAGAGGCAAAACAGCTATAAAGTCTGCGCTCGGTTTTACCTCGATACTGACACATTATTAACATACCATACCTTCACTAAACAAAGTATTATAAATTTTAACAATATGATTTCAGGCAAGAACATGATCTGCACACTCTGCCATCAGGAAATCCATGAATATCATCCCGAATTACACCAATTAGTAATTGATGAAACCCATACAGCGCATGTCTGCTCAGACTGCATCACCAAGTTTTTCAAGTGGCAGCAGAAACTCTATGCAAAACTATTCCCAACAACAGCTATGAAAAAGATGTTTGGTCAGGACATTCCACAGGATAAAAAAGAGTATCATAAGAAGAGAATATCATGAGAAGACACACTGATAAAAAAACCTGAAACCTTTAGAGCCATTTTACTCCCCAGGTCTCAGGATCATTCAAGGAAATAATATACTAATGCTGTTTTCCGGAGGCAGACATCGCTCCCCAGAGTATCAAGTAGAGTCCAACAATGGTCCATGGCGTGAACCATGCCGGAGCATTTGTCGACAATGCTGAAAGGATCAGCAATATCCCTGCCACCACATTGACATACCCGCATTTTTTGCAAATCAACATACCACAAGAATTCGCTGCCATATTCATCACCCCTCCCCCGAAGCTATCGGGGATACACCTTAAGAATTAGAATTCATAAACCTTTTGGTATGCTTCTACCTTGTATGCATCCACTCATCAATTATCGGAATGGCACACCGGAGAGCTTCGCTTAATCGCGATAGTTTCTAACGCTACTTTTATATACTCTTATCCTCTTGGACAGACAATGAAAAAAGAGGAAGATCTGGAGCTTTGGCGCACGTATGAGATCAGGGGCCTTTCGCCAGCTGTGCTCACTGAAGACGCAGCATATCGAGTGGGGAAAGCATGCGTGAAGTTCTTTCGATCAAAAAGATATGTTATTGGAAGGGACATGCGGGAGACTTCGCTTCCCTTGAGCCTTGCCCTGATGAAAGGGATAAAGGAGATGGGAGCAGATGTGATGACTATTGGCATTTGCACAACTCCCCTCCTCTACTATGCAGCAGAATATCTCATGATACCCGGCCTGATGATTTCAGCCTCTCATTCTCCAAAGCAGTATAACGGAATAAAGATAGTTAATGGGAGAGGTGATAGGGTATTTCAAAGCACCGGCCTTCCAAAAATCAGGGAACTTTCAGAAAAAGACTTCAAGTCTGCAAAAAAACCAGGAAACGGCATCTCTAGGGATATGCTTGGAAAATACGAGCAGGATATCATGAAACGGTTTGGTGAGAAGATCGAAGGGATCTCTGTTGTTGTTGATCCTCTTTACTGTGCTGGAACAATTTATCGTGGGATATTTGAGGCATTGCCTATCCGGTTTTTCCCCTTGCATTTCACCCTCAAATCGACGATGCCAATTGTTCCAAATACTGTCGATAAGGATTCATTGAAAGATCTCCGTGAAACGGTTACTCGGTGCGATGCAGATATAGGGATTGCGTTTGATGGGGACGCAGACAGGCTGGGCGTTGTTGATGAGAAAGGACGGATCATACCGCCAGATGACATCTTTGCCCTCCTTGCTGTCCATGAATTAAAGAAGCATCCCAGAAAGATGGTTGGCTTTGACCTTCGCATGTCACGGGCAGTCAAGAAAGCGATCATAGCATCTGGCGGGAGGCCAAAACTCATGAAGGTTGGCAATCCTTACTATAAAGAATTCCTTCGGAAAAGACATGGGCTTCTAGCAGGGGAATTATCAGGGCATTTCATGTATGCAGAATTCCATCGGAATGATGATGGGCTCTATGCGGCAATGAAACTCCTCGAGATCCTAAGCGATGAGAAGAAAAAAGACCCTTCAATCACTATATCCAAGCTTGTTTTGCCCTTTGAGACATACTATGATAGCGGAGAGATCAATATCCACCTGGCAACACGAAAAGACATCAAGAAAGCCTATGATGGTCTCAAGAAAGCTTTTCCAAGAGGGGAAGAGCATCATCTTGATGGGCTCTCCATCGAGTTCGAAGACTGGTGGTTCAATGTGAGACCCTCGAACACCGAACCATTGCTTAGGCTGATTATTGAAGGGCTGACAAAGAGTTTTGTGAGCAAAAAGAAAAAGCTCATTCTCGCGGTGCTGAAGAAGGCTATCAGCACATAGCTACTTTGCAAGACAGAAATCCTTAAAATGGAGCAGGGAATCCTCTTTGAGATGGATTTGAATGGGATTGTGGATGATGATGTGCTCTTAGCCCTTCAATTGGAAAATCGGGCAAGAGCAGTATTCAATCATTCCATTGCTGCCATGAGGGAGCTAGGTGACTTCTGCGGTACACAATATTTCCGAGAGGGCATAACAATAAAGGCATATGACCTCCTCTCAACTCCAAGAGTAGATAAATACCCCTGGCAATGGGATCTGCAGGTCAGGCTCAAGAGAGTTACCGGATATGAGGTTGCAGTTTTTGATGTGTCAGCGTTTGACCGGCATGAGAATCCTTTGAGCTACCTTTTCTATCTCCATTATTTCAAGAAGGAGGGACACTATCAATTAAGCGGCCGCAGCCCGGGCAGTGACAATTTTTTCATGATCGACCCATTTCATGGCATGATACGAGGGTTTAGATCAGATGGTGAGACACTCCAGCCAGAGCAGGGATTATCATTTGTCAATGACCTCTTCATCCTTGGGCCTCACCTCTATGCCTGCTCACCTTCATTTGCAGCACTTGTTGTCCCGGGCATTCTTGACAGAATAAACCGGAATGGCCACCAGAATGGACTGACTGATTATCGATAGATTAAGATAGAGTTTATAGATAGATTAAGATAGTAAATAGATTAAGATAGCTTTTATAGATAAATTATAGAGAGGGTTCATCGAGAAGTTCCAGCAGCATTGCTGCGCTCCATGCCTGGCAAACACAACCATCAGATGTCATCTCTTTTGCTGAAGATACCTCTGCTGCATGGCCAAGCGCCCCTTGGCAGAGCATCTCATTTGCTGATGCTTCAAGGATCTTTTTAATGTACTCCCTGTAGCGCTCATGGTCTATCCTTGCCAGGCACACAGCAGTGAGGTTATTGACCCAAAACCAGGAGTCTCCACGATGATAGCTCACATCAGATTGGCCGGTGTGGATGGGGGAGAAGTACTTATGGGATTTTTCGATGGTGGCCAGGCCTCCCCAGGGAAGCCATAACGATTCGATGGCCTTGTCAAAAAACCCTGCCCATTCAGCCTTTGAAAAGAGATCTGGAAAGACATAATAGGCAATAAAGAGATTTGGCCTTTGCGTCCTATCACCAGCGCCATCACAGAGCAGGGATCCTGCCACAAATGATTCTTTGACCTTTCTTTTCAGCTGCTTGATCTTCTTTTGATACAATGGATCATTAGTCAAGGAGAATAGCAAACGAAGCATTGCTCCATACAATGCCTGGATCTCTATTCGCAGGCCACCCCTCACATCATCCATGTACCTTGTGTCCATCCATGTCTCCAAGGGATAATTCTTTATGAGACCATCTTCACCATACCTTTGGACAAGATTCTGTTCAGCTGTGATGAGCGCTTTTTTGATGATCGCCAAGTCTTTTCTTGCAAAAATATCCTTATGCTGCTCAATCCTCAGGCAGAGCCATCCAATGGCATCAGCGTTCCCAAGCGTTGTTGCCGGCACTCGATTTGGCACTCTTCCATCAGGCTGCAGTGTGGAGATGAGGTCCATCATGATCCTTCTTGCACTCTCCCGTTCTCCACAGAGAACTAATCCTCTTAAAGATATCAAGGAGTCCCTTGCCCATGACTGAAAAAACCAAGGAAGGCCGGCATAGAGCGAATTGTTGAGGATGAGCCCCTTCAAAGAGGATGCAGCCTGCAACCCTAGCGCATCTCTCTGATCATCCACCTGTTTTAATGGAAAAGAGAATGAGAGCTTTGGGATGGTGAGGGGGACAGCGCTCCCTAAAGTGAGACCTGCGCTGAGCTCAACTTTCTGGCAGGCAATATCACCTAAGTAATATACATATCTTGAGAAGGGCGGTGAATCCCTCTTCTTGTCCGCTGGATATTTCTTTTCCACCCACATACCTGCTGCCTTGAACGCGCCATGGTGCCTGATGAGGATATGCATCTGAAACACGTCCTTTCCTCTTTTTTCGTAGAGCACCTTTAGGCTGCCTGGCTTTTCCTCAACAGAAAAATACCGGTCAAACTCACCAAGATCATAAGGATGGCGAGGATCCAGGTACAGAGGGATGATTGATTCCCTGTCGAACATGGCCGCATAACAGTTCCCTTTTATCGAAGAAACTTCCTTTATATTAGCAAACTCCCGTATGATCATCCCCGGCTTGATGATAACAGTGCTCAGGTCCCCTGCATCTTTTGCAGCTAAGGGCTCTGCAACCTTGAAGATGGTATCCTTCAAAAAAAAATGTATGCCTGCATATCGAGATTCTTTCCCCACGAGGGAGAATGACCCTTGATCTGCCTGCAGCGTGCAAGAGTCTTCACGTGCAGCGCAGGAATAAGTGCTCGTCCCTGCATATGTCACTTTCATCGTTTCAGTGCAATCTGGTGGGCTTTCACATACATGGCAATGAGCTGTTTCCAATCAGCATATCTTGCCACCTCATGCGCATGTATCTTCTCTTCAATGCGATCGGTTTTTGACATCATGGAGAACTTGAGCATGATCTTTGCCATGGACTTGACCGCTTCATCATCGCTTTTGCCCTCACGCTTCAAGATATAGATGCCGGGATTTTTCTGGGGGACCTTATCGGCGATATACTTGCCAAACCCTGATAAGTCAGATGTGATTGCAGCAACACTCAGAGCAGCAGATTCTAAGGGGGTATAGCCATAGGGCTCATAGAAGGAAGGAAAGACTCCCAGATGACAGGCATGGATTGTCTCATAATAGCCAAGATCAAGGAGGCCATCTACCCCAGTTAAGTATGAAGGGTAAAATATCATTTTCACCTTGTTCTCTTTCCTGTTGTCTAGCCCATTTTCCAGAAGCATATGGAGGATGGAATCATTCATATCGATCAGGTGTGTGGCAATCCTTGGGTTTCCAGCCTTCTTGAATGCCAACAGTTTCCTCTTTAGCTCAGGGGAAACCTTCTCAGGGATGAGCTGGTCATAGCAGACATTCTTTTCAAGGATAGAAGAGATCAGAAGGTTATGGAGGACATCATCCTGCACATCATACACACTGCTCCTGATATCATTGAATTTGAGCTTCTTATCGATAACCTCAGGATCAATCCCCCTATGGCCTGCTGGGACAAAGATGAGGGCGACGATGGTAGGAGACTGCGGATCTGCCATCAATTGATCATTGAGTATCTTGAGTGAAGAGATGAATGTATCGATCCCCTTGACATGCATCTCATAGCGTCCCAGGATAAAATAAAAGAGCGTGTTCTCAATATCGAAGGTGTAATGAGGGAAAAACTGGCTCATGACAAATTCCTTGAGCTTTTCCTTGTATCTCTTATGATATGATGCAGATTCCTCAAACGTAGGAAACCTGCTCAGATGCAGGCCATTTGGCAGGACAACATCAACCTCTTTGCCCAGCAATATTTTTGCCTCCTGGGCCGTCGTCTCACTTACTGTCGTAAAGACATGCGCATTTATTGCACAGGCTTTCTCTGTTGTGTGCTTTTCCTGGATGTGAGATTCGTATGCTTTTCCAGTGGGGTTTAATCTTGCGAGTTCATCTTGTGATAACTGAGCGACATTGATGTTCTGGCTCCCGAGAACCCGCCCGAGCATTGTTGCATGGGTTGTGAATATGGTCTTGACAGGAGAATTGACCGACCGCAGGTACAGGAGGCCAGCCCCAGATATCCACTCATGGAATTGTGCTGTAATCTGGTCTGTGGTGGTCGTTGCAAACTGCTCTAAAAACATCCCTGCACCCCATGCCCAGGTGATTACCTCATTAAAGTCATAGCCTGCACCAAGGGAATCGATCTTATACATCTCCCAAAGGCGTTTCTTTATGTAGTCTGTTGCCTCTTTTAACTGATCAAAATCAAGGAGGATCGTCTTTGGCGTCCCTTCAATGAGCCAGCTGCCGAAATGAGGGGTCACCTCTTTCTTCCTCATCGCGTCAAATACTGGCTTTAAATTTGCAGGGACTTTTTCCTCAACAAATTGTCCGATTACCTTGTCCTTGAAATACGGCCCGATGAGATAATAATCATCAAAAGAATGCTCCATCAATTCCGCTTTAGATGAGATAACAGTAAATATCCCGCCAACCTTGTTGCATACTTCCCAGCATATCTCGAATGCAGTATGTGCCATTATGCCTGTTTCTCCAGGTTGGCAATCCTTTCTTTCACTACTTTTGCCATCTCTTTTGGTGTCTTTGCCTTCTCAATTCGCTTTGCCAGTCCCGCGTCCTTGAAACAATCAGCGACCCAGTTCCTGAAATCATTTTTTTGCTGGTTTACATGAAAACTGAATATTGTTATATGCATGGCATCGAGCGTTTTTGCCAGCTCTTTATAGGAAGAGATATATGTGCCATCAGTCACATAGAAACGAAGGTCACCCTCAACATATTGTGGCATTGCCAGAGCAGGTACTGTGGTCTTTGCATGTCTCTTCATTGGAGCATTCTTAGAAGTTGCACCCTTACCCCCTTTTTTCATGAAATCACCTCTTAATGGACAAACTTTGTTTTGAGAGGTATTTAAATGTTGTGGTTGCTATTTCCCAAAATTTCTTTTCCTCTGGTCAAACTCAGCGATGATAGCATGAAATTCCTGATTGGAAAAGTCAGGCCAATAGGTGTCCACAAAGAACCATTCTGCATATGCTGTCTGCCAGGGCAGGAAGTTTGATGTCCTCACCGCACCGCCAGTCCTGATGACAATGTCTGGCTGGTCTTCCATATATAACAATTTTTCAAATCCCTCTTCAGTGAGTTCATTCCCATTCCTGATCGCTTTGTTTACCGCATCAAGGATTTCCTGCCTGCCGCCATACCCAAAACAAAACCTTAAAGGAAAGGAACCGTCAATCGTGTCCTGCTCAATCTTTTTTGCCATATTCTGGATGTCCCTTGGAAAGAGGGCAAGACGGCCAAGGAAGATTATACGAAGACCTAGCTCCTTTGCCTTTTTTGCGAGCCTGACGAAAAATTCCCTGAACAGGTCAAAGAGGTTTTTTAGTTCTATTGGGGCCCGGCGGAAGTTTTCCGTCGAGAAAGCATAGAGCGTGAGCGCCCTTGCCTTCGCATCACGGCACCATTCCACCAGCTCTTCGAGCTTTTTTGCCCCATGGCGATGCCCTTCTAATCTATTGAGATGGTTTGCTTCTGCCCACCGGCGATTCCCATCCATGATTATTGCGATGTGAAGATTCTCTGACATGTGAGCAAGCGAAGCATCCCTGTTTATAAAAGTAGTGCTCACATCATTCTCTACAAACAGCATACATCCGAAACATTTATAAGGTACTAATTTAAGAAACAAAGTATCTTTTGAAAAAAGGGGAACTGAATGAAAGTGCTAATGATGGGATGGGAGTTCCCCCCGTATAACATAGGGGGCCTTGGCACAGCGTGCCATGGGATAGTCAAAGGACTCTCAAAACACGACGTTGATGTGCTTTTTCTTCTCCCTCAAATCCCTTATTATAAAGAAAGCTGCATCAAGGGATTATCCCTGATAGGAGTCAATAATATTGATCTTGCTCCAGGAAAGGTCAAGGTGAAGCGGATGGATGCGATACTCGTGCCATACTTTGACCCTTCTACCTGGGAAGAAGAAAAACACAAGTATTTCATCTATGAAAAAGACAATACCCTCAAGCCATTGACGCTGTATGGCAAAGACATCTTTAACCAGATCCAAAAGTATGCAGAACAATGCGAAAAGGTCGCTCTCGCAGAAGATTTTGATATTATCCATGCACACGACTGGATGACATTTGCCGCCGGCGTTCGGGCAAAAGAGGCATCAGGAAAACCATTAGTAATCCATGTCCATGCGACTGAATTCGACCGGACAGGCGGGCATCCAAACCAACAAATCTATGATACTGAACGATGGGGCATGCATACAGCAGACAAGATCATCTCCGTCTCCAATTTCACGAAAGGGATGATTGTCCAGCATTATGGCATTGACCCTGCTAAAGTGGAAGTTGTCCATAATGCGGTCGATAAGGACAACTATGTTGAAACAGTGTATGAATTCAATCGCCTCCGGGAAAAATTCAAGATCGTCTTGTTCCTCGGCAGGATCACCATCCAAAAAGGGCCAGACTGGTTCTTGCATATCGCTGCCCGGATCCTGCATGAAAGGAAAGACGTGATGTTTGTCTTTGTTGGCACTGGTGACATGGAGAACCGCATCATAGAGCAGGCAGCGACGATGGGCATTGCCAACCATATCATCTTTGCAGGGCATATCCCCTATAATTTTATCGATAAGGTGTATCAGGTCGCAGATATCTATATCATGCCATCCATCTCTGAACCATTTGGAATCACCCCATTGGAGGCGATGAAGAACAAGATCCCAACAATCATCTCAAAACAAAGCGGGGTTGCCGAAGTGGTAAACAACTGCGTGAAGCTGGACTTTTGGGACTGCGAGAAGATCGCGAAGGAAGCAATCAAAATCCTCAATAACCCTGAGCTCAAGGAGAGGCTGGTGAATGGTGCGCTCGAAGAAGTGAATAATCTCAACTGGGACGATTCCGCAGCAAAGTGCATTACTGTCTATAATAATGTGCTCAGGGACAGTTCATGGTAGCTATCTGCTTCTATTTCCAGGTACACCAGCCCTATCGGCTCCGCCAATATTCACTCTTTGACATAGGGAACAATGACCACTATGAGGACGAGGCAAAGAACAAGGCAATCATGGAAAAGGTTGCCCATAAATGCTACATCCCTGCAAACAAGCTCTTCTTATCCATGCTCCATTCCCATCCAGACCTCAAGATCAGCTATTCGATCTCCGGCACCGCCCTGGAACAAATGGAGAAATATTCCCCAGAGACGCTCTCACTTTTCCAGCAGCTCGTTGCCACCGGACGGGTAGAACTCCTGAATGAGACGTATTATCACTCGCTCTCGTCTATCTTTTCTCCCCAGGAATTCAAAGAGCAAGTGCAGATGCACCGGGACATCATCAAAAGGCTCTTTGGGGTCACTCCAAGCGTGTTTCGAAATACTGAACTGATCTACAGCAACCACATCGCGATGCTGGCAGAGGAGATGGGATACAAGGCAATCCTCGCGGAGGGAGCAGACCATATCCTTGGATGGAGGAGCCCGAATTTTGTCTATAAGCCAACGACAGCAAACATCAAGCTCTTGCTGAAGAATTATCGGTTATCAGATGATATCGCTTTTCGGTTCTCGAATCGGGACTGGGCAGGCTGGCCGCTCACTGCAGAAAAATTCACTGATTGGGTCAACCAGGCAAATGGGTCTGGCGAAGTGATCAATCTTTTTATGGACTATGAAACAATAGGCGAACACCAATGGGCAGAGACAGGGATTTTCCATTTCTTCCATCACCTTCCAGAAAAAGTATTGTCCCATCCTGACAATTTGTTCATGACCCCTTCTGAAGTCGCTGAAAAGTTTGATCCTGTAGGAGAACTCGACATCCATCATCCGATCTCCTGGGCAGACATCGAGCGGGACCTTTCTGCCTGGGCATCAAACAGCATGCAATTGCATGCATTGCATTCATTGTACAATCTTGAAGGGGCAGTCAAGAAAAAAGGCGACCTTCGGATGATCGAGAATTGGAGAAAGCTCCAAACATCAGACAATTTTTATTACATGTGCACAAAATGGTTTTCTGACGGTGACGTGCACAAATATTTCAATCCTTTCGACAAACCGCATAATGCATTTACCTCTTTTATCAACGCGTATCATGATATGGTTTTACGGCTGAAGGATTAGTGTGCATTATTCATGAGCAGACAGACGATTCCAGCATGGTCGAGTACATGATTTCTTATATCACTTTCTTATATCAACACCAGTCCTCAAGAATGCGCTATTCAGCATGGTATATGCCCTTCGCTCAGGAATTTCCAGCTCTCTTGCCATTTGTTTTATGGTCATTGGTTCATGGCAGATCCCAAGATAATGCGAAAGCACCCCCTGGTCCACCGTAGACCTTTGTGGAATCATTGGGGAAAAGAATGTGGCAAGATACGGTTTCATGAGATGTCCATCTTCGACATCCTCAAAGGGCCTAAATACGCTCATTGCCCGAGCACCCAGGTCTCTCATCCTCTTCAATATGCCAAGGACCATCATTTGGGTGATGGTGCTTCCCACCGGATCGCCGCACTCCATGATATGATTGGTGAAAAATTTTTGGATCGGGGAGATCAATGATTGCGATAGGTTGAGCACTGCTGAAAATTGGTGGACAGCTCCCATTGGGTCATTCGCAAGTGCTGCTAGCAGATCCTCCAGATGCTCTTGAGAATTGTAAAGAGATCCATCCTCAACCAGCCTCCTTACATTCTCCACTGAGTAGGTACGATCAACCTCGAGGAGAGCATACCCATGGCGATCCATATACTGAAGGATATGAGATAAGGTTTCGCGTGTTTGGGCAAGTCTTGGTGTTTCGATTGCCTCTTGGGAATTTCTTAGCTGGGAGAGATACTCGAATGCGACACTGAGAGGCATGCCCGGTTCCCATGGTGTTATTGGCAAGGATAATCCATACATGACCTGAATTGGCAACCTCGCCTGATGAACATCCCATTCTGCCAGCGCTTCATATCCTTCCTGCGTAAAAAAGACCCGCTGCCTTCCCTCAGGTGATTTTCGTAATCGAAAACAGGATGTTGGATCCTCTGCTACTAATGTTTCAATACGCTTTTCAGTCTCACCCCTTGGCAGCCTGAGAGCATAAGAAATGTCTGCCCTTGAATAGAGATCAGGATTTCCTTCTATAAATGGCATGAACCCCTGAAAGATCATCCCTTCGGGATACTGCTCATCCAGATATGCAATCATCTCTATACCTAAAATATGGGAAGAATCTTCGAATCTACCAGCCTTTCTTGCCTGATTAATGATTGAGAGGGGAAGGCCTGTTCGCTCAAGGCTATTAGTGGTGTAGGACTTAGAGGGATCAATCCTTTCTTTCAGTCCTGCCATTGCTTTCTTTTCAAACCGGACCATCTCCCTCAAACGCCTTCGTTCAAGGGGAGACAAACGATGCTTGTTTTCTCCGGTAGATGATCCAAGATTAAAACGGCTTGCGAGAGAATATGCATATGAGTCAGATATGCCAAGTTTTCTTGCGATGACAAAGAGCCCTGTTTCACTTTGCCGCTGGTCTCTTCTTAGATGGGCAATGACGCTCCTATGGTAGAGATGACCACAGCTACCCCCATTGACAGCAACCAGATCAGAATATAACCTGAGCACCTTCGCCCGAGTATGGGTCTCAGAAAGACCTATTTTATCCACAGCCTCATTTACCGGCAGCCAAGCAGAAGATGCAAGAAGAGCATCCCATAACTGGTCGCCATAAACAATGCCATCAAGACCGCTCTCTCTTAAGATTGAGGCTTGGTAGCAACGGTTAGGGATGATGGTCATCGTGCCTGGGTGTGGAGAGAGTCTGGTGAGAAGGTACTGCATTACTTCATAATAGCTTTGAGAAGGAAAAAGATATTTATGATCATTCTCGCCAGGCCCAGTCCTCTCGATGACTTCCCGCTCAAGGACAAGACCTGGAAACTGGTCCAGCAGGATACCCCTCACATAATCCCTATCTAAGTGAAGTCGGTGCGCAAGATCTGTTGAAGATGCCCATTCTGGAGATTCTTTTAGTAAGTCCCACAAGGCATTCCCTGAAACTCTCTCAGGACTGGCATCACGGATAAATGCATCTGCAGGATATCCCTCACCCCCTCGGATGAGGTGGACAGGTGGAAGGTTGATTCCCTGCACACCACTATTTCGAATAGAATTGTAATGGATAAGATACTTTCTGTGTCCTAGGTCGTCTCTACAAAGCATAGAATAGGGTGTTGTTTTCTGAAAGTATTCCTTGATATACTTTGGATTCCCAAATGCTAGCTCCTCATCAGCTTGCGGCATCGTCAGCCAAACAGGAGACCTTTTTGCCAAGTCCCACAGCCTTGTACCATCAACTTGCCCAGAAACACCTATCCCAAGAACCATCGAAGCATCATAGAGACCAGAGGAGGTGATATGAAACATACCCTCGCTACCGGGCTCCCATTTACTTGCCATACAGAAGAGAGGGTTATTTTGCTTATAAAAATTGTTATTCCTCAGTGATTATTACGTCTTTTCCCGTTATCTCTCTCCCCGGTAGAACTTCGCCGCGGACTCTGGAGCTACAGGGTTGACAAGGTAATTTGTTCCAAACTCGAATCCTGCGGGAGTAGTCGTCCTCGGAAGGAATTCTATGTGGAAATGGATGTTTGCCCCTTTTGTTCCATAAAAAAAGATAAAGTTGAAGGGAATATCTGCCTTATGAAGCTTACTCAAGATGACATGCATCGCCTCCGCGAGGCTCCCGAGATTTGAGCTGGTCATCTTTGAGAGGGATGTCTTATGAGTCCTTGGCATGATCCATGCCTCCCAGGGGACTCTTGAAGCATATGGCGCGAAAACACAAAATTGCTTGTTTGAAAAAATTGCCCTTGTGGACTTGCTTTCCCTCTTTGCAATGACGCAATAGGGGCACTTCTTGTATTTTTTTACTTCCCTTGCCTTGTCTTCTACGAGCTGAGGAATCCTTGTCATGCCAATGATCTGAGTATGGGAATGAGCAAGTGAGGCGCCAGCCTCTTTTCCTTCATTCTTGAATAAAACAACGTATTTGATGCCTTTCTTTTTTTGGATTGCCACCATGCGTTTCTTGTACTGCTGGAGGACTTCGGTGAGCCTTTTTTCTGAGAATGATGAGAGCTGTTCAGTCTCGCTTGGCGTTTCCACCAGGATCTCATGATGACCCTGGAGTGCTATTTCCCGGTACAGGCGATGGCTATGAAGAGGATGCTTTTGCATGTCAAGGATTGGGAACTTGTTCTCAAACCAGCGCATCTGCCATGACTTTCCCTTGCTGATCCTCCCTATCTCCTCTGGGGTGAGGTGTTCATTTCCTGGAGCGAAGAAATCGACTTTTGCCTTCACTATTGGAGCTCTGGAGAAGTCAGAGGGCCGAAGGGAGCGCTTCTCATTTATGATCACATAATGGTCAAGAAGATAATCTTTTCTCAGTTCTGACATGCTCCACCTCTTTTTGATTTCCTTGAGTTTGAGATTATAA
Source organism: Candidatus Woesearchaeota archaeon (assembly GCA_013329045.1). Classification (GTDB taxonomy): domain Archaea; phylum Nanobdellota; class Nanobdellia; order Woesearchaeales; family UBA9989; genus UBA9989; species UBA9989 sp9989u. Next base: position 22,877 of record DUKZ01000004.1, read on the forward strand.
AAAGGTTGTGGAAAAGATGAGTGGCAGCCGTCTTTTCTCTTATGCTGAAACATTGGTTATTTTCGTCTACCCTACCACTCCACAGCCTTAAGTAGATGGAAACTGGATTGTGAAACCACAATATTTAAATAATAAAGTAAACATTATATGTTTACTATGAAACGATGGCTCCAGTGCAAAAGAGATTCAAGATCAGACTGTCCGCTGTTGACATCATTGATGTCATGTTCATCAAAGACAATATGACCCTCATCAAGTTTGCTTTAAACTATCGAGGGTTCATAGGAGACGAATGGCATGAAATATATCGGGTTGACAACTTCCATGGATTTTTACATGAACAGAAATTTTGGATCTCCCCTGAGCCCATACCGTTAGACTGCATTGGAGACCTCATGGACATTATGACAGATTATTTGATAGTTATTAAAGAGAATTATAAAAGATACAGAGGCTATTATGAGAACAAAGCAACATAAAGACATGAAAAAACTAGTTGAGAATATGCTCAGCGGGAGCATCCCTGAGAATGCAATGATATTCCTTAATGCAGATGATATCCCTGAAGTATTTACAAAGCAGCGTTTAGCATTGATTAGAAAGATTCACGAGGGCCATCCAGAATCTATCCAAGCATTGGCAGATGCCCTCGGGAGAAAAAAACAAGCTGTGCACAGGGACCTTAAGCTGCTCCTTGGACATAATGTTGTGGGTCTTGAAAAAAAGGGAAGAGAAGTGGTCCCAACAGTCACGAAAGAATATATTTATGTGCCTTTGATGACATGAAGAATAGTATAAGAAAAGAAAAAAAAATTCGCGGGACGAGTTTACTTATTTTGTCCCGCAATAGAAGAACTTTTCGACAGATACATCCGCCGGCGTGAAGCTTCCAGTCCTTGGCGCAAATTGCTTTGGCGCTTCTGGCCTGGGAATTTGTGCCATTGGCTGCTCTATCAATTCTTTTATTGGTTGTTCCAACCTTTCCTGCACCGCTACCTGGGCAGCTATTGTCGGCTCTTTTGGTGAAACCTGCCGAAGCTCTCTTTTGATTTCCTGCTCTACTGCACTCGACCGCGAAAATGGTGCTGCTGCCACGAGTTTTTTTAGCTCTGCAACTTCGGTCTGGTGCTGCGAGATGAATTCAGTGAGCTGCTCGCCAAGCTTCATCAATGCTGCCTCAAAGAGCTGCTGCTGTTCTGCCAAAGCGAACCGCAGTTTTCGATCAACTAAACTGAGGGTTGCGTAATCCCCTTGATATTCTTCCTTATATGCAGCGGGCGCTGGGTGCTCATCCTCTAGGACGAGCGAGGGGGACAAGTCGCCGTACATTTTTTTCACATAGTCGACACAGTCATCATGGCCTCCAAACACACTTCTGTGCTGGGAGAGCTCCTTGATCATCGTGTTCATCTTTTTTGCCCTCTCTATATCCATCGATCCCACCTCATACAAAGCTGATACCAAGCTCGTCTTGCAACTGGGTCCTTTTTGACTCAGCGTGTTGTCTTTTCTTGCCGCCAACAATCCAGGGAGAGGCAACTCCGGTAATTATTGTCATGACACAGATCTTTCCTTTCATTGAGGGATTGACTCTTGCTCCCCAGATGACATTAGCTTCACTATCTAATGTTCCGGTGGCAAGCTCTCCAATTCTCTCAATCTCTTCTAGTGTCATGTCGGGGCCGCCCTCGACATGGATCATGGCGCCATGGGCACCATCGTAGCTGATGTCTAGGAGTGGATTTGATAATGCGCCCCTGACAGCTTCTTCTGCCCGGTTTGCCGTATCACTAAAGCCAACGCCAATTGCTGCGACATGGCCATCGCTCATGATGGCTTTTACGTCAGCAAAATCCAGGTTGACGAGGCTTGGAGTGGAGATTGTCTCAACAATTCCCCGGATCATTGTCGCGATTAGCTCATTTGCGACGGCGAATGCCTGCTGGACGGGGAGATTGCCTGCAATCTTGACTAAGCGATTGTTATCAATGACAACGACAGTATCGGAACTAGCTGATAGTTGCTGCAGGCCAAATTCTGCCTTGTCAATCCTTGCACGCTCTATTGCAAATGGCATTGTCGTTGTGCCAATCACGATAGCACCCGCCTCTTTTGCCATCTTGGCAACAACGGGCGCAGCGCCAGTTCCGGTGCCACCGCCCATGCCTGCACAGATAAAGACCATATCAGTCTTGTGGAGGAGGCTTTTGAGCTCATTCATCGTCTCTTGCGCTGCTGCTGCTCCTTTTTCCGGAAAGCCGCCGCAGCCAAGGCCTCTTGTAATGCTCGCGCCGATGAGCACTTTGTGGTCTGCATTGACCAGATCTAAATGCTGTTTGTCCGTGTTGAGTGCAAGAATGTCTGCACCCTGGACTCCTTTCTTATATAACCAATCTACCATGTTGGAGCCGGCACCGCCGATCCCAAGCACTTTGATGTTGACTTGCCCAGGAGATAGTTCCATATTATTCACCTCAGTTTTACAGCACTTATATGGAGAGGGTAATATATAAATGTTACGTTTTTGTATACTGGCATAGAGAATTAGTCAAAATGTATATTAGTTGTGTAATTGATAATTATTATATATGCTTAAAAGTTTTAGGTTCATAGATTGGTTTAGATTGATTTCTTTATCGGATATCAGCAGGCATTGCACCATGAGTCATACGATAAAGCTGGTATGCACCATCGAGAATCTGGATGCTGGTGAGAAAGGTGTGATATACTGGCCGTGACCTGCTGCTTTGGGGCAGGTTATTCAATGTTTCCCTAAATTGATCCCTCGTCCGCAAATATGATTCAAACAGGCCGGCTAGCTCTGGATCCTGGTGAAGGTCATCCAGGACAGGGTCTGTTAGTTGAAGAATACATTCAGGATCAAACCTCTTGCCCCTCCGTATCTGGAGAGCCCTTGCCAGTTGGGGAATAGCTTTCCTGACTGGATGATCCTCAGGAGAATAATGGCCATTCGATGCACCCGATGCATTCTGGCGGTAATCCTGAGCCATGGTGTAGAGGAAGATTCCCCCTTCTATAGAGAAGTCAAACCGATGAGTTCTCCTCCTCTGCGCTCGTCCAAGAGCATAGCCAAAGAGTATATCCTGACGGTCAAGAGAGAAAAGATGTTCCCAGAGCAGGTCTAATTCTTCGAGCGCCGCAGAAGAGGGAATCACATCCCTTAGAGGGAGAATGTCTCCAGGCAGATCGTCCATGAACAAAGAGAAGCCCCCCCTTATTTAAATATTTTTAGGTTTGTAATGTTACCAGATAGTAGTAAATTTAATTTGTTTTTTTATTAAATTTCTCAAAGAAAAATGGAGATAAATAAAAATTTCTCACCAAAAGGCTTTAGAATTATTCCGTAATTTATACGTATTGTGGTTCTGAGGCGGCACCTCTCCCACACCCTGGAACGATGAAAAGAAATTTATATGTACAATTTGTAGGGCTGGCAGCTGTTGCAAGCGCACTTGTTGCTGCTGCACCGGAAAAAGGATACACGCCAGAAATACTTCCAAGAGAAACACCCTCTCTTATTGAGCATAGAGCAGTTATTCCTCATGAACAGCAGCCTGAATCATTCTTTTTGCCATCTGCACCATATACTCCAGATATAACTATTCTTTATCCACGGCCAGCACCAGAGCCAGCTCCTGCACCAGAACCTGCCCTGAGAGTCCCGGAAACAGTGTCCTATACGTTCACCATCAATGGCCGATGGAGCCAAATGGTTGATGGATTATCAGAAAACATCCCTGAAGGATATGCTCCTGTTGTCGTTGAATTATATAAAGAACTCAATGCTCCTGTATCGCCTTTTCCCGTCGGGGAACATACAATTAATATCCCCCGATCAGCATTAGAAGAACGACTGGAAGAGAGAGGATATCTGCCTCCAGAACAAAGAGGAGGGCAACGAGCAATTTATATCCAACAACCAGTGAATCAACGAAACCTTCGACAGCAAATCAATCGCCAGACTGGTTATACCGGATTTTTGCTCGCAAGAGCGCTCTTTGAGATTGAAACAGAGCAGGGAGAACTGCAGGATAGCAGGTTTGTCTATGTCGATGAAACCCGGATCAATCAAGAGTATGAACAAATGGTACAGCCAATCGTTGATGTAAATATTGGTGGAAGCCAGCTCATCAGAAATGGCATGACCACTGCTAGCAATTATAATTCTGGAAGCATCACGTCAAGCGGCAGAAGGTTTAACTGGAGAGAAGCCACCTGCGCATTAAATATGGCACTTCGCATCAGAGGGGAAAACGGAAACCCGAGACGAATGCCGTTTGGATCGCTCGTTTTAGTGACAAATATGGACGAAGGATCCTCTACCTATTTACAATCAATGGTTGCAGAATATACTGATAATGGCCCATTTCATGTCGGGCTCTGGAACAACAGAAGGCAGCTTGCACCGCATCCAACAAGGGGCATTGATGTTTCGACCGGATTTAAGCGAATGCTTGGACTTGACGACCTTGCAAGAGTCCATCTTGAGATCATCAGACCTGAAGGCAGAAGAACATTACAACGCTGATTTCTTTCCTTTCCCATTCTTCCTGAAGGGAGAATGCTCTTTTGAGACTGAAGGAATTCTTGGGACAGCAGCTGCAAAGATGATGCCTATCAAGGCCATGAAATAAAGGCCATACCCTATCGCGATACCAATCGAACACCCAAACCATACGCTTGCTGCAGTCGTCAAATTAGTTATGGTGCCATGTTCACCTTTTATAATGACACCAGCGCCAAGAAAGCCGATGCCGGAGATTATTGCTGCAGCAATCCTTGCTGAAGGGTCGATCAATGAAGAGAGGAAGGCAAACATCATCGAGCCGCCGATGACGAGTGAATGTGTGGCGATACCTGCTGGTTTTTCTCTTGATTCTCTCTCTGCACCGATGATAAGGCCAGCTAACAAAGAGAATAAAAGATTGAAGAGGAAAGGGAGTTCATAACCGGATGTCAGCATCATCTTCTCTTATTGAACATTTCCCTTTAAAAATATATTGTTCTCTATGGCTTTGTAGAAAATCTCGCTTCGCGAGTGAGCATCAGCCTCGGTTCCGTGCCAATATCATTAGAATGCGGGTCCCTCCCGAAGTCCACCAAAAGCAAAGCTTTTGGGTCGCGAAAACTATATTTTCGCAGGTCCAACCCCTCCCGCAGACTTACATTTCATCTTTAAGAGAACCTCGGAAGATGATGCTCACCACTATTTTCTACAAACCCATTCTCTATAATCCAACAGCACTCGACAGAGAGAGAATCCTCTCGATCACTTCCTTATCTATTGCTGCCTCATGATGATCTAATCTTGGAAAAGGATCAACAACACCATCTAATGACCTTCCGATAGCATCCAGCATCCCAAGCGCGAGCTCTGGACTATCAACTGCCCTGATACCTTGATCCCCCATTATCTGATGGTACACCTGATATGTCAGTTTTCCTCCAGGGATGAATGCCAAAGCGCGCGTATCCATCGTCGGGAAAAAGACATCGATCATTCTCTGATCAGTTCCAAATGCTCGCTGCACCGCATCCTGTATGACTAATTTTGGCAGATATAAACTTGTTGAGTATGCGCCCTGCCTGCCAAAAACATCAGATGAAGGATCCCTCCCTTCAACATCCAAGCTTCCTCGCCAATCAGCAAAAGCCAAAACCGATACACTGAAACCAGCAGCTCTTAGTGTTTGAGGGAACTGGACAGCCATCGTCCCCATAATATTTATTGTTGCCTCAACCTGCCGTTCTTCCAATGGAGTGAGCCGCCATTGGAACAGTTCCGGTCTGCCACCCACAACCCTGACATCCTTTGAATAGACAGTTGGTTGACCTTCTAATAGTCCACAGCTGGCCGCTGCGACAGTGTTGATATAGATAATATCCGTTGCCCCAATATCATGGAGGCCCTGCTGGATTGCGGCGAATTGATTGCCCTCCACCGTCATCCCTCGATAGTTCTGGAAAAAATGATTGGCCCTCTTTGCCTCCTCGACTTTTTCCCGGTAGGCTTCAGTTGTGAAATAACCAAGCGTCAAACCTCTCATATCTCTTGAGAGAATGGTGATACTGCCAATTGTATCAAGATAAGGAAGGAGTGCAGTTGCAACGGCAAATCCTAGCCCTTGCCCAGAAGCACCTGCGAGAAGAAGATGCCTGCCTGCCAGCCAACCAAGATTGTATGAAGACGCATGACGCGCTTGTTCCTGCAGATTGCGTTCGAGCAACGATGCTGCTTCACCTGGATATGAAGCGATCTCTTCTTCATTTGGCCTTGATGGTGCCGGTGCCCCCTCGACAATTTCTAGTCCGGGGAATGGTCTTGTGTAAGGTGAATTTGCCATAACGCAGAATTGGGGCTCTGACTTATAATAATTATTGAGATGAAGACGTGGTGATAAAAGCGGGAAAAGAGATAAACCTGCGAGGTAGACAAAAACAAAGTTTTTGAGCCTCGCATGCCCAGTTATATAGTAAATATTACTGGATGAGCCTGCGAGGATTTGAACCCCGGTCAATCGGTCCGAAGCCGACCGCACTATCCAAGCTATGCTACAGGCCCATAAAAGAAAGTGGAGAGAGGGAGTTTATAAATGTTACAGAAAATGAATCTCTTTTCTTTGGAAATGAAAAAATAATTCATTCACTTCTTTGCGAGCAAAATCTCAATCGTGCTCACACGAACATCTCTTCCTTCCTTGTTCTTGAAATCTTCAGAATCTATGGTTATGCCCTTGATGACAATCTGGTCCGCAAGGAAGCGCTTGACGGCAACCTGGGCAACATCAACTGCCCTGGAAATAAACTTTCCTCTGGCTTTTATAGTTACTTCGTGTGCATTCTTTGTCGTAAACTGCATCACCACACTAGTTACATAATTCATAAAAGGCTTATTGCCTATAAATACAGAACTGTCGTCACCCATAGTTTCCCCCCAATGATTTACGATGAGTGTTTGGTGCGCCTGGTCAAAAATCCTGCCACGGCATTCCTAATCTTCTTTGAAGTCACGTTCGTATGTTTATTAACAAGTATCTTGTTCTCTTCGTAATTCTTCTTAAAGGCGCCAGGGTGCTGGGCCATGAGCTCACTCGTGAGCCTCTTTGTCAATACTGTTTTTATCCTTCCCATACCTACTCTGGAGGAAGGTTTCTATATAAAGGTTTTGGAAAGGTCTCGAGAGAGAAGGGAGGTGATGGTGATATTTTGGATAGTAGTATAGTTTTTTGGATATTATCTTTTTTTAATGATCTTTTTTTAGAGGCTAATCACTCCAGATAGTATAATAGGAGATAATAGAAGATAATAAAATATTAGAACAAATGACCATTCATGATTGCATGAGAAAGGCAACCCTTCTTGGTATTCTTGCTGCTCTTGGAGCAGTCTATGGACGAGAGCCTGAAGCAGCCCAACCAGAGTTTATGACACCGCCAAGCGAGAGCGCACCTGCCCCTGCCCTCCCGCCCCTCCGGCCGCAACTGACAGTTCCCCTCCCCCATATCCCAGAGCCAGAACCATCAATCATTAAACCTCGGATGGACCCCTATCAGGCGCCTTCTCACGAACAAGAAAGGTATTATGGCATCGTTAGATATTGTTGAATTTTAAGGATATACCTCTGTTATACGCAATTCAAAGAATATTTTTCTAAAATGAATAATGAAGATAGGCTTTCTGAAAGGCGAATAAATTTGATTTTTCTTTTATTTATAGAGGGGGATAAAATGGTACTTTCTCCACTCCGTTCCGAAAAATCTATAAAGAAAATAGTTTAAGAAATGTGATTATGAGTATTAAACCAAGCATCTACACAACAAGAGCTCGTTACCCAGCCCTGCTTTTCCCAACAGCATGGTACTATTATTATCTCGCTACTGATAAATTCTATAATGACTTCGGTGTCAAGTTTGAAAAAGTTGGAACAATTATCGAAGATAATATGCGTAAAGATATGTATTATCCGATAAACACCGCAATTCGTTTCCAAAAGAAATTCATTCAAAAAATTCTTACCTCACCCCATTTTCTTGAAAATCTCAAGGAGCAATTATTTATCGACAGGGCAAAATTTTTAAAATTTTTACAACAACATGAGACCGTAGATTCATGCACTTTATCAGATAATAAACTGATGTCCTTGTACAAAGAGTATACTCTCCTCTACACTACCTTCAATTACCCAGCTGTTGTTATTGTTGTGCTTGGAATTGAAGAGCTTGTTCGGGAAGTACAGAAGATTTTACATGACCAATCCGAGTTTGACATTTTCCTAAAATCGTCTACACTTCCCTATTTATTGCAATACGAACTAGATATACTAGAGGGAAGTATAGAAGATCTAGACACAATTCTCAAAAAATGGTACTGGATTCCATTTGATTATTACGGTGCTGATGAGTGGGATAAAAATCATTTTCTATTAGAACTGAAAAAAACAAAAGATGCAGAGAGGACGACCTATTTAAAAAACTATCAAACAATTACTTTGAGGAAACAAAAAGAAATTTTAGAAAACAAAAAATTGACCTCGAGTGAAAAGAGGCTTGTCAAAGCATTACCAACACTCATTTACATTCAAGATGAAAGAAAAAGAGTAACAAATCTATCATATCCTTTTCTTCACAAGAAGATATTTAATGAATTTGCCAGACGATTGGGTATCCAAAAAGAGATTGTCTGGCTTATGACTCCAAATGAAATACAAAGAGGATTTGCTGGAGAAAAAAAAGATTTTTCTTATAGAAAAAAAGAGTGCGTACTAGAAGTTTCTGAAGACAATTTTACTATACATGATAAACTCCCTTCATATATCTCCTATGAGATGGTTGATGAAGACAAAGAATTCATCAAAGGTGTGGTAGCGTCAGGCGGTAAAACAAGAGGGATGGTTAGAATATGTATCTCTTCAAAAGAGGTTTCTCAAATGCGAAAAGGCGAAATTTTGGTAGCGCCAGCTACTACACCCGATTACATTCTCGGTTTTAAAAAAGCCATCGCTGTAATAACTGATGAGGGTGGATTGAGCAGTCATGCTGCCGTTGTATCTCGAGAAATGAACCTACCGTGCGTTATAGGAACAAAAATTGCTTCTAAGATTTTGAAAAATGGAGATCTCGTGGAAGTAGACGCGAATAAAGGGATAATTAAAATTCTAAAAAAGAACCAATAATTTGTTTTGAAAAATGAAAGAGGGGTTAGGGGTGAATTTCATTTTTCAAAGCGAAAAAAATCAAATTTATAAGTATTGAGGAAAGCCTATCATAATGAGTAAGAACGAAAAATATTTTTTTGAACTCTCTCCGCTTCGCTCCGAGCCACGCTGCACTCTCGCTACACTTCGTTTCGCTCGGGGCGTATAACAAGGGACCCTAACGTTAAATTTAAGAATATAACTCTATTGAATTTAAGAATATAATTCCCATAAGATCTTTGCCGCAACCTTTGTTGTGAGATTATCAACATCTTTTTCCGGATTGACTTCGACAATATCAAATGCCCGGACGTTCTTCAACAATTTTATCCTCTGGATAAAGGTGAGGAGTTCCCTTGTCGAAAGCCCCCCCGGTTCTCGATACCCAGTGCCTGGAGCAAACGCCGGATCAAGCACATCAATATCTATCGATACATACGCATGAGGCCATTCTCTCATGGATTCCGTGATGCCGTTGATGACCTCAGAAATTCCGTTTTGCATGATCTGCTTCATTGTCACATGAGGTATCTTTTTTTCCTTAATGAACGCTATCTCGTTTCTGTCCCAGTTGCGCAGGCCGACAAGGAGGATTCGTTCAGGAGCGATAATGCCTTGGTTAATGAGTCCATTGATGATATCCTCCTGTGATGGAGGGGCAAAATCATTCTCGCAATCGGGATGAGCATCGAAGACAAGAAGGCCGATCCCGGGGTATTTTTTTGCTGCTGCTTTGACGATCGGGAAAGTGATTGAATGATCACCACCAAGGAAGATGGCTCTTGATGAGGAGGAGAACGCTTCGGTTGCCTTTTTCATAATTGATTCGTTTGTCTCTGAAAAGTTATTTGGGATAATGTGAGCTTGCTCTACCTCAAAGATTGGTTGGAGCTTATCTTCGTTGAGGAAGAGCTCTTTTGTCTGCTCCATGATCATATCCGGCGCTTTTGCTGCGCCATTGCCATGCCCAAGACCGCCCTGGCCTGATGGGATCTTGATGAGTTTCATGTCAGAAGCTGAATGAGGAAGGGTATAAAAAGATGGTGGGTACCCCTTGATAGGGGATGGACCGAGTGTCAAGGAGTATAAAAGGTAAAGATATATCCCCTTTGTTGCAATTTTTCAACATCAGCCGCAATAATCCTTTGCGCCTTTTCTGCTTCTATTCCAACAGTGTAGAAAAGCAGGGGAGTTCCCTGCTCTGAGACTGGCCCTATCTTTTCCACTAAACAATTCGTTGCTTCCTGGATGCCTATTACTGTTGCTGGAAACCTTGGATGGACCCCGAGCATAGAGATTTCGAAGCGGTGGCGCCCATTTGCGCTAGCATCATGGATGGGCACAACAATCCCGCCCAAAGTGAGTGTACCTATCCTGGTTCTTTTGGATGTGTCTTCCATAGACTAAGGGAATGGGCCAGCAAATAAAAATATTCTGGACTTAGATTAAGTAACATTTATATATAAGTAATTTTATAACGTATAATATAAGTAATTTATTGGTGTTATTCATCGGTAAAAGATCATGAGGATCAAGCGAAAACTCTACAAGCGGGGCCCCAGCATGGAGACGACAATCCCAAAGCCACTGCTCTTTGCCCTCGACGAGAAGAAAAAACACAACATCATCTTTGTCTTTGAAAAAGGCCGATGGTATATCGAGTTTGAGGAGAGGACATGATGGCCAGAGAAGACCTTGTTGACTACATCCAGCACCGCCTCGACAAAGGCCATGATATCCTGGCGATACGCGAGTTCCTCCTCAACCACCACCCGGCAAAAGATGTCCATGAAGCGATCGATGCAGTCTATCAGCACGCATTGCGTGAAGAAGGAGAACAGCAAGAAAAGGATGCATTCAGGAAATCGCTCTTTACACCAACACCGGGAAAAATGATCCTTCCCCTCCTTATTATCATCGCACTCTTCCTCCATTTCCTCGGCAATGCATGGCTCCTCCCAGCACTCAGCAGCGACCTTTGCAGCATTGCTAAATCCCAGGAGGGAATAAAAGAACAGCTAGCATCCCAGGAGCTAACAGATGAAGAGAGCCTCGGACTCAGCGCGCTTGCGCGAGTAGAACTTGCCCAAAACATCGCCCTTGCATCAAGCGTACAAAACATTCTGACATTCAATTACCCATTTATCCTGCTTGGCCTCTCATATGCAGATCCCCTCTTTCCAGCCGCGTGCGAGACCCAGCTGATTGTACCCTCGCTCAACTGCAAGTATTACATGCCAAAAGAGGACTATGATTGCATAGCTGGACAAACAATCCCCTTCATCGACCAAACAAAGCCATATCGGCGCATCAGCCCAATAGAAATATTTTTAAATGCATTTTTCCTGATAGGACTGGGGTACGTGATCAACTGCTGGTTTATCCATATCCTGCAGAAAAAAAAGGGGGAACATCATGTCCGAATCATCATTGCCATTAGTTTTATCATCCTCATCAGTTTTGTTATCCTGTTCTATATCTATCTCCTTCGAACTATTGGTGCTCGCCTATGAATAAAGATCTTATTGCCTATATTAATAAGGAAATTGCAAAAGGATTCTCCCTCCATACTATTAAGAGAGCGCTGCTTGATCATGGATATGAAGAGGGAATTATCAGTGAAGCATTCTCCTCGGTCATGCAGAAACAACATGATATCCCCCACATTCATGAGAGGGACTCACGAAGGCTGAAGGAATGGGTGAGAGAAACATTCGCCCCTCAAGGATCAACCGGCATCCTGCCAGTGAAAAAAGGAATACTCGGCGGAATGATCATAGGCATTTGCTTTTTTCTCTATCTTGGCATACTCTCCTTGATACACACCAAGAGGATTACCTGCTATTACCCAGGCATCATCACCAGCTGTTCTGGCGGTTCCATGCTGGCAGGCTTTTACCTTTTCTCATCTCTTGGCGTCTTTATCGCTTTTAGCGCGATCTTTGCTGTTCTTGCTGGAATAATCAGACTCATCTTGCACTATCAACAATGAAAGACGAACACACACTCTCTGCACCCGAACTCTACAAGCTATTGCATACAAGCAGGCAGGGGCTGTCTTCTCTAGAAGCAATGCACCGGCTAAAAGAACATGGGCCAAATGTCCTCAAGCAAGAATCACCTATCAGCATTTTCAGGCTCATCGCCGAGCAATGCGCAAGCCCTCTTGTCTGGATTCTGATCATCGCGGCGGTCATCTCCATTGTGGAACGCCAGGTACTGGAAGCTGAAGTGATCGTGGCTGTACTCATTATCAATGGAGCAATAGGATTCTTCCAGTCATATAAGGCAGAAAAAGCAATTGATGCCCTCCAGAAGATGACAAAAGTGAATGTAAAAGTCCTTCGTGATGGCAGAGAGGTGATCATCACCAGTGAAGAGGTTGTGCCGGGCGATTGCATCATCATCACTGAAGGAGATAAGATCCCTGCAGATGGGAGAATAGTTGGAGAGATCAACCTCGAATGCCAGGAGGCAGCTCTCACTGGGGAATCAATGCCGGTAAAAAAACATTCAAAGGAACTCCCTCCAGAAACAATGCTGGGCGATCGCAAGAACATGGTCTTTGCGGGAACAATTGCCACAAAAGGAAAAGGAAGTGTGGTGATTACCAGGACGGGCATGGAAACAGAGCTTGGATCTATTGCCAAGATGGTGACAAGAGAAAATCCAGAGCCAACCCCCCTGCAACAAGAGCTCGATAAGCTTGGAAAGCTCATCGGCATCATCGTCATCGTCATCTGCATCATCATCTTTGCCTTTAGCATCCTAAAGAACGGGACAACATCAAGGACAGAGCTTCTCATCACTGCTATCGCCCTTGCCGTTGCAGCCATCCCTGAAGGCCTGCCAGCGATCGTTACCATCTCGCTCTCTATTGGCATGCAAAAAATGGTCAAGAAAAATGCATTGATCAGGAAACTGCCTTCGGTAGAGACGCTTGGCTGCACGACAGTCATCTGCAGCGACAAGACCGGGACACTCACGAAGAATGAGATGACTGTCTCTTCCATTTATGTGAACAACACAATTGTCAATGTGACAGGTGCCGGGTATCATGCACAAGGCACATTCTCTGATCAGCCTGAGGGAATAGGGCTCCTCCTCCAGGCAGGAGTGCTTTGCAATGATGCCCGATTCGATGGAAACAATGTCATTGGGGACCCAACGGAAGCTGCTTTACTCATCTCAGCCAAAAAAAGAAGGATAGAACAGGAGGAAGAGAACCTTCGTTCACCGCGCATCAATGAGCTCCTCTTCGATTCGCAGCGAAAACGCATGAGCACGGTCCACAAAGAGAAGAAAAGGATACGCCAATATACGAAAGGCGCTGTTGATATGATGCTTCCCTGCTGCACGCATATCCTTATCGATGGAAAGCCAGCAAAGATGAGCATCTCCCAGAAGAAAAAAATCCTTGAGATGAACCACCACTTTGCCAGCCAAGCCCTTCGTGTCCTGGGTTTTGCCTATAAGGATATCAAAGAAAAAGACGGCCCTTCAGAAGACGCCCTCTGCTTTATCGGCATGCAGGCGATGATTGACCCACCGAGGCAAGAAGTCCTCAATGCTCTCGAAAAATGCAAAGCTGCAGGCATCAGCGTAAAGATGGTGACGGGCGATCATGCAGCAACGGCCAGCGCCATTGCATCGCACCTCTCCATTGAAGGGGAGATTCTCACAGGCCAGGAACTCGAAGAGATAACCGATCAGGAACTAGAAGAGAAGGTTGAAAAAACAGGGATCTTTGCCCGCGTGAATCCTGAGCATAAGCTTCGGATCGTAAAAGCGCTCCAAAAGAAAGGCCATGTCGTTGCCATGACCGGCGATGGGGTAAATGATGCACCAGCCCTCAAACGGGCAGATATTGGCATTGCCATGAACCTATCAGGAACAGATGTTGCAAAGGAAGCATCAGAGATGGTCCTGCTCGATGATAATTTCACCTCCATCGTCAATGCGGTTGAAGAAGGACGGTATATCTTTGACAACATCCGGAAATTCGTCTTTTTCATGCTCTCATGCAATTTTGGAGAGGTGATCACAATCTTCCTTTCAATCATGATCGGACTTCCCCTGCCTTTGATCGCCGTCCAGATCTTATGGATGAACATGCTCACTGACAGCCTGCCAGCACTCGCACTGGGCATGGAGCCAGGAGACCCTTCTGCGATGCAGGATAAGCCAAGAAAAAAGGATTCAGGCATCATCACGTTTGCCGGCATGGCTGGAATGATCAGCATTGGGATATTCATGGCGATTGGGACATTGCTCGTCTTTTCTTTCTTTATCCCAAGAGGCATCGCTTATGCGAGAACTATGGCATTTACCCTGCTCGTCCTCTTCCAACTCGTCCATGTCTTCAATGCAAAATTCCATGGAACAATCCTTCGAAAAGAATTCTTCAACAACCCCTGGCTCTTCCTTGCAATCAGCTTATCAGTGCTCCTCCAGGCAGTAGTCATCTATTCACCACTCAGTACGTATTTTGGCACTGTTCCCTTGTCTCTTGCAGACTGGGGGATATTGCTCATGACCTCATTTTCCATTGTTGTGCTCATGGAAACTACGAAGGGTATTTGGACCTGGAGGGGCACAGCACATCAGCCTTCCCACCACTAGAACCCTCCTCAACCACTAGAACCATCCTCAGAATTACTTTTTCGCCTTCTTTTTTAGCTTTCTCTTTATCAGCTTGATTCTGGTTGGCAAGCCCCTGTCGACACAGAGATTCTTGATGAGGATCTTGATCTCATCCAAGTCCTGCTGCATATTCTCTACCTCCCACTCTGCCCGCCTATTAATGACATAATCCAAAATTGCCCTCGCGCGGTCCCGCTCTGCCTCACGATTCTGGCTCATCAAGATGATTGGCGCCTGGAGGGCAGCGAGGCAACTGAGCATGAGGTTGAGGAGGATAAAAGGGAAAGGGTCATGAACGATCATGTCACTATATGTTCTTGTGATCCACACGTTGATAATGATCCATACGATGAGGAAGACCGCAAACAGGGAGATGAATGTCCAGCTCCCACCAAATTTTGTGACAAGATCAGCTAGCGCCTGGCCTCTTGTCAGATTTTTAGAAGATTGGCCCATCGACGCTAGAGTTGGTTGCTTTGCAGAAAAGGAATGGGGCTCGATGTAATGGATCATCTGGGGCTTTTTCAGGATGGATGGTTCCTCGCTTGATTTTGGTTTTTCTTGTTTCATACTTTGGGCATAAATCCCGCGATGAAGTGGCTCACCACCAGGAAGACTGAAAGCGAGCCAAGGACGAAGATCGGGATGTATTTTATCCCTCCTTTGATGTCTCCCTTCTCAATGATGGAGACAATCATTGAAGAAAAGAGAGAGATTGTCCCGAGCGCATACATCGCAAATACCTTGAATTCATCAGGGTTGATTGACACTTTGGAGAAATTCAACGGCACATTGACAACGGTTGAATAGGAATTAGCGCCAACCTTTGCCCCGATCTTACTGATAATAGACAAGAGAAGGTGAGAGACGGCAAACAAGAAAGGGGCGATAAAGACAACGATGATAGAGACGAAGATGATATAGGAAACAACGCTTGCCACCATCTCATTTTTTAGCGCCTTTACCTCCCGCAGATCATCAGTTATGCTGTCGAGAAGGTCTGCTACTCTTCCTCCTGATCCCACCTCGCTGATGATAAGAGCGATGACCCGCTTTAGTGTTGGGCTGTCATAACTATCAGCGAATATTTGGAGGGATTCTGCCAGGTCCTGGCCAGTCATCACTTTCTTTGCCACCCGATCAATCTCAACTGAGAGCGTGGAAAACTGCGGCTGGATCGCCTGCCAGAGCGCATTTTCAAAAGACAGCCCGCCCCTCAGGTTGATAGACACCACCTGCAGGAAGTCAGGGAGCACCTCCTCCATGGCCCTGGTTCTCTGATAGATGACCATATCAAAATAAAACATCAGGCCAAACATCACAAAGACGGCAAGGGCAAGCTGGACACCAAACCAAGCAAGGAATGAGAATAAAGCAGCCTTTATTGGAGAAAACCCCTGCATCAAGGGTTGGAGATACATGACGAACGAAATGCCGGTGAGGACAAGGGTTAAGTAAAAGAAATTGCCAAACATGCCATAAGGGATATCCACATACCCAGCCTTCAACAGATATGACCGCAAGTTCGGCCGAACCTTTTCTGGAATGAATGCCTTTCCAAAGACCTCAGAGAAAATCAGCTTCATAGATTCACCGCCGGCCGAATGTTCCTGAAGATGGATATGAAAACCAGCTGGATAAATGCAATCATGCCGATGATGAGAACATACACGACACTATCAATCCTTAAGTTAGTGAGTCCTACCATCACCATCGCAAAAGTGACCCCAATCGACGGCACAAGAATAGCCATCAGCATATAGATCAACGAAACAGAGTTGAGCTTCTTGGAATAAGCCTGAATCTCTGAGAATTGCTCTGCTGTCAGCTCTTTTAGGACTGATTCCAATGGTCCAGAAACATCGATTCCCAGGCGAAGAGCATTATTGACCTGCGTGAGGATTTTCCTCAATTTCCTTGACGCACAATATTTTATCGCCCGATCCATTGCCTTCTCAATCGGCATGCCCGTATTCACGTCATCTACGATCTCCTTAAAATATTTCGCCCCAACACCATATGTCTTTGACGCCTCTATAAAAGTGTTAAAGATGGGGATGCCAGAGCGAAGCTTTATGAGCAAGAACCTGCCGGCAAAGAGCACCTCCCGATCGATGTCCCTTTGCCTTCTCCTGATATAAACAACAGGGAGGTTCATGAAAAACCGGAAGAAAAACAAGAACAAGAGGACAAAGACAAGAGGGTATCCCCAGAGAGGCATGACCTTGCTGAATAAGAAAAAACCAACAAGCGTGAGCATCAGAGCAAAAACAAGGGTGTTTGAAAGGCATTGCTGGACGAAACGTCTTGGACTCAATGGCAGGTGAGCGATCTCTAATTGATCCTTGAGGAGGGGATATTTCCTGAGGATCATGTCAACGATCTTTGTCATACCCTCCCCCGCAGCGCCTGCTCAAAGTCAGAGATAGATTTCCCCTGATAATACAATGAAACGACAAGCCCGATATCATGCACGTTCTTTATCTTTTTCTGGACAATCCATGCCAATATCTTTTTTTTCTCTGCGAGATTCTTGTTCACCTGCTCCTTTGACATCCCGGTATACAACCCCAGCGTTTCGTAGAGAACATTTGGCTCTTTTACCTTCTTGAGCTTGTCCGTCTTGATGTCATACTGCATAATCACCTGGGCATCACCTGCCGAGGTGACCTGAGCTACCTGAAACGTCCTTCTTTTCCCTGTCTTC
Source organism: Candidatus Woesearchaeota archaeon (assembly GCA_013329045.1). Taxonomy (GTDB): domain Archaea; phylum Nanobdellota; class Nanobdellia; order Woesearchaeales; family UBA9989; genus UBA9989; species UBA9989 sp9989u. The sequence goes on from DUKZ01000004.1 coordinate 40,441, forward strand.
CTGTCACGGTTCTGGACAATAATCATAGACAAGGATGCCAGCATCAGCTTTGGCACATCGATTGGCGGATTGGTGAGCCTGGCTACTGTCTCTGGCGCAGTATTTGCGTGGATGGTCGCGTAGACGGAATGGCCGGTGTGCATTGCTTCGAAGAGCACCTCCGCTTCCTTCTTCCTCCTAATCTCCCCTACAACAATACGGTCTGGGCGCATCCTAAGAGAATTGACGAGCAGGTCGAGCATGGATACTTCCCCTTTTCCCTCAGGGTTTGGAAGCCTTGTTTCAAGAGGCACCCAGTGGAGCATATTTGGAAGGGTGAGCTCCCGCGTATCTTCGATAGAGATGACGCGGTGATTTGGAGGCAGGAAATTGGCGATGACATTGAGCATGCTTGTCTTTCCAGAACCGGTGCCTCCCGCAATGAGGATAGATAATTCATGCTCGATCCCAAGCCAGATCAATGCGGCGGCATCAGCATCTATTGTCCCGGAATTGAGGAAATCGGTGATCGTCCAGGGATCAGCCGCAAACTTCCTGATGGTGATCGTGTTGCCCTTTGTGGAGATAGGATACAACGTTGCATTCACCCTATCCCCCGTCTTTAAATGAGCATCCATCAATGGACTGAGGAGTGTTATTTCCTTGTTTATGTCACGGCCAATGAGCGTTGAATAATGCCGGATCCTATCCTCATCAGGGATGGTGATGTTTGTCTTGCACCACCCATGCTTGCGATGATAGACCCAGACTGGATCAGAAGAATTATTGATGACAATCTCTTCTAGCGCTGGATCCCTCAGAAGCACTTCAACATGGCCAAGGCCAAGATTCTGCTCAATCACATAATTTACGAGCAATTCGATCTTATGGTTATCCAGGTCTGGAAAATATTCATTGAGGATCGAGCGAATCTCATTCTTGAACCGATCCTTTATACCAGCCACGGCCTTCTGGGTGGAAAGTTTAGACTTATTGATGAACTCTTCCCGGATATTATCCAGGATAAGGAGAGTTGGTTTTGATACATTCGTCACCTCAGCGATATAATGGGGAACAAAATCCTCATCTGTCCGCTCTATTGCAATGCCTACCTCAATCTGCTCGAACTTGATTGTGTATGATTCAATAGCCACCTTACCCATTTGCCACCTTACCCATTTTCGTATGCTCTCAGCTTCTCTTGCATCACCTGGATATCAACATGCAGGCTCACTTCCTCAGTTACCTTCTTTACCTTCTTATACAGATCAATGCGCTGCTTGACATCATCTGATGGCACCCTATTGAACAGTTCATGGAGATCTCCTAGCGTCTTTTTGGCCAAATCATATCTCTTGGATGAGAGTTGCAGCTCAATCTTGCTAGAGAGCTTGCCAATCTCCATTCGCAATTTGCCATTCCTCTCTTTGACACTTTGATACAAAGCGGTTGTGAGCTCCCGATAGCAGGAGATGAGCTCTTGCTGGAGGGTATATTTCTCCTCTAAGAACCCATGAGGGAACTTGGAAAAGAGGTCATTTGCCCCCTGGTAATGATCAGAAGCACTCTTCACGCCGCCAGATTTGAGGGCATTCTTTGCGCTTTTTATTCTTGCAAGGATCATTGCCATCATCTCTTTCATCTTGGGGTAGTTCTGAAGGTATATATCCTCATCAGTTGTCGCGCTAAAAGGCGGCAGCTTAGCCATTCCTCCTGCCGGCTTTGCGCTTTGCTGATTTGGAGCGTCTTTCTTCCCAACCTGCTCATCTAAAAATTTGTCTATATCCATGTTCTATAAGTGGGCTGCCTCAAATTTTTTCCACTCCTCACCAACATTTTTTAATTTTTTTGCCCTTGCATGCTCAAAAAATGACCTCCTGATGAGGTCCTTATTCTCGTTGAGATACCGCTGCCAGAGAATGGCAGCCTGCGGCTCTTCTACTCCCCGCATTTTCGCTTTTTTAAAAAACTCCTCTTTAGAGATGAAAGAGAACGTGTCCCGGATAAGGAAGATATAGGGCGTTGTCAGATGATACTCAACACCGATCTTCTTTTCCTGAACCATAAAATCTACCCATTTCTGGACAACTGCCTCTGACATATTGATCCGCCTTGCAGCATCAGAAAGGGGAATCTTTTCCACTGATTCCAATAAGGCCATGAGCTCATCGACTTTTGTAGTGATCTGTGTGTCAGCCATAAGATATGCAAACTCCCTCTTTTTCACTAATCCTATCTTTAGAGGTTTATAAATGTTGCGGAGCTGATATGACCCCATCAGACATTATCAATACAAGAATTCTTTCACGGCAACATTCAACGATGAGGCGTCATAAAGGCCAGGAATAGCCTATAAGAGATCCTCTGTAGCCTATGTCGGTGGTGGATTGCTTTTTGTGATGCCGGGACAATTTTGTGATACCTGGACAATCGAGATACTCACACTGGGCATGCTGGCTCTGATTCATAAATCGAATAAGAGAGGATATGCTCCTCATCAAGGTATACTGGCTCTGTGACAAAAGGAATCCTGTTAGGATATACCATATATACCTTATCACAGCCTCTGCACGATGGATCACCGATGCCACACGTGAAGTAGATGTAATCTGCATAGCTGACAAAGTCCTGTGAAAGGCCAAATTTCGCCGGACGGATAATTGATTCTATCCCAAAGGGGCTAGGGGAAGTGCTGCCATAATATCTTCCCAAGAATGAAGGGGCAGCAGGGTAGCTCCTATAAGTAGTATCAAGATAATGCTGAGTCACAGCAGCTCTTGTGTCCTGGCTCCAGTCAACAACAACTGATTTCTTGATCGGATGAGCCAGCCCATGAGCGCTATATAATGGATCATCAAAGCCTTCAATTGAGATGTTTGAAGCGATAATCGACTCTTTTTGCCAGAGCCCAAGACCCGGAGATTCTGCATGGTAAGATAGCTTCCCTGTCACAGTAATTATCCAAGGGGAGGCCTGAGAAATAGTAATGTCACTCATTGACAGATCAAGGCTAATACTGAGAAGGTCTTCTCCAATCATCCTGAGCTCATTGAATCTGGCATCAAGCGTATTGCCATCCATGATTGGATGCAGAGTTGATGAACCGGGGGCATAACCATCACGCATCATTTCAACGAGAAAAGTGGAAAATTCCCCCTCAACATGAGTAGGGTATGGATCCTGGCCAGTCCCTTCCCTGCTGAGAATGACCTGATCATACGCCCTGAGCGCCTTGACCGCGGAGATCTCCAGATATTCTTTTGCATAGCTTTGCTCTGTTGCCGCAAGAAAATCATGCACGAGCTGGATGCGAATCTGCTGGACATCATCTACCGGAACCTGGTTATTTCGAATTGTCAACAGGAAAAATGCAGTGATAAGTATTGCTGTCAAGGTAAAGAATATGCCTTTCCTGCTCTTCCTCATTTCTCCCATACAAACACCTTCATGATATATGGCCCGATGATGTCCTGGTTCTGATAGTCAGCAATCACGATCTGAGAAGACACGATCACCTGCTGGCTCTTGCTATATGATCCTTCCACGCCTTCGCTAGAATAGATGAAAAGAGGGTCAGCATACACGACCTCATCGTTTTCTTCATTGCTCTCTATATGCGCTTCCTGGAAATAGAGCTCTACCCCATATGTGGGGTTGCTTATCTGGCTCATGACATCATCCACAAGGAACGCCATATCCTCTTTGCATTCTGGACAAGACCCCTCGTCAAACAGGAACTGCCAAATACCCAGCTGCTGGGCAATGGTGTGCTGCTGGTCGCTTATCTTCCCATCTAGTACCATCTGATGCTTCACATCAGAGTTATATTTTATCAAGTCAGTACCAAGGAACGTGAGCAGATCCTGTGCATATGACTGGGACTGCACTGAGGATGGAGCAGAGATATAATTAGTAAAAATGAGGGATATCCCGACAAGCAGGATGGTGACTCCAAAGAGCATGTCTAGCACGAAGAAATATCCTTTCTTTCCCATCAGGGACCCTCATAGCTGACAATGACCAATTCCACTGGCTTGCCTTTACGATAAACAACTTGTTTTTTGGTGATTAGATGAGGAATATCATTGAGGGTGAGGTCAATTTTATACAAATCCTTTTGAACAAGTGGCCCAGTGCAGCATTCCACAATACTGCCATTTGACTCCATCTCAAAGCCTTGCAGCTGTTCATCACATAGGCTTTGGGCTGCTGGCGTTGCAAACTGGCAGCTGCTTTGTCCCTGGCACTCAGCATGGCAGATATCATCTGTTGCGAACGTGCAGTCAGGCTGGCATTCATAGCCAACAGGGGGGCCAATCTCCCAGCAAATCTCATCTCCCGAAAGCACCTTTGAAAATATCTTTACCTGGTCCAGGGAAGCATTCGCGCTCTTTGTCCCTTCATGAGTAGACCCAATGCTCAAGAAACTGTCGATTGCTGACATGGAGAGTGATGCTGGAGAGATTTCTGCTTCCAGGTTGCAATCAATGTAGAGTTTGATAGCATCATTCTCTGTGTCCCAAGTGAGGGCGATATGAGACCATACTTCACTATCCCAGGGAACTGCTGCCTGGAGGGTATTGCCATCCACCTCCGCTAACACCAGATCATTTTTCTGCCAAATTCTGACTGCAGCAGCACTATCCTCATCAAATAGGTATTTCTCGTCAAGCCCTATGCTGCCGGGCTTGACAAACATCATGATGGTGCCTTGAGACTGATTCATGTTCAAGCCTGTCTTATATCGCAGCGTATCGTTTCCATCCATCTGGATGGCCCTGCCAACCCGTCCACCTCCCTGAGTGATATCCTGCTGGGTTGTCATGTTATAGAGCGGCCATTCCCCGCCCATCCCGACAAGAGGCCAAGTTGTGCTCTCAAAAGGAAGAATAAGGTCGTCTGGAGAGGAATCATTGTAGTCCAGATAAAACAAGTTACTGGAGGTAAGAGGCCCTGATTCTGTCTCGATTACCAGCCCGCCTGCATCAATGAAAGAGACGGTCACATTATACATCCCCGGATACAGTGCCATCTTATATTGGACAATGTTGAATAGCTCTGCCAGCGAGAGGGTCTCATTTGGCTGGATGGTCCGCTCGCTTGCCTCTAGCAAGGGAACATCAATTGCGAAATCATGGAAATTCCGATCGACCTCAACTTTTAACCTTCCCGTCAGGTTCACATTGCCAACATTTGTGATAATAGAATCAGGGGTGAAGGCTATTGGCTCATTGAAGAGGAAGAGATCACTTGTTGTATTGAGGAAGATCTGCGCCTTTGGGTGAGGGCTTTTCCAATACTCATCGCAAATATCCCCTTCTGTGAGCCTTGACCCAAATATCTTGAGCTCATCGATTGCAACCAAGGCAGGATTCAATCCATCATCCGTGTTGCCTATTGTCATCTCCTGACTCAAGGACAGGGAAGATGCTGGTGAAGTGGTATGATTCTCAGATAAGCAGTCGATGACGAGCTGATATTCCCCAATGCCCACATCATATGATGCTGCCACATGATGCCAGTACCCCATAGGGTTGCTGAGCGGCTGGGACAGGATGATAGTTCCATCCTTGATAAGGTTCACTTTGCCATTTGAAGCAGTGATGCCTAGATTATTTTCTTCATCGAGGACCATAGAAAATAGCCCGCACTCAGGGCATGCTGATGTAGAGTTCCATGAGGGAAGCATGTAAAACATGATCGTTCCTGCCGCATCATCCAGATTCTTTATCCGATCATCGATCAGGTTGATATCAAGGGTTCCTGGGCCTGCCGACGTGATGAACTCTTTGCCCATAAAATAGGGTATTGTTGCGCCTGGGGAACCTGAATCAATCATTACATCTGCAAATCTGCCAGCGTCTCCTATTTCGATATCAAACCCCTTTGGGGAAGATGCTTGGAATGAATAAGAGAATGACTTGTTCATAGGGAACCATACATCATTATCTGAACCTGTCAGCGTTTGCGCGCCGATGTTTATAACATCTCCGGGGCCAAGATTCATTGGCCGGATGCGAAAGGCGCCCGCCCGCCTCAGCAGGAGAGAACCATCAAAAGTATCAACACCCATCGCTTGTCCCCTGATGCTGAGGAGCAAAGAATAATTTCCCTCAGAATCCTGCATATACTCTGAACGTCTCAGGGTCATCATCGTCCCGTTGGCATTGAGAAGAGCATCGCCCCTTGTGGGATATGAAAGAGATGAGGAACCATCAAACAAGACAGATTGCCCAACTTTGCCATGCTGGTATTGGATAAGAGAATCCAGCCAAGCATATTCACCTGCATTTCCCCTCGTTGTACCTTCAAATGGAACATCCAGAAGGATAGTCTGCCAGCAGTCATTATCAGTGATCTCATCACACCCAACCGGGCAGATGGTGTCATTATCAATGCACGCTGCCGGACCAGGCTGACCACAGTCATTGTCAGTTGCTGCATCACACCCAACCGGGCACTCACTATCATCAGAAACGCAAGGTGGGATCAACCCGCAATCCATATCCATGTTCTCATTGCACATGATCGGGCAGCGATAGTCAATTGCTTCATTGGTGCATACCGGCCAGCTGCAATCAACATCAACGGTTGAATCACATCCTTCCAGGCAAAGTCCATCTGCAAACGTGCCAGAACACTGATCAGGGAGGCAATCATTATCCAACCGGGTATTGCACCAGATCGGGCAGAGATCATCATTATCAGCACATATGGGACCTTTGCAATCAACTTCACTCATTGAAGTGCAGGAAGGGGTACACACATTGTCTGGAGTCATACCGGAACAGGAGAACAAGCAATCATCATCCATCGCATCATTGCAGCCAAGAGGGCATGAGTCATCACCACTAATACAGGAAGCCTCAGTGGTATAAAGCGATTTTACTTCGCTTGCATCAAGTGCACGCCTCATAATCAGGACCTGGTCGATGAGTCCTGTAAAAGGGGATGATAAAGAATTATCAGCACCGATCGTGAGCTGCCCACCTGCCAGGGCATAGATACCAGAGACTGTTTGAGAGAGCAGAGGCTCGCCATTGACAAAGAACCAAGACTCATTTTTCTCCTGATCATATGTATACGCGACCATGGTCCATACACCCATCGGGATGACTCCCTGCCCGGTCTGGAACATGCTCTCAGAGAGTCCTGGTTGATTCATCCGAAGAGAGCCATCAACCAGCAAAGAAAGCCTCCAGGAGCCATCAAGATCGATGAGAACCTGGTCTGCTTGCATGAGCGGTTTTATCCAAAGTTTTATTGTGGCAGAGCCAAGCTCAAGGCTCCTCTCATAAGGAATGGTGATATGGTCACCAGCAGACAATCCGATGCCAGCGAGCAGCTGGCCTTTTGCCCTTCCCCCAACAAGGTCGCCATGATTCTCATAAGGAGAATGATCCTGGACAAAGCTGCCAGGGTCAGTACATTCATAAAAACCAGTCTCAAACGATAAGTCTCCGATCGTCACCGGCTCATTGATAAATGAGCATGAACCCTCCTCCAGAGGCATATCAAGCACGGTATGAGAATAGCAATCATTGTCTGTGAGCTCTGTGCAGCCAATCGGACAGACCCCATCAAAATCCTGGCAGGGCTCATCCCTCATTATACAATCAATATCATTGCTCTCATCACAGCAGGCTGGACAGGTATCATCTGATAATATACCAGAACAACTGCCTGGCATGCAATCATTATCATTCCCTGCAGTGCAGCCAATCGGGCAGATATGATCATTATTGACGCATGCAGGCGCATCACAGTCTGCATCATTTGAGGACGTGCAGCCAGGATTGCAAACAGCATCCTTTATTATCCCGGAGCAACTATCAGGAAGAGCGCAATCGTAATCATTGCCTGCATGATACCCTATTGGACAAAACAAGTCACCTGGAGGGCAGGAGGATTGAGCGCAATCAATATCATTCGTGCTATCACATCCAGCAGGGCAAAGATCATCTGAGATAATTCCAGAACACTCACCTGGCGCGCAATCATTATCGGTCCCTGCATTGCAGCCGATTGGACAAAGAAAATCATCATCAACACATCCCCTCTCCCTGCAGTCAATATCGTTTGAGGGGGTGCAGGCGAGCGGACAATTATTGTCAGATATCACCCCAGAACAATCACTGGGATCACAGTCTGGATCATTCATGATCGAGCATGTTACCGGACAATTGTTATCAGGGAGACATTCTGGCGGCGGGCAATCCAGATCAGCTGAAAAATCACATGACGCAGGACAGATCCCATCACGCCAGGGGCCAGAACAGGAAGTATCACAATCTGGATCAAAGGAAAAACAATCCCTGCATTCAAAGTCAACATCGCCGCAGCAGCCAGGAGTGGAGGCTTGAGCGCATAAGCTCGGACGGCAATCAATGTCGTTGTTTGCAGTGCACGCAGCTGGGCAATTCCCATCCGCGGAGACATTATTGCAGGCCCAGACACAATCGACATCATTTTGGACAGAGCACCAAGGGGGGCAGATACCATCATTTGTTGATGAGCAGGGGGGAGGGCCCATGCAATCAGGATCGTTTGGCGCATTACAGCCAATCTGACAGATACCATCATCAAAGCAATTTCTTGCTGAGCTCAGAGAAGTTTGATAGACGCAGACAAACCCGAGGCAAAGAGAAGGAAGACCTGACTGGTTGAACACACCAACAGGCTCATAGCCCATGCTAAAGACTATGTTTACTGAATCTGTTTGGTTTTGAAAGAGGAGAAGGTTTGGAGAATAATATTCCGTCGGGAGAATAGGAAGATTTAGGTGCTGGGGTCCTGGCGGCGAAGATCCCTGCTGCTGTCCGCTCAGATAACAAACACCACCAAGGCAAATCTCATACTGGCCAGCCTGGCCCTGCCCGACTATATCCTCCGTGATAACCTGGAGGAGAGGCGTGGATCCCTGAGAGAGTGATGTTGTTTCACTCTGTTTTTGTCCAATTTTTCCAAAAACACCAGAAGGAAAAGCGCTCTGTGAGATCACAGCACTCTCTGTTTGCGGCAGGGAAAATCCCTGAGGGAGAAGAAGGATAACAATAACGTAGAGTACTAAGACTGCTTGAAACCCCTTTTTATACATTTTCCGAGAAACAACAGGATTTAAGGTTTAAAAAGTTATGGATTTTCTCTGATACCTCTGCCTGCTTATCATCATGTCGTTTTTGCTCGTCAAAAATCAGGATTTTTAAGAATCTTTTATTCCTTCAGGATTATACCTAAAGAAACAGGAATTTTTTATCCCTTCAGAATTATACTTTCAGAAAAAGGAATTTTTTATTCCTTCAGTATCCTATTGACCTTTCTGATCAGTTTTTCATACTTATCCATGACAGGAGCTGCTTTTTGCTGAAGCCTCACACCGAGAAAAATGACAACGAGCATCAAGATAAAGCAGATGGCAAGGAGAACATTATTCGCTTTTTTTAATGCTACAACCTCAGGATTTTCAGTCTGGACAGATCTTGTGATTACTGCCTGCTGTGAGAGCGGAACCTGTCTTGGCTGGGAGACAGTATTACTGGGATCATAGACAATCCTCTCGTATGCATGCACCATGAAGAATGTCGTCAAGAACACTACTAAGAGAATCACCAGTTTTTTCCTCATATGTTATCTAGAGATAGAGAGTATTTAAGTGTTTCGGGATAACAGAAAAATTATTTGTGTTTGATATTTGAGAGCCGCAAGAGGAGGAGGATGATGACGAGGCCAAAGACAAAGTTCATCACGGGAAAGAAGGGAAAAGATTGCTTTGGGATGCATTTAAAATTACTGCATGCTGCAGATTGGCCGCATGTCGCATTCTGGACACATTCCACTTCGGTGAGAGGCATGACCACCAATGACCTTGGAGACTGGTCACAACTAATCTTGCCATCCACAAGAGCGCAGAATTGGTAATATAATGTAGAGCCTCTTGTTGGCGGAGGAACGATCCCCTTTAATTGAGCATCTGCAGTCTGCTCTGGAGGAATGATCCCCTCAACCTGGTCACCGGCAAGCAAGATATTTGCAGTATCCATGATGAACATGCCAGAGATGTTGATTGGCGAATCATCAAGGTTTGAAATTTGCACATTCCAGATGATGGGGGCGGATTCGACACAAAGGTTTTCAGTGATATTCGCTGAACACTGAGCAATAACCGTTGCCTGGAATGGCGGTTGGTTTGCAGATTGGCCCAGGACAACACTTACCATTCCCAAAAAGACCATGATCAAAAGAAACTTTTTTACCATGCTAACCCCAGCAGTTTTGGGCGGTGGTAGTTTAAATAATTATTGGTTATCTGCCAATAAAAATGCGGCCATCACTCAACAAGAGACCGATATACTGGCCATCGACCGTTGAGACGACCCGGCCATTGAGCACTGCCTGTTCTAAATTTGCATCAACCTGTCCAAGAAGGCTCACGAGCGTGTGGGTCTTTTCCATATCTGCATCATCCTCTGCAAGACGATTGCCGACAATACCTGGCGAGGAAGCATGGATGCCAAGGAACTTGTCTCCTGATTGGAATTTTCTCACTTTTCCCGTTGCAAGGTTTATACCGATACTGTCACCGGGCACAGAGGGCTCCTCTTTCTCAAACCATTCTGCATAATCAGCATCAGTTGTCTGCCAGCCACCAGAGGAATATGCACGTCCCCGAACATCCAGCTTATCATTGCCAGGAGCAGCTGTCCCGATCCCAACATTTGCTCCAGGAGCTGCGCTCACAAACACTCCTATCGTGTCACCATTGTTTGTGATGGCCAGACCAGTATCAGTCCCATAGGGCCTTATCCTGATGAAATTTGGCAGGTCTGAATCTGTACCAATAAGCAATTTGTGGTTGTGCAGTGTATCTTCGAGAAGCAACAATGCATCCCCTTGTCCAGCAGGGGAGGAAACAGTGAGCTTTGCCCCAGGCGAGGTTGTCCCAACACCCATATTCCCCTGCCTGGTCACAAACACAAGATCATTCCACCCGGTTCCAGCATCATTGCTTCCCTGGATAGCAAAGCCATCACGATTCTCATCCCCTGACCGGATGGCCATCTTATTGACCCCTGCTCCTGCAGAGTCTTTGTCTTTTAGGATTATCCTTGGCAGGGCCGTTTCAATGATGAAGCTTTCTCCCCGGTAGGTGATATTATCAGCAGTAATATGGAGGAGGGCTTTTGGAGATGGCGTGCCAATCCCTACCGCGCCACTCTCGTTAAACCTCACTGCCAATTTTAAGGGGGCGTTAGGGTCATTCTCTTTTGTATAAAAATCTAGGTTTCCTCCTGTACCTTCACTATACCCCTGCAGCACTATTTTTGTACTAACAATATTTGGGTTGGATCTTTTCACAAGACGAATCTCAGCATCATCCGACCCTGCCGGTTCTGTCTGGCTGATATAAAGAAGATTGAAGGGATGCTGTGACATAACGATTGATCCATTGACATCAAAGGGAGAAAGCGGCGTTGTTGTTCCAATACCGACATTACCTAAAGAATCAATGCGAACCCTCTCCCCCGAATTAGTAAAAAATCCCATAGACTGAGAAACCGGAGCAGAAATAAACACACCAACAGAAGAGTTACCCTGCTGAACAGCAGAAAAACCAAAAACACGATCAGTGAGAACAGCACCACCCTTCACATCAAGCTTTGCTGAAGGAGAAGACGTGCCAATACCTACATTACCGCTTGTTGTATTCAATACAAGACCCCACCCGGCACCATTAATCCCATAAAGACCAAGATTGTTCTCATTCGTCAAACCAACAAACCCCTGACCATGCGCCTCACCTTGAGTCTTGGCAAACCACAATCCAGCAGTACTATCAGAACCCTCAGTAATCCGAGACCTACCCACAACATCCAAGGCAAAACCAGGAGTAGATCGCTTAATACCAACATTGCCACCAGTATAATAAATCGCACCGGCCGGGCTTGCCGACTGATTCCATACCTGAAGAGGAAGAGCATTCAGGCAATTACCAGAACCATCACAGATAGCACCCGAAGACCTGAAATCCCCACCGATAGTAAGATTGCCTTTATGCCACGCATTGCCGTTTGACTGGAAATAATGAGTCTTTTCACCTGGGCCAAGACATCCACCAGGAGCTGCGCAGTTATTCCCCCAAATCTCAAAAGACTCATTATTATTATCCTCAATATGCAACTGGAGAGCATTAGTATCATCCCCACTATTTGTTTTCAACAAGTAATACGGATCAGACTGGGCATCACCCGTCGAATCAAAAAAAGATATCCTGCCACCCCAAAGGGAAAGATCACCACCTACAGTCAGACGCGCATTAGGAACAGGGGTGCCAATACCAACATTGCCACCAGTATAATAAATCGCACCAGCCGGGCTTGCTGACTGATTCCATAAAGAGGTGGTATCACCAACACACCTTCCAGACCCATCACAGATGAGTCCTGTCGCATTAATGCTTCCCCTTCCCAGGATGTTCCCGTTCACATCAAGGCGCTCGCCAGGTGTCGAGAGGCCAATGCCCACAAACCCATCATTATAATATATTTGGGAATTGTTCATGGCGCTCTTGTTCCACATCGCGCTTGTTGCAGGTATGATTGTACTGATGCATTTTCCAGAACCATCACAGACAGTTCCTCCCGCCTGCACATTGCCAATGACATTCAGGTTGCCGGCCATCGAAGCATCAAGCTGGACGGAGAGGCCTTTTGTTGCAATGCCACCGCCACAGGCAAGGAAGTTTTGTGAGAACAACTGTTGTTCAACATCTCCTCCTGCGGTGAGGAGCGAAATGATGATCGTGTAGTTCTGGCCGCACGTGAGATCCGAAGGAACGAGTGAGTTGAAGATGCCTGCGTTGACTGGAATATCTGATGAAGCAATGGGGGTTCCTGCCTGGTCCCCGATGATGACTCTTAAGTTTCTGTTGTTCATCAGGTTCCCTGCAGCATCACGGACAATGCCCTGGATGGTTAATTCCTGTACAGTTAGAAGAGAGGTATGCTCATTGGCAGCGAGCGAAGGATTGTTGATTGCCGCGATCCTGCCAAAAGAACCAGTTGATGGTGAAGTTGAAAATGAAGTTGTTGAAACAACATTTTGGTCTGCAATAGCTACAGGCAACAGGATCATGATAAACAGTATATAGAAGATGGATAAGTTCAAAGCACCTTTTCTCATAGCATGTATCATCTCTTTTAATTCTCTTTTGGATTTAGGATATTTAAAGGTGTTGGTTGGTGATTTTGGAATTTAAACATCTCTGCCTAAATTTCTGCATGAGGTGGTATTTCTATGCAGGCAACGTCGCCTGGAATATCTTGGTTTGAACATGAATTCATTTGGAAGCATTGAGGGGAACCTGGTATTGGTGGACAGGGTCCGTCCTGAGGATGATTCTGGTAAAAAGCATTTAAGCAATTTGATGCACATTCACCCGCAGTTTTACCCATGAATGGGTAAGGGTCAGGGGGGAGGGCTGGTTGATAATTACAACCACCGCCCTGTTGTCCAGAACCCATTCCAATTGAATAACTGATTGAACATCCAAACTGAACATGAACCACACAAGTAGCTTTGCAAGCACCATTATCCCCCACATATTGACAGGATGCACCCTCACCCGAACAAGACCCCTTTTGAGTACCGGGGTAGTCCCACTGATACATATGATCGTTATAACAATCCCCGGGACAATTATCATGACAGTCTGATTGAGTACCATAAGGCCAACCAGATCCGTCAGGGCATGCCCAATACTCTCCCCCATCATTACAATATTCAATATTAACTGTGTTGTAATCACCGCAGACATATCTATAATTCCCAACATCAGCTTTAGATGAACAAGTATCTGATGGTGAATTCCTCCTGGTCACTGAACACCCATTAGCATCACCGCCAATCCAATTAGTGTACATCGAGCAGTATGTACTAAGGCAAGCATCATTGTTTTGGTTTAGATAATTACAATACCCTGATATTGCATCATGTCGGCATAAACCACTCGTACCAGGAAGGAGAATCACACATGTATCCTGCATGCAAGCAGATGTTTCACAATCACCATCCGAGTAACATTCACCCCATGTACCACCAGAAGAGGAGGAAGAACTACTTGAAGATGAGCTTGAACCTCCTGAAGAAGAACTAGATGAGCTACTAGAAGAACCTCCTGAAGAGGAAGTAGATGATGAAGAGCTGGAAGAACTGCTCGAACTTGATGATGAGGAGGAACCTCCTGAAGAACTTGAAGACGACGAGCTGCTTGAGCTAGATGAGCTCCCCGAGGAACTTGAAGATGAACTTGAACTGGAAGAAGAGGAGCTACTCGATGAGCTAGAAGAACTAGAAGAAGAGGAACTAGAAGAACCACCAGAAGAAGAACTAGAACCGCTAGAAGAAGAACTAGAAGAAGAAGAGGAACTACTACTAGAACTAGAAGAAGAGCTCGAACTAGAAGAACCACCAGAAGAACTACTAGAACTAGAAGAGGAAGAGCTAGAACTGCTTGATGATGAACTGGAAGAAGAGCTGCTAGAAGAAGAACTAGATGATCCGCCAGAAGAACTCGATGAGGAAGAGGTTGATGAACTACTCGATGATGAACTAGAAGAGCTCGATGAGCCACCAGAGGAACTGCTCGAAGATGAACTTGATGAGGAACTGCTTGATCCGGAACACTGGCTCGTGTCTTCTGACAAGTAATCATATTCATAAGGACAATCCTTGTAGCAATAGATATCAGGCCTCTGCCAGGAATAGGCTTGCATCTCATTTGGCTGACAGGTGCCATCGCCACAATATTCCTGAGCACAATCAATCGAACAAGTAATGGGGCTTTCATCCGGTGCACAGTATGTATCCCCGCACCTGCCGCAGTCCTGCCAGCACAGCTCGCCGCTGCCCCACATGAAGCTTTCTAGCTCGAGGAAACTGCAGAATCCATTCCCGCAATCGCTTGGAACAAGCCTGTCCCAACAATAATCAGGACAACGGTAGTAATTCGCCGGGTCATCGCACCATTCAGGGAAATAACTAGAAGCGCCATACCAGCAATCCTGGCAATCAGAGCAGGAGGGAGAGCTTTCATGAGCGCCGCACAATCCATCTCCACACTCATCGCAATCAAAGGGGCAATTTGCATGCGACTCACCATAACCACAGGTCCTATCGCCACAATAGCCGCAATCCTGGCTGCACGTAATGGTGTTTTCATTTCCTCTGCAATACCCATCACCGCACACATTGCAATCATCGGGGCAATTGACCATTGATTCGCTTGCATCACACTCATCATCACCGCAGACAGTCTCGCTATCAATGAACCGTGACATGCAGGCAGGATCGAACCGGTCAATCAATACATCTGCATCATTATCAATGCTGTCGCTGCACTGCGTCGTGCCGCCATCTTCAGAATTATCAGAGCGGCTCTCACAACCAAAATCACATGGATAATCAATATCGCCATCCTCATCATTATCAATGCCATCAGCGCATTCGGGCATTATGACCGGATGAGACTCGAGATCATCATAGTATCCAGAACAATCAGGATCTTCAAGATCAATGAACCCGTCGAGGTCATCATCAATAAAATTAGAACATTGGGTCTCACGGACAAGGACATACGCTGTTGCCTTAGCACAATTCGCCACGTCCTCTACCTGGATAGTGCATGATCCTGGCGCCTCTGCAGTCACAGTCATTACCGAGTAAGGGTCTTGAGTTTCCTTGTTGCCAAGAGAGCAGGCATTTCGCTGGCCATAGATATTATACTCATTCGAAAGGAACGTCCATACATAGTCAGGATAATTAGGCGTGCCGGATGCATAGATATGGGCAAATTCCTCCCTGATGAGCTCAAAATAATCCTGGAGGATAGTAATTTGACCGGATTCTATCTGGCAGTTTGCATTGCAGCCATCGCAGCCGACATTATTGCCATCATCACATTCCTCTTCGATCCCCAACACGTTTGGCTGATTCAGCTGGCCATCACCACAATAGCCAAGGCAAGCGAGGCTGTCAGATAGGAGACAGATATCTTGTCCAGCCTCTTGGATCCGCTGACAAGCCTGGTTCACACAAGTATATCTCCAGTCTGAACAATCGATTGCGCAATTGCTTTGGTCTTCCCATACCTCACAGATGTCATCTCCGCAAGAGCAATCAGTTGGATTATTGCAGGAAGGAACACCGCCAGCATACCACTCCTGCACGCACGTATTCTGGCTGCATCCAAGACGATACGTCTCTGTCTGGCAGACAGAAGAGCATCCATCACTCGATGCGGTGTTGCCATCATCGCACTGTTCTGCTATACCCTGGCCATCGGGCGATTGAATGATGTTATCGCCGCAGGATGTGAGCTGGCAGGTCGTCGAGCACATATCTGAGTTGATCGTATTTGCATCATCGCACTGCTCTTGGATGCCCTCACCATCAGGCGACTGGACAAGGCCATCACCGCAGGCAGTGAGAATACATTGATTCGAACAGGTATCAGTCTCAACTATGTTCCCATCATCACACTCTTCCCCACTATCAAGAGCGCCATCACCGCAGATAGCAGGTCCTCCAGATGATGAACTAGAACTGCTAGAAGAAGAACCACCAGAAGAACTAGAAGAAGAACTTGAACCTGAAGAAGAGCTAGAAGAAGAGGAACTACTACTAGAACTAGAAGAAGAGCTCGAACTAGAAGAACTAGAAGAACCACCAGAAGAACTAGAAGAAGAACTTGAACCAGAAGAAGAAGTAGAAGAACTTGAAGAAGAAGAACCACCAGAAGAACTGCTAGAACTAGAAGAAGAAGTAGAAGAACTTGAAGAAGAACTCGATGAGCCTCCAGAAGAGGAGGAAGAAGAACTAGAAGAACCACCAGAAGAACTGGAAGAAGAACTTGAACCAGAAGAAGAAGTAGAAGAAGAACTGCTAGAACTAGAAGAACCACCAGAAGAACTACTAGAACTAGAAGAAGAAGTAGAAGAACTTGAAGAAGAACTCGATGAGCCTCCAGAAGAGGAGGAAGAAGAACTAGAAGAACCACCAGAAGAACTAGAAGAAGAACTTGAACCAGAAGAAGAAGTAGAAGAAGAACTGCTAGAACTAGAAGAACCACCAGAAGATGAACCCCCACCACTCAGTGCCTGGCCGCAAAAGAGATCCTGAGTCAACTGGAGTGAGGGGCTGCCAATACCTGTTACTTGCTCATCACCCATCGGGATAAGATACCCGTTCTGATCCTGAAGGAAAATGCAGAAATCGCCCTTGATGTTCAATTGGCGGCGAATCTTCTCATATGCAATTTCCGGATCTGGCTCTGCAGCGATGAGGGGATACACTTTCTCCTCTGCTATCTGATTACCTGGTGCAATATTGATCTGTGTCGATGATTCTTTTGCAGTCACTTCCTCCCCAATATGCGTTGCCTCAGTCTCTAACTGCTGCAATGGCGGCGGGGAAAACCAGGTCATGAGCACAATGAAACCAACAACAATAACAAAGAAGATAGTGAGCGCTACGAGCAACTCTACTGATAGTACCTGACCCCTCTTTTTCATTACAGACGATCCAGAATTTTATAGTTTATAAGTGTTGCGACAATAACCCGGCATGGTGAATCTGCTTGGCTTATTCGATTCACAGAAATCAATAAAAAGGGGAATACCAGGCAGAGGGTATGAATAAAGAGAAAAATATGGATAAAGAGAAGGATAAAGAGAAAAAACTGCTCCTCCTTATTGTCATCCTCTCCTTGCTTGTCCGCATCGGGTATATCTTCCTCTTCACTACACCGCAGAATTATATCAACTCAGACATGTCGTTCTATGACCAATACGCAGATGCACTTGTCAATGGAAAACAAATGACCATGTGGACCGCGTGGGCGCCGTTCTATTACATCTATCTTGCCGGATGGTACTGGATCTTCAAGCTCCTTGGGATCTATCACCTGAAGTACTATCTCCTGCCGATCATCCATTCCCTCATTTTTGCTTTGTGCACTTATCTTATTTTTGAAACGACAAAAAAACTCTCCAACGCACGAGCAGCCCTGATTGCATCCATGATCTATGCATTCTACTACCCTTATATCTACCTGAACATCTTCGTGATGAGTGAAAACCTCTTCTTCCCACTGATCATCATCAGCCTCTACCTGATCACGTGCAAACTTGAGAAGAGAAGGACATACTACCTGCTCGGATTCCTCATTGCACTGGCAAGCCTGGCCAGGCCAGTCCTCCTTCTCTTTATACCGGCATTCATGCTCTGGACTCTGCTCTATCAAGAAAAGCCGACCTTCAAGATATTCCTTTTCCTTGTGCCAATCCTGCTGCTCTTTTGCGCCCAGGCAGCATTCAATTACTCAATGACAGAAGGGAAGGTGAAAGGGCCGTTTTCCAACGGCGCCCTTAACATGGCATTTGCCTGGTGCGACCTGCGAGGCATTATCTATAATGGAGATTACCATTGGGAGTTTGGGCCACCAGCAGCAATTTACTACCCAGAGTCAAAGATCATCAACACAACAGTAGAGTTTACTAATCAGCCATATTATTATTCCATGGCATTTGAATGCCTCAAGAAAGATCCAAAACAGCTCCTCTACCGTTTCAAAGGGATTACCCGCTTGTTTCAAAGCCAATTATTTCCCTGGTATCAGAACATAGCCGGGTGGAGAGTGCTCATCCTTATCTTTAAAATCATCACCGCGGTATTGCTCATCCCTTTTTCGTTCTATTCCATCAGCAAGATCAAAAGGAAAGACATCCTCATCCTTTTCGGGCTGCTGCTGCTCTCCGTCTTTGCCATCGAATACCTCGCGAATGCAGGGGAAGAGAGGCACTTTATCCCGTTCACGATCGTGTTTATCATCCTTGGCAGCATAGGCATGGAATCTTTTTTGCACAACCATTTTATAGAGGAAAGAAAAAAGAAGGACAATGCTCACCCGCGATGACCTCAAAGATGCACTCTGGCATTATTATGCAAACCTCTTCCTGATCTGGCTTGCCATTCTCTTCTATAAGACAAATGCCTACTACAAAGGGTTCATCCGGGCGGAGGCAATGCAGGTGCTCCTTTTCATGGCGATTGGCTATACCATCTTTGCGTTTCCTTATTACCTTGTCTTGCCGGTAGCTGGAAAGGGAAGCAAAGGATCCATCCTTCTTCGCGCAATGAAACGAGTATGGATCGAAGGACGGGTATACCTTCGAGCATTTGTATCAAAACCAGAGCATCCCCTCCCAAGACTAGAGCAGCATGAGAAGACCGCGTTATTGTTTGTCTTGGTGAAAATCTTCTTTTTGCCGATCATGCTCACGTTCTTCTTCAACAACTATTTCCACATCAAGGGCCTGCTTGTGGGGCTCAATAATACACCGCTTGCATTTACTGCAGATATGTTCTTTTCAAAGCTTTATCCAGCCATCATCCCGCTCATCTTTCTGCTCGATACCCTCTGGTTCTCTTTTGGGTACGCATTTGAATTTTCCTGGCTGAAAAATACAGTAAAATCAGTAGAACCCACCGTTTTTGGATGGATTGTTGCCCTCATGTGCTATCCGCCATTCAATTCGGTGACGGCACAATATGCACCATTTTACACAAATGAACTGGTGGAGTGGGGTTCCCGGACGATGTATATCAGATTTGGCATACTGATCGCATTGCTCATCTACCTCTGGGCAACATTTGCCCTTGGGGCAAAATGCTCAAACCTGACAAACCGAGGGATTGTCACTCGGGGACCTTATGGCATTGTCCGCCACCCCGCATACATCGCAAAGAACATCTCCTGGTGGATCATGATCCTGCCGATACTAAGCTGGCAGCTCTTCTTTTCTGCGATCTTCTGGATCGTTGTATACACGCTCCGGGCAATAACAGAGGAGAGGCACCTGATTAAGGATCCAGACTATGTGGAATATTGCAAGAACGTAAAGTGGCGATTTATTCCTTATGTGATTTAATAATGTTCTTTGCTGAGTCAACGAACTCTTTGATAACAACAACCTGCTGAAGAATCTCCCACACCTCTTCTTCTCCAAAGTCCTGATACTCATGAGCTAATAAATTCCTTGCGTGCACCAAATCAATCAATTTTGTTGCTTGTGATTGAGAGATGATTTTTCCTCTCGCCAGGAGGGTAAAAATCATTTTATAGGAATCTGGTATGCTGAGTTTTTTCATGAACACCAGTTCTTCCCCCAGGTCAATCATACGATTAAGCAGAGAAAAAAGAAGCATAGAAGCAGCATAAAAGTTCCTTTTTTCTGAAAGGTCCTGCCTCCGAAGATCGAGAACCTCAAGATCAGCAAAGTATTTTTCTATATCCCCAATGATCTTTGCTAAACGTTCTCTGTCAGCTTTCATGCCAACACCCTCCTTGCCACCCTTTCGAGCATTGACTTGCAATCAAGGTATTCTTTTACCGTTCTGATCATCACCCATCTCAAGTAATGCTTGTCCTTGATAAACAGGGGCTTTCCCTCCTTGAATACACGAAACTTTATTGTTGGTGGCAAATCCGAGAGCACTGTCATATCAACATATTTTGAAGAAAGGCTGAGCAGTTCTTTTCGTTTCTTTCTAGTAATATCTGTTTTAGTGATGATACAATAATCATAATCAGAATATGGCCTCGCAGTACCCTTTACTTGAGAGCCAAAAAGAAAAACGGCAATGACATCTGAATCACGCTTCAATTGCTGAATTAACCTGTCTGAAAGCATAAAGCAGGGAAGTTCTTCAGACATTTAAATCTTCTGGTGTTTTCCTATCATCATCTCATGATGATTCACCTCATGATGACCCATCTCATAATAATGCACCTCACGAGGATTATTCGCATTATCTACAGGTGCGCTTTGATTGCCTCTTTTTTTATCTCGTAATGCGAAGCTGAATAGACAACTTTTCCATCTTTTAGGACGATGACCTGCGGCGATTCATGTTTTACTAGCAGGTCGTCTGCGATTTTCAGTGAGACATCGCGTTGCTCAATAACGAGAACTCTTGTTAGGATGATGCCTTTTGGCAAATCTTCCTCCAGTGCAGCGACTTCTCTTGCGGCAGCCGCACTGATTGGGCATCTCGTGCTGTGCTTGAAGATGACCACAACCGGCTGATTGTACAACTCCTTCAGATCATCAATGCTTGTCAATTCTTTCATTTTCATGTCCTCATGCGATAGCCGATCCTGAACAGGTGGAGGCAGATGGATGTGATGAGGATAGAAAGAATGACCAGGTAGAGCACACCGGCATAGATCGATGCGTCATGAAAACCGATCATCGCATACCTTGTCCCATCGATCATCGCAAAGAGAGGATTCCACCTCGTGAGCGCTGCGAGGAGGGGCGGGACCATATCCAGCGAATAGAACACTCCGCCCAGGAATGTGAGGGGAGTGACGACAAAGTTGATGAAGATATTGAGCTCTTGCCATTCCTTTGCAACAAGGCCGATGATGATGCCAAGGCCTGCAAAAACGTATGCGATCAAGGTGAGATACAAGAGGAGGAGGAAGGGATGGGCGATGTGAACCTTTATGAAAAATAACGCGATGATCAATGTTCCAATACCAAGAAAAAATCCCCTCAGGATGCCTGCGAGCAAGTACCCAGTAATCATTTCTGCATAAGACAAAGGAGCCAATAAGATGTCAGTGATAAACCCCATGCTTCTTGCGACAAAAAGGCTTCCGGAAGGATTTGAGTAAGAGCCGTTGATGATGTTTTGCACCAAAAGGCCTGGAAGGATAAACAAGAGATATCCATAACCATGCACTTCCCTAATCCTTGATCCGATAGCTATGCCGAAGATAAGCATGTAGAAAAAAACGACGAGGAGCTGGGGATAAATTGTTGTATGGGGGACTGTAAAGAAACGCTGGAATTCTCTCTTGAAATGCGTTGAAAAACTGATCCAGTTCATCGTGTCAGCCTCACAAAGATGTCCTCTAGGTCTTCCTTCTCGGTTGAGATGTCAAGGACCGGGTTTTTCTCTTTCTGGAATGCCTTAATAATGGCCTCGACAGGGAGATTGGAAAAAAGAATTGAGTCATGCTCAATTTTCCCCTTTATCCCGGGGGGGATGGCGAGCTTCTTTGGGCGCACCCTGATAGTGGCATTGCCAAGCTCCTTAATGATCTCCCCTGTGTTTCTTATCATGATAATCCTGCCGTGATGAATGATGCCAACCCGATCAGCCAGCCGCTCGGCCTCATCAATGTAATGGGTAGTAAGGAGGATGGTTTTCCCCTGCCCTTTGAGCTTATTGAGGTAATCCCACATCTCAAGCCTCAAGTCAACATCCAATGCAGCGGTAGGCTCATCTAGGATAAGCAGCTTGGGATCATGGACCATTGCCTTTGCGATGGAGAGACGACGTTTCATCCCGCCGGAGAGCTGACGGACCTTCACCTTCGCCTTTTTCTCCAAGTCAAACAGCTCGAGAAGCTCCCTGATCCGCGGAAGAGAGTGATTTTTCGGAATGCCCATATACCCTGCCTGGAACTCCATAATCTCCTGAACAGTGAAATAGACATCAAAAGAATATTCCTGAGGAGAGAGGCCGATGCATTTCCTTGCCTGAACATACTCCCTGACCACATCAAAGCCAAAGACAGCTATCGCTCCACTGGTGATTGTAGAAAGGCCAGTGATGCAATTAATCGTTGTTGTCTTCCCAGCACCATTTGGTCCAAGAAAGCCAAAGATCTCACCCTCCTGTATAGTAAAAGATATACGGTCGAGAGCACGATCGCCATCATATGTTTTTACCAGATCCTTTATCTCAACAGCTGGTCTCATGGGAACATTGCAAGGAACACCTCACCAAAACGTGCGAAAATGATCGTATTAAAGAGGAGGTTGCCAACCAGGGGCGGAAGAGAAACACTCACCGGGTACTGGAAGATAAACACATAAAAAAACTGGAGGATGATATTATAAAGGATCGTGATGATGAATCCAATGGTAGCAATATCAAGTCCTTTGATGATCGGCAGGATGACTGCAAGCAGGAGGTATGTCAATGGGGTAATCATTGAAGAAGGCTGGAAATTCATCGAGATGATCAGGCCAAGGAGGATGGCAAGAAGGGTGAGGGTAATGGCGGGGACTATGCCAAGCTTGATGCCGGTGATGACAAACAAGAGGGTTCTGAGCTCAAACCCGATCGAGAAATGGGTAAACTTTGTGTAGAACGTGGAGAATACAGCAAGGATGAACAAAAATGCCGTTGCCAGGAGTGTTTGGAGGGAATGGAAAAAGATGATGATGAGCAGGATGAGGATTGCGATGCCGATGAGCTTTTCTGGTCCATGATCCTTGAGGAGTTTTTTTAGGGGGGAGAATATCTTTTTGCAGCAACGCTCGATAAAAGACTGTTTCATGGAATATGGGAGAATCAATCATTTATAAAATGATTGTTGAAGGGAGTTATGAGATGATTGCAGGTGCATCATGGCCCTCATCCACCATTGCCTGGATCTCATCTTGCGTGAGCACTTTATCCCACACCCTCACGCGATCGATAGAACCATCAAAAAAATTGCTCATGCCATCACCACCTGCTCCAATGACCATCTGCGCAGTAGATGCGTCATAGCTGATCTCGGGAATGAAGGATCCAACACCATCAAGATAAAATGTTGTTCCAACACCAGGGATGAAGAGAGCGGCAATATGGTGCCAAACACCTGGCGAAACCTGAAATCCTGTATCCATCATCGAATTGCCCGTGTAGACATGCCAATGGTCGCCGACCTGAAGGACAGACCAATCATATCCACCATCATCGGTGCTCATGACCATATGGCCGCCGGAGGACGTTGAATCTGCCTTAACCCATGCTGAGAAAGAAAGAGGATTTTTTCCTTCCTGACTGGTGAGGAGATCAATTGAAAGGGCATCATTGCCATTAAGGGTTGCACCAGCAGCAGGTGTGATGGCCGGGTCTCCAATCAATGTTATTATATGATTGAACAAAGAGGTGTCAACAATCACAAACGGATCTGGCGTGGGAGAGCCATCAGCCATCATATAATAGACGGATGATACCTCTGTTGAAAGAAGGAGGCTAGAACAATCAGCAGGGCAGGAAATTCCTGATTCTCTGCTATCACAAACAGAATCCCCACACACATTTTCAATGAATCGAATAGCACTCAAGTCGCCAGAGCTTGTATCAAACTCAATCACTCCTCTCTCATATCTTCTCGACCATATTGCCCCATTACTTACAGGAGCAGGATCAAGAGGCATGCCAAACGTCTCGTTATAGAGGTAATACGGGAAAGGCTGGCCATCGGGGCCGGGCTGGTTGAGATAGGTGAACACATGAAAATAGGTGTTATCATCCGCAAGCAGATGCGCCCAGAGCCAGACCTGATACAGTTTAGAATAATCTGAGGGAATGACACCAGGATTACCAGATACGAGATATGTAATGATTTTTCCCCTGTCTTTCAAGCTCTGTGTGAGATTCCAGTACCATTCAACATCACAGGAACGTTTAGAATACGCAGACGGGAGGAGGCAATCATCATAAAAACCACCCTCAACCATAATCCCATAAAAATTCCCAGCAGTACTCAGAAGAGAGGTATAGTCATTCAACGCAGAGTTTCCCGTGCTGGCATCATTCAAGATCATCCGCACTTGCGGATCCCTCGACAGGATCTCCTGATAGATCCCGTTTGCCACAGAAAAATAATACTGTCTCTGCTCAGACTGGCTTCCAGGGGCCAAGTAATGCTCACTCCAGTAGCTTGTCAGCTGATGAGGCATATATGAATTATCGATGAAGATATCGTGCGATGAGCTCTTTCTCGACATTGCCAGCACATACCTGACCAGGTATTCACGTACTGCAGGAGAGTTATAGTTCCACAGTGCCCGACGAGCCTTAACCAAAGGCTGGTTATTGATTTGCCCATACGAATCAGGGATCACCATGGTCTTCCCCTGCTGATAATCATCCAAGGTGATACCCACTTGAGGAACCAGTTGGTAACCTCTGGAGCTGACATTGATCGCTATGGGATTCAGCTTACTATCCACTTCGACCCCTATGGGAAGGTCATCAGTACCATAAATCGAGGCATACGTCGCATTGGTGGCCGCAAGCTCATGGTGGACCTTTTGGACATCGGCGAGTTGGATGACTGATGGCCTCATCCATCCACCCTCATTGTAGAGATTGAACAAGTCAAGCAACTCCTGGTCGGAAAGATTAACAGCCTGATCATGGAGACCACGGTTATAGACAGTCGTTGTCGGGTTGACCTTGTTATCGTCCGAGGCCTTGATATCCTGCAGACCAAGATAATTGAATTGCGGAAGGCCTGGGTATGGGACACCAATCGTGAAATCCACATCACCCACCGGGAAAGGAGGGTGAGAAGCATCATAGCCGAATGTCGGGTAATAAGTCAAAGAGTAGAAGTGAAGATACTCACCATAAGAAGAGCAATCAGCAGGGCAGGTGTCAACTGTTTCTCCAGCCTCACAGATGGAATTATTATCACACGTTTTTCTTATTGACACTTCATCACTTGCCCATAAGTGAAGACTTTGTCCAACATGGTCACATACAATCCTCCACTGATGAGTTCCAGAAACATCAAAAGTGGAAAATGCAACATATAAGCCTAGCTGGTCATCAAAAGATACAGGGATTGGCGCTTCATCAACAAAGCCTTGACAAGTGGCGCCTGGCAGAGGGGCATCTTCGAGGGTGAGATTGCCATACAAGATGACAAGATCGCCGGTGAACTTTTCTTTTGTGTCAGTATCATCACTGGCAACAAGGACCTTATCCTGGCGCTTGAGCCTGGCATCATCTATCTGATAATTCGTGATGTTGTTCTCATCCGGGACCCAGGAGAGAATGATCTCATTTATTCCATTAGGGATAAGCAAGGATGCAGATATTTTATTGCCTCTTGCCTGGACTTTGCCATATGCAGGGTAGAGAGAGGGGTCAAATGAGAGCATGACAGAGGAGTCATTGAAAAATGGGTTTACCACCAGGATGCCATCCTGCATAAAATCAACGTTCACTCTTCCCTTTCCTGAACCATGGTCGCCCTTGACAAACGAAGTGAGGTCATAAAAGCCGGGAGGGAGGGAAACTTTTGCTGCCAATGATGAATTGCTGTCCAACAATCTGTATGCATACACACCGGCATTTGGATCATTTACCCTCTGGGAACCATTAATCTCCCACCCATCAGCAATCCTGTTTCCTGATGCATGGTCGCCAAAACCGAAATTTGTTGCATTATCAATCTCGAATGAAGGATTGTTAATGAAGTTCTCGCAATCAAAGGGGCAGGAGGCGATGGTCTCGACAGCATCGCAGATATCATTGCCGCAGATGGGTGAACAATCAGATGGGCAAGAAGTGTATGATTCATCAGCACCACATTCACCATTGCCACACCAAGGAGTGGTGCAGTCACCTGGACAAGAAGAGGAAGTTTCTCCAGACTCACAAGCGCCATTGCCGCACTGGCTGATTGTTCCCTCACAAGAACCGGAAGGAAGGCATGCTTGGCCTTCAGGACAACCGCAAATATCACAGCGTTGGATGATCCTGGAAGCCATGGGCACCATGCGGCAATCTAGTTCTGAGCCGTTTATCGCATCACAAAAAAGATTGAGAGGCTGCGTGTCTGCTTCACAAAACCAAGGCTTCGCATTTTGGACGCAGGCGTGCGGAGGAGTATCACCACAATACACCTGGCAGGGATTCATCGCATAGGACTCATTGAACTTCACCAATGTATTTGTCCCTTTGCGAATCCTTCCCATAGCAGGGACATCGAGGAGAACAACAACATCATTTTTTCCGCTCTGTAAGGATAGCTCCATGCCATCCAGCGAGAAGTTATACGATTGTTCATCAATCTTCTCTGGAACATCAAACGTTGTCGCAAAGCAGCCGGGAGCGTTCTTGGCAAGCTGGACTTCCTGCTTGATGTTTTCACCAACGCTCTTCATTAGCACCTGCATTTGTTTCTCCTGGAGCTGGCCAGCATTAGTGTTGATGATGAGGGCAATTCCCACAAAGACAAGAATAACAACACTCAAGGCGATGGTGAATTCCATCCCTGCCTGCCCCTTCATCGCCAGGGGAAAACAGAGGCAAAAAAGCGGGAGGATGAAGAGAAGAGGGAAAAATGAAAGAGAAGCTTTGGGGCTTTGAGAGGGAAGATTTCCTGGAGAGGAGGAAATGCGGGAGAAAACCCCTGGAGAAAAAACAGAGGAGGAGATGCTGCCCTGCTGATCCTCATTAGCACTCGTGAATGCCAGGGGAGAGAGGATGACATTTATGAGCAGCCACAATACCATGACATACTGAACACCGCTTATTCTCTTCACATACCCACCCCTTATTGCATAACCCTAATCTCGACATACAAGAGCCCAGCTGGGTCTTTCTTTGCCTCAACTTGTATCCTTTTGTATCCTGAAGTGACCTTCTCATCCTGAAGGGCGCCGGTGAAGTCCGCAGTCTCCAAAGGCACCTTGCTCAAGGAAACAATCTCTGCATAGCCATCACCTGTCGTGACATTGATGACCAGCTCCTTTTGGCCTTCCAAGATACCATGCGGGGCAACCTTTATCGAATTGACCCCCTCTGGCATCGTGAGCTCAAGCGTCAACCTTGATCCAAAACCAAAGTAATACACTTTTTCTGCATTCGATATGATCTGCTTTGCTAATGTGCCAGATTGTGTGATTGCGGCCTGCTCCCTTGTCGATCTCGTGTAATTATAAAACAAGGACACTGTCGGAACAAGGATGATAAACAGGAGGGACATGACCATCAAGAAGTCCATCGAAGCCTGGCCTTTCATGCAACCCCCACCTTTAATGGCCCTCGCACAGTATGCGGCGTTGTTCCTTGATACCCGCTTGGCCCTTCCATACCAGTATTATCAATATGGTATGTTATGACAAGATCGCCTTTGACAATCCTTCCAGATTCAAGATTGCAGAGCAAAGGGTCTGCCGGGAGAGACAAGGTGAAGCCCTGATTGTTGTTAATGAGACCATCTGGAAAACCTTCTGTGGCAAAGGCGGACCTGCAATCATAATTCGTGCCCTCCACCGATTCAATATATGCATCTTCCACCTTGATGCCAAACCCAAGATTATTGACGATATAGAATGTTATCCCATCAGCTTTTGCATTGAACGCATCACATCTTAGGTCATTTGACAGAAAGCAGGAGTCTGGAAGCATCCGGTCAATTCTCATGATGCCAAAATAATTCAATGAGGCCACAATAACGAGGCCTGCGATGAACACCCATCCATAGGTGACCATAAACTCCATTGCCGCCTGTGCTTTTGTCCTCGCTGCCATCATGCCTCTTTTTGTCTTTATCCTGTCCTCTTGCTATTTAAATGTTTCTGAGAAAGGACATTGTCATCTTTTCGTGATATACATCTTTGCCCTATACTTTATCAACGTTAATAATTTATTTCTCCCGAGATTTAAATTAATTCCTGCTGATTCAGCAGGAGTTTTTCCCTTCAATTGCCTGTGAGGATTCACAAAATTATGAATGATGTGTTTCAGATTCAAGAAGTGTTCTGCTCGTCGACAACTAAAGAAACCTCTCATTGTTTTTATCCTGTCCTTTATCTCCTGGTTGTATCTCTCAATATGGTTGTTGTTGTGTTTTAACCCTGATTTCTTTGCCTTTATCGGAACACCAAATCTCAATTTTGCTACCCGATAAAATAGCTTGCTGAAAGCTGTTTTGCAATTCTCAAATTTATCACATACAAATATGATGAGCTCCCTTTTCTTCACGGGCTTGCATTTTTCTTGAAAATATATTTCAAGAATCTGTTTATAACAGGTTATTTTTATTTGTCTGAGAAAAGCAACACACTTTTCAATTGTTCTTTTCTCGACGAAAAAATGGGCTAAAACATATTTTGTTTTGCTGTCAATTGCATTCAAATCGTAGCAGTCGTCTTTTTTTACCTTGATGAACTTTTCATCAAGATGAATTCTGCCCTTGATTATTGGACTTACCTGAAGATGAAGCGGATTTTAAAAAAACAGAGTACTTTTTTGTCCATTCACTTATAGTCCATCTTGTTACCTTGACATTGTCATGCTGCCAAAGAGGGTTTTGTACTTTGCTCAAAGACATTCCATCTTCGTGCATGTGAATTGCACGAACAATTTTCTCTTTATTGAATCTCATACGTTCAAAGCCATCAGGCTCGACGAAAGTCAAGCGGCAATCATTGCATCGATAAAGTTGCTTGACTATTGTTTTATTGTAACGTTTACCTCGTTTTACTATATCTAAAGCACAGCATTTTGGGCAACTAAAAGACACCATGCAATCACCTCAGACATATTAAAGAAGAACTAGTATATAAATATCACGTTAAATAGGTAATGGCCTGAGAAAGAAAAGGTAATATGTTATTGGACGTGCCAAAGGAAAAACATGAAAAAGATGAAGAAAAAGAACGCCTTATGGCGCCCTGAAATGGACTGGACCGGAAGCTGAAGCTTCAAAGCCGGTTGCTTGGATCCTATAGGTGATTGTCACGACAAGGTCGACGACATCACCACGGGAGATACCCTGAACCGTGCTTCCAGAACAATCAAGGCCAACTTCACCAGTAGCACCCGGCCTGATATTATCCGTTGGCGTGACCGTTGCATCATTCGTGCAGACAATATTCTTGCTGTCAGATTCAAAATCACCCTTCGCCTCAACGCTCACCAGATCGATGACTTTACCGACATTATTCTGGATAGAGAATTTCAGGGTCTGCCCATTCTCTCCAATGTTCATTGCAACACAGCTTACCTGGCCTGCGAGCTGGCAGGAATCAGGAACGAACTTTCCTGGCGAGAGAACGCCAAAATATGCAAGTGCCCCAATGACCACAATTGCGACAAGTAGTGCCCACCCATAGGTGGTAAGAAACTCCATGGCCGCTTGACCTCTTTTACCATGTAGATGTCTCATGATGTTTTGACCTCTTTTGTGATAAGGCATTCTTTGAATGTCGAGTATAAAAATCTTCCGATCGTCAAAAGCCTTGTTTAACAACCTATACTTGCCCCATTTTATCAATGTTTATGTTGGAATATACTTACAACTGCAAGGAGGCAACCTGGCAATTCTCTTACCTTACCCCTAGGGTAGAGCATTCCCATTGTTATCTCAATAGTATAGAAGGATAATGCATTCTCAGCACCCCAAAGTCGTTCGGTTTTCCCACCTTGATCATCGAAGGTTGTTACTCTAAACCTGTTCCAATCAACTGGCTCGGTTATTATCGTGTCAGATTCTTCGCGAAAATGAACGCCATCAGCATAACTATCTCGATAACTCTCAACTGCATTCTGATGAGCCTCATCAACATAGACGATTTCCTCCTCAAGAGCTCTTCTTGGAGGACGGTTATAATACCCATCAAAATATGCAACATATTGCAGGGCAACAGTTCTATCTTTGTAGACATCATAATAAAAACTCGCCCGAAGGTCGATCAAACGGTCTAACTCAGGTAAGGACATTGACGTGATTATGTCAGGTAGCTCTGCCATACTGATTAAAGAGTGAAGATTTGTTTAAAAATGGCTCTGTAGAATCTCTCGCTTCGCTCGGGCACGTGCCGGCTCAACTCTTGACCATTTACTGAAGGTGCTGCGTTCCCGAAGTCCACCAAAAGCGAAGCTTTTGGGTCGCGAAAACAATGTTTTCGCAGGAGCGACCCCTCGCGACGCACTATATGAGTCTGTGATCGAGTTTCGCAAAAAGGCACTACCTTTCTACAGAGCCTTAAAAGGTAATACTTATAAGAGAGAAAAGAAGAATCCCTTTATGGATGGAAAGATAATGGAAGAACTTGTAAAATTTATCCTTACTCACCCATCAAAACAAGCCCTAGCAAAGAAGAAACTTGCTCTCTGCAAAAAATATAAGGTTAAGAAGATTCCCACCGATTTTGACATTCTCCTTAATGCGCCAGCAGAATTGCTGCCAAAACTTGCCCATTTTGTCTCAAAACCAACAAGAACAATCAGTGGAGTTGCGGTTATTGCCGTCATGACAAAACCCATTGCCTGCCCGCATGGGAAATGCATCTATTGCCCTGGAGGGCCAGGATCATTTTTTGGTGATGTGCCCATGTCGTATACAGGAAAAGAACCGTCAACGATGCGGGCAATTAGGAATATGTATGATCCTTACCTTATTGTGTTTAATCGGCTCGAGCAGTATGTGGCACTCAACCAGCCTGCCGAAAAGGTTGAAATCATCATCCAGGGAGGAACTTTCCCTGCGTTTCCAAAAAAATATCAAGAAGAGGTTATCATTTCCTGTTTTAAAGCGTTAAATGATTTTTCGCGATTGTTCTTTAAGGATGGGACACTTGATCTCAAAAAGTATAAGGAATTCTTTGAGCTGCCAGGGGACATCACCGATGAAGAAAGAGGGAAACGAGTCCGGGCTAAGACGCTGAAGGTGAAAGGGGATCTTTCTGCAACGATACTGGAGAGAGAACAGCGGAAGAATGAAAAGACATTTGCCAGGTGCGTTGGACTAACAATAGAAACAAAACCAGACTGGGGGATGCTCAAGGAAGGAAATATGTTATTGCGGCTGGGATGCACCCGTATCGAGCTTGGGGTGCAGACAGTCTATGAAGATGTCATCAAGAAGCTGAACAGAGGGCACAATGTAGAAGATTCGAAAAAGTCTACACAGGAATTAAAGGACTTGGGATTCAAGATCAATTATCACATGATGCCAGGACTTCCCGGGACTACCCCCCGAAAAGATCTGGAAGGGCTCTTGTCCTTGTTTACCGATGAAGGATTCATGCCGGATATGCTCAAGATTTATCCATGCATGGTGATGCCAGGAACGCCGTTGTATGAGATGTGGAAAAAGGGCAGGTTTGTGCCGCTTCGGACAAAACAGGCAGCAAGACTCATTGCTCAGTTTATGGGAAAGGTTCCAGAATGGGTGCGCATTATGAGGGTGCAGCGGGACATTCCGACAACACAGACATCAGATGGCGTTGATCGGACAAACCTTCGCCAGTATATTGATGAAGAGATGAAGAAACGAGGGCTTGTCTGCTGTGATATCCGAGCCCGCGAGGTTGGAAGATATACCGGAAAGATCGGAAAGGTGGGATTCAAGGTCTCGCATTACCGGGCATCGGGAGGAAATGAGTTCTTCATCCAGGCAGCGTTTAAAGGATATCTTCTTGGGTACTGCCGGCTTCGGTTTCCAAAAGAAAATTTGCGAAAAGAAATTACGCCATCAACCGGCATTATCCGGGAGCTGCATGTTTTTGGCCAGCAGGTGGGGATCGGCAAAACTGGAGAGGTTCAGCATCGGGGCATTGGAAGGAAGCTGCTCGCGATAGCGGAAGATTTGTGCAGGACGTATTATAAAGACAAGATTGTTGTCATATCTGGCGTTGGTGTTCGGGAGTATTATAAGAAACTTGGATATCGGAAGGAAGGGGTATATATGGTAAGGAAGATTGCGTGATTCATTCTTCGGTTTGTTCTAATAAAGAAATTTTTCCCCTGCTCTGCCAGACAATAGCGCCAGCATCCACCATCTCATGGAGAAGGCTATAGATATATCGCTTTGTCAATGTATCCATTGCTTTGCTCAATGCAGCGGAAGTGTCAATGCCCCCTTTGATGAGATCCCAAAGAGCCATGATCCTTTGTTCTTTTGAGACTATCTGCGGCTGGCCGCGGTGTTTTGGATTCAGGAACAATCCTTGATGAGTTCCAAGATATCCTGGCACCCTCACCTTCATCTCCCGCAGAGCGGTAATTCCTGTTGCGCTGATGAGCACATAATTATCTCCGGTTGACACCTGACTCTCATCTAAGCCAATTGTCAGGAGAGCATCGTGCATGTCCTGGATAAAACCAGGATTGGCACGCCTCATGCGAAAGGAATGGTCAAAAGATGGCTGGAGACAAAAATAGCCCATGAGGTAATAGGGCAAGAATGCATGCTCACCACCTGAGAATTTTTTGGGAAGGTGGCCGCCTAGTTCCTCTAGCCGATGATATGACAGCCTTTCCCCATTAGGGGTCAACTTCAATACCTCCTTATAGAAATGGAAGAGCGCCTCTGAACCGACAACGATATGTCCTGGAACCTCAAACTCAACTGTATTGTCCGCGCTGATGACTGGCCGGTCCAACCGCAGATTATGAAGCTGATAAAACAATGCGGACAACACTTTTTCATAAAAGCCCTCATTGCCGCGGTGCCTGCCAAAGACGAGCCTCCCGATATCACCATCATCATTTCGCTTTTGTGTATGGAGCATTGCTGCATAATCAATCATCCCAACAAGGATTGCAAGGTCTGGGGCTGCCTCATTTGGCAACTTTGTGCCGCGAAGGAGGTCCATGCGGGAGAATGGATGATGAGTATCCCAGTGAGCCCTTGCCTCCTCGATGTTTGGCATGAAGCCATTGCCGCCATTTGTTGATTCATAGATGTATTTCCTCAATGCAAGCGTTGCGGTGAGTTCGTCAAGTGATGCAGCAGCAGTGATGCCCTGTTTCTCCTCACGGAAATGGTAACAAACAGCGCCGGAACCAATAGTATTATACTGCGAAGGATCGACCTGCTGCTCAAAAGGCGTATCTTCCAAGGTGATTGCCATAAAAAATCCCAAGACACTTGTGCTGAGCTGGCTGAGAGCATCGCATTTTGTGAGACCATTGAGAACTGAATGAGTATATATGAACCGTGCAGCCTCCACAACAATCGCTTCTACATCCTGATATGCTGCCGGCTCAAAGGTTCTAGGAAGAGCTCTTCTTCTCTGTTTGTCAAATTGCCTGCGGCCCCATGATTGGGATGCAGTATAGATATCTTCCGGAGCCACGCCAAGGACTTCTGATGCGTACCGGACAGACCTTACCTGTGATCCTGTCTGAATAGCAAGGTCTCTTAAAACAGAACCGTCAAGATACGGTGGAAGCGTTGATTTCATCACTTAAGGGGTGTAACATTTGTTTATAAGGGTTTCGGAAGAGAGAGTTATTATAATAGTATTTTTTCCTTTCTTCATGGACATTATCCCAAGAACCGAGAAGATTGTGTGGAAAGAATCATTCATCTCCAGGTATTGCGCTCTGACTGACTTTGAAGCGTTCAAGAAAGCGAGCTTATCATATCCAAGGAAGTCGATTCGAGTCAATACCCTTAAGGTTTCGGTGGGTGAGCTGAAGAAAAGACTGGAGAAAAACTGGAATTTGGAGCAGGTACCCTGGTGCAAGGAAGGATTCTGGATCACCCATGCAAAAAAAGAACGGTTTGATATCGGAAATCTCATTGAGCATCAACTGGGGTATTTCTATGTGCAGGATGCCTCTTCCATGATTCCGCCGCTCGTGCTGGATGCGCGGCCAGGTGAAAGAGTGCTCGACATGTGCGCTGCCCCTGGCAGCAAAACAACGCAGATTGCCATGTATATGAAG
Organism: Candidatus Woesearchaeota archaeon; assembly: GCA_013329045.1. Classification (GTDB taxonomy): domain Archaea; phylum Nanobdellota; class Nanobdellia; order Woesearchaeales; family UBA9989; genus UBA9989; species UBA9989 sp9989u. Next base: position 74,968 of record DUKZ01000004.1, read on the forward strand.
AATGAAGGGCTGCTTGTCGCAAACGATGCGAAAGCTGACAGGGTCAAGCCGCTTGGGTTTAATTTGCAGCGGTGCGGGGTGAGGAATGCGGTCGTGACAATTGGGGAAGGAGGACACCTTGTCCGGATGCATGACAAAACAGGATATTCATTCGATAGGATATTGGTTGATGCCCCCTGCTCTGGAACGGGCACAATCAATAAGTCACTCAAGACAATCGAAATGTATAATGCCAACATGATCAAACGGCTGGCTTCAATCCAGAAACAATTATTGTCAATCGCGCTTCGGATTGTCAAAAAAGGAGGAACAGTTGTTTATTCTACCTGTTCTAATGAGCCGGAAGAGGATGAAGGGGTCATTGATGCGATGCTCACGCGGTTTGATGATGTGCAGGTGGAGAAGGTATCATTGCCGGGGCTGAGAGCATCAAATGCGGTTGTCGCGTTTGAGAAGCATGAATACAACAAGGAAGTTTCAAAAACACTTCGGATCTGGCCCCAGGACAACGGGACGGAAGGATTTTTTATCGCGAAACTGAGGAAGAAATGAATTACGTTCTCTGGTTCACTCAGCAACAACAATAACGGCAGAAAACCAGTTTTTCTGCGAAAAACTTCCGCTTAGAAACTAAGCGGTTTTCGCCATTGTTGTTGCCGCATTTGTTCATTCCAACCCCTTTTCATACAACATAACCATCACAATAAATCTATTTAAGCACTATCTTTTCACTACCGAAGAGCATATAAGTAAAACAGGACCAGTTTTTGATATGGCAGGATTATATGTTGTGACGGCAGAAATACAGCGCCCATCTCTCTACGGTGTGACATTCACCCTCGACCCTGAAAAGCAGCATGGGATGAAACGCCGCACGTTCACTCAAGGCTTTGTCCCAGGCGAAGGCGGGATCATCCTGCCAGGTTATTTGACAAAACTAAAGGCATTGGTCAGTATGGAGGGTCCAGAGGATCTTCGCTCGTATGATCCATCAACATCAATCACAGTCACTCGCATCCATCAGCCTGTGATCCTTGGAAGGACAGGAAGGCATCTTCAAGGAGAATCATTAGAGCTTGGCGAACTCATCGGTCTTATCGGCGGCGATGGCCAACAGGTGCTTTATGATAATGAAGTGCTCGTAACACATCCAAATGCCTCGCCTCCAAGAGCAGCTTTTGTCCAGATCTATGCAGCGGAAGTGAAAGGCAATGATGCAGATGCATTCACCCTTGCCTGGAGATTGGAGTAATTTTTCCAAACCTTTTTTTAGTCTTTTCATATTCTTTGCGCATGAGGACTGTTTTTATCATCCACGGCGCGTATGGGAACTCCCATGAGAACTGGATACCATGGCTGAAAAAAGAGCTTGAAGCTTTGGGAAACAAGGTGATCACTCCTGATTTTCCAACGCCACAAGGGCAGAGCCTTACTGCATGGATGAATATATTTTCTACATATAAGCAGGATATTGATGAGAACACCGTTTTTGTCGACCACAGCCTCGGGTGTGCATTCATCTTATCGGTGCTAGAGGAGGATAGGGAGAAACCGGTGAGGGCGTGCTATCTTGTTTCAGGATTCGCCGGACCGCTTGGCGATGCACGGTTTGATGCCATCAATAAAACATTTACCATAAAAAAGTTTGACTGGGAGAAGATTAAGGGGAACTGTGAGCGTTTTGTGCTGTTTCATTCCGACAATGACCCGTATGTGCCGATGGAGAAATGCGATGAATTGGCAGAAAAACTCAAAGGGAAACAAATAATCGTTGAGGGGGGATGGCATTTCAATGAACAAGCAGGGTATCATGCATTTCCCCTCTTGCTCAAGAGGATAAAACCTTCTCTCTAGGGTATTCACTCCGCCTTTTGCAGCAATTCCAAAGAGCGGTTTAGGTCCTTCTTGAGCAGTCCTGCAAAGTGGAGAGATAATTCCTGAGAGAGCTCATCACTCAAGGTGACATCATAGCCCTTCCTCTTTGCATAGGAGATCATGTTGTCTGCCATCGTTTTCTTGCTCTCAATCATTTCCTGCAATGGCCTTATGAGGGGATAATATTTTTTTGGCGTCACCTGCCTGACGAACTTGCAGAACCGTCTTGCATATTCATGCACCCGTTTGCTGGCAAAGCCCTCGAATGCGGCGTCTTTTTGCAATTGGTTCCTGACATAGGTATGCGGGGGAATGAAAATGGCATTGCCCTCAATCTTGAAGCTTTCTGTCTCATCAATATCTGCCGGCACTACCCAGAGGAAATCACGCTGGATCTTTCTCTGGGAGAATTGGATGAGTGTTGCTGTGCTCAGCATATAAGAAGGCAGGTTCATATCGCAGCCGCGGTATTCAATGGTGCCTTTGCTGTTCACCCGGACAGGGTTCCATGCATAATCAAACGGCGTTGTATTCTTCATCTCTTTTTCCGGGTCAAACCCATGCTTTTGGAGCATGTGCCCCCACCTGTTGTATTTTTTTGCTGCAACGGAGATGAGATCCCTGAGAGTCTGCTTGTATGGCGGGAGCTGGCCAAAGAGCTGCTTGCTCTGATAGATCGAAGGATTGTTCCCAAAGATCCGCGAACCCCTCTGGAAAACAAGCCGGTGATCGTTCATCTTATGCTCCCCATTGCTGAATGGAGAGGATTGCATGAATGTCGTGCATATCGGGTCTGCCGCGATGATGAGATTGTAGGAGTCGACCAGTGTCCTTTTGACCCTCGACTTCTTCATGTACTTCAATGTCTTATTCTTTTTGTCATACAATCCCCTTGGGAGGGTGTAATGCTGATGATAGCCGCAGGTGAACATTTTTGTGTAGCGATCCTTGCCAAAGATCACCTTTTGCACATCATACCGGTGGTGCTCCCGGACCTTTGGCGCATATTTTCCCGGATAGGCGCCAAAAGGATAAAGGTGTTTTCCGAGGCTTTCAGCCAATTCGCTGAGCGACTCGAGGTTCTTTAGCATGTCCTGCGTCGTAGCTGAGAGCTTAGAGAATGGGAGGCAGTTCATCTCGATCATGCCAAGATGCGACTCCTTCTTTGCTGCAAGATTCCTCTTTGCCGATTGGATGAGGAGCTGGTCTGATTCATCTATCCTTCCCTCCCCATCAAGGATGAACATCTCTATCTCCTGACCGGAGAGGGAACGCTTCAATACTTTCTCTGTTGCCTTATGAGGATAGAGTATCCCACTGAGCGGTTTATTGTTTCCAAGCATGAGAAAAACACCTCTGATCAATTGCCTGAGAACCCATCTAATAAAAACGTTTTGGTTGTCAAACCGTATTTTTTTCAATCAGGTCTTTTGTGTGCGCTGCCATTGCTGCTGCCTGATCCCTTGATAATTTTGCCACGATCCAGCCATGATGCAGCGCGACTATATCCCCAACAGAAGGGATGCACAACTTCTTATGATACTGGGCAGCCCTCTTTACCCTTGGCGCGAGGCGGAGAGGAGAATATACAGGCGAGTATTCGATGAGGGCTGCTGCCCTCTTTATCTTTATCACCCGGGCGCTTGCAATCCTCATCGCATCGACATGTATCGAAGCACCGGCGCGCACCAGATGGAGGAGGTGGGAGAGATGAGTTGGCCTTGCCTTTTCTGGGATGGTCCTGAGCAGCTCTTTCTTGACATCCTGCGGAACCTGCAAATCTTTTATCAATGACGCGATGTGCTCTTCTTGCATGGAAAATGAGAGCGCATTGCCAAGCCAATATGCCTTCACAACCTCTTTATCAAACGGGTCTTTTTTGTGATGCCTCCCTATCAGCGAGAGGTATTGATAGACAGCATTAGATCCCAGAATAACAGCCTTTGCGGCGTATAAGGACCGTTTTCCTCTGAGAGAGTCAAACAGCATGCGGTCTGGATCATCAGGGGAGAGAGATTTCAAAGCTCTCCCTGCATTGACCATAAACCGAGCACACACCGCCACCCCATCCATGAGAAGGGCAATGGAAGAGATGGTATAAAAGGATTGTTGTGATGTCGTCCACGCTACCACACCACAAGCATGTATACCCCTCACAAGACTAATAGTGCATGAAACCAAAACATTTATATCTATGTATATACATATACATATAATGGCACGAACAATGATGATCTCAAATGAGGTATATGAGAAGCTGAAAAAGTCAAAGCCTGAAGGGACAAGCTTTAGCGTATTGATAGATGAGCTGATGAGATCGCGAGAAAACCCAAAGACAGCACACATGCTCAAAAGATTCTGCGGCGTTCTCAAGGATGATAAAGAATTTGAGAAAAACAAAAAAGAGCTTGGCAAAAAATGGAAGTCATGGACAAAAATGTATGCTTAGATTCTGATGTAGTCATCGGGCTGATGAAAGGCGATCCTCAAGCAGTATCATTGATAGAAAGGCTGCAACATTCCACCATGCATATCACTTCAATTTCCTCTTTTGAGCTTTCTTTGAGAGAAACACGGCTCAGTGTCATTGAAGACTTCATCAACAATGTCATCGTGCTGCCCTTTGACTTAGCAGCATCAAAAAAAGCGTCTGAGATCTTCAAACAGCTGAAAAGATCGGGAAAGATGATTGAATTACGGGATGTTTTTATTGCAGCGACGTGCATCACCCACCGGTGCACCTTGATGACTTTTAACAGGAAACATTTTGAGCATATAAAAGAGATACGTGTGCTACAGCAGAAAGCTTGAGGCCTCTTGAACAACAGGCTAAAAGCAATTTTTCTCATATTGTCGTCCACGCTACCACACCACACCTTTTTATTCTTCTTTGGAGGGAATATTATATGAAAACAAAACCATTAAATATCTTTAGATATCTGGGGATATCTATGGCAACAATACAAATAAACCTGAAGATCCCAGAAAAGATGTATGGCTTAGCCAGATCCTATAGTAAGGAGAAGGGGTACCGATCAATGCAGGAACTTCTTCTTGACTGCCTGCGCAGGAGGATCTATACTGATGAGGCTCATGAGTTTGTCATGCTAGCCCAAGCTGAGAAGATGAGAGAGGTATGGGACAATGACTATGATGATGCCTGGGAAAAAGCATGAGTTTGGAGATGTTGTTCTCGTTGACGCTCAATTTATTGACAGGAAAGAGAGCAAGGTTCGCCCAGCTCTCGTGCTCTACTCTGAACAGGGAAATACCGCCGTATCAGCGATCACGAGCAATCCCACAAGGAGAGGCATCCCGCTGACAAAAAAGGAAGGAGCAGTATTGGACAGCATCATCAAAATAAATTACCTTTTTACCATCCCGGATTCTTTTGTAATACGACAGCTCTTTACAGTGGGGTATCAAAAAAGGGAAATGATAAAAAGCGCATTTCTGAAAAGACTGCATCGAAAGAGCTGAGGGAGCGCTTGGAGTTATTCCTTTTTCATATATTCCTTTTTCATCTAAAGAAGATTTTTTACAAGTTATTTTTTTAATTTTTTAATTAGTTACTTTTTATTTGCCATACGGTAAATAATTATATCCTTTTCAGTAAACCACTATATAATCATCATTCTTTCCCATAAAACCACTCTAGTATAGTATTATGTATATTCTCGAGCATATAAAAGTATAAAAATAAGCTATCCCTGGAGGAGGCATATAAAAGAGGAATTCATGGTAAACGTGGCGATCAATGGATTTGGCAGAATCGGCCGCCTTGTCTTTCGGGCAGGATTTGAGAAACTCAACATCGTAGCAATCAATGATTTGACAGATGCGCCAACACTAGCAGCATTATTGCGGCGGGACTCTACACATGGAGCATTCCCCGGAACTGTTGTGGTTGAGGGGAATGATCTAGTCGTTAATGGAAAAAAGCTCAAAGTATTGGCACAAAAAGACCCAGCAAACCTGCCATGGCGAGACCTTGGGATAGATGTTGTCGTCGAATCGACAGGATTTTTTACAAGCATTGAAGGATGCAAGAAACACATCGATGCAGGAGCAAAAAAAGTGTTATTATCTGCCCCGCCAAAAGGGGAAGGATTCAAAGACATCGTCCTTGGAGTCAATGAAGGGGAACTCTTGCCGGAAGATATCTATATCAGCAATGCTTCCTGCACAACAAATTGCTTAGCACCGCTTGTCAAGGTATTGCACGACGCTTTTGGCGTTGTACATGGCAGCATGGTGACAGTACATAGTTATACAGCAGACCAAAAGCTCATGGATGCTCCTCATAAAGACTTGCGGCGGGCCAGATCTGCTGCGGTCAATATCGTGCCGACAACAACGGGAGCTGCCCGGGCAGTGACGAACGTCATTCCTGCACTCAAGGGAAAGCTTGATGGCAAAGCAATCAGGGTGCCAACACCAGATGGGTCCATCACTGATTTTTCCTGCATCGTCTCCCGGGATGTGACAGAAGAGGAAGTGAACAATGCAGTGAGGGAAGCTGCCGCAAAGATGCCCTCAGTGCTGGAATATTCTGAAGAGGAATTGGTGTCATCTGACATTATCGGAAATGCGCATTCTTCCATCTTTGACTCAAAGATAACAAAAGTGATCGATAAACGCCTCGTTGTCGTGACCTCATGGTATGACAATGAGTGGGGATATTCAAACAGGATGGTTGATGTCATCATGCTCATGGGAGGTCAACATGGATAATCATCATATGGCAATTGCCGGCCTCATCGGCGTCATGCTGCTTGTCATGTATGGGGTTGTATCCGGCCCGCGAATCACTGGCATGGCAGTATCTGAGCTTGGCAGTCAGGCCGAGCCAAACATCAAGGTGCTCAATGTAGAAAAAGCATTGACGATCGCATCTGTCCCTGGAAAACAGGCAGTCAAGTTCTCTGTCCTTATCGCGAATACGGGAGCCTTGGCAGCAAACGAATTTGTCGTGAAATTGTCAACGGGGAAAACAGAAAATTATCCTTCAGGGTTCCAGACTGCAACGATTGTCTCCTACCTTAAGCCTGGCGAGCAGCGACTCATCGAGCTTCCAGCAGACTATATCCAGCAGGTGCAAGAAGACATCCCCCTTGTCGTGATCGCTGATCCTTCAAACAGAATCAGCGAAAGCACAAAAGAAGACAACATCTATTCCGCATGAGCCACTTTACCTTCACGGAATTCTGCAAAAAATATCCTCTCAGGGACAAGATTATCCTCTGCCGGATCGATGCGGATGTCCCCCTTAATGATTATGGACTCATCAGCGACGACATGCGCCTCAAGGATGCCCTTCCCACCATCAATGCAGTCCTCGAAAAAGGAGGCCTTCCCGTCATCATCGGGCACATGGGGCGGCCTGATGGAAAAAGGAATGAAAACCTCTCCTTAGATAAGGTCGCAGAGCGCTTCGAGGAGTATATCAAGGAAGGAAAGCTTCATGCGGAAGAAGTGTACTTTGAACCAACGACCATCGGGGAGGCCGCAAAAAAAGCAGTCAATACCCACAAACTCGAAAATGTTGTCGTTGTCCTTGAGAATGTACGTTTTAGCCCCAACGAAGAAGCAAAAGACCCCCTTGCCAGAAGAGCATTTGCCGGCGAGATCGCAAAGCTTGGAGATTATTTCATCGATGATGCATTTGCGGTGATGCACCGAAGCCAAGCATCGATTACCGGCATCACTGAGTTCCTGCCAAGCTGCATTGGCCTCTATGCAGAAAAAGAGATCAAAGGGATCAGGCCGTTTCTGGCTCCAGAAAAAGGAAGCGCCGCACTCATTGGCGGAGCAAAACTAGACAAGATCGCATTATTGTCGAAAGTCATGAAGAATTACGACAACGTATTGATCGGCGGGGCGATCGCATTCACGTTCATGTTCGCGAAGGGGATGAACATTGGCACATCACTTCTTGACAAGGAGCGCCTTGATGAAGTCAAAAAATTGCTTCGCGACTATGACAAGAAGATTTTCCTCCCCTCAGATATCGTTGTTGCCGTGACAAATCCAGCTGACATCAAGATGCACCGGTTTGAGAAGATGGAGACAGTGGATGCTGATGAGATCGAGGCGCGGATGATGGGCCTGGACATCGGACCTCAAAGTGTAAAGACATTTTTGACACATTCTTCCAAGGCAAAGATGGTCTTTTGGAACGGCCCGATGGGCCTAGTGGAAGTGAGCCCTTTTGACAAAGCGACAGTGGACATTGCCAAAGGATTGTCAAAAATGGGCAATAAACGCCTGGTTGGCGGCGGGGACTCAAACAAGGTCGTGAATAAACTAAAGCTGAGCGGCTCTTTTAGCCATGTGAGCGCAGGGGGCGGCGCGTGCTTGGAGTTTATGGGTTCTGGAAAACTAGCCGGCCTTGATGCGCTGGAAAGAAACCATATGATCTACTCCCGGAAGTGAACTATCAGCTTCGTGTTATCATGTTCATCCACCGGGCAGTACTATACTCGTACTACCATCCATCATCTACTCTTGCACAAGCACAATATTTTTAAATGATCAGACAGTCTTATCTTGTATGGTACACGCATTCATCCTGATCTCTGTTCGGTCAGGGATAGAAAAGAACGTCGTCTCAAAGATCAAGGACATCCATGGCGTGCTTGCCGTCCATGAAATCTTTGGCGAGTGGGACATCATCTCAGAAGTGGATGTAGATTCCATCACTGCCCTCGACAGGTTTGTCTCTGAGAGGCTCAGGATCATTGAAGGTGTCCGCATGACATCAACGCTCATCGTGAAGAAATAATATGGTAACCGCATATGTACTGGTCACAGCAAAGTCCGGCATGGAACGCGAGATCTTTGCCCAGCTCGAAGATATCAAACAGGTCAAGAAGGTATATGAAATATTCGGGGAGTGGGATCTGATCGCTGAGGTCGTGGTGAAGGAACTGCCTGAACTAGATGTGATCATTTCTGAGAAGATCAGGGTCATTCCCGAAGTGGAGATGACCTCCACATTGATTGCGGTGGAGTAGGGTTAAACGGTCTCACGGGAGCAGCACTTGCCCTTTCCTGAACATCAAAAATACGCCTTCTTGAATTCCTGCAAGAACCCCTTTTTCTCTTCTTCAGTCAATTTGTCGATGAAGATATCCATATTCCCCGTAAACTTCTCAGAAAGAGAAATCATGTCCTTAACATCATTCTCAGAGACTATGAAATCAATATAATACTGCTTATCGACACGCTCTTTTTTTGCAAAGGAAATATCGGTGTTGTCAATCCCAAACAGTTCCTTCAATAACACGATTACAGCTGCATGGCTCTCGCATTTTATGCCTATGAGATAAAAGAGGGCAGTGGCCTTGTGATACATGGCATAATACGCCATCGAAACAGCTTCCTCAAAGAGCTTCTGGTTGAAGAGGATACGCGCAGCACGGAGGGCATTCCTTGACTTTTCATCATATGAAGAGGCGATGTTCCTGCTTGGGACTCCGATCTTGATCTTCTCCTCATTGACCAGTTTCTCGATAAAAGGCATTGTTCTCATTCTATTAGATGATAAAACCTCTCAGCGTTCTGCATTATAACGTGATCCTTGATTATCTCCTTTGCCAGCGGAGAATTTTTGTCAAAACGGCCAATCTTTATGCTTAGCTGGGAAGAGATCATCTCCATCTTTTTCTTTAGATCCTTATCCGTCGTTTCAACATAGAGATCGATATCGCTCGATTTTGTTGCAGTCTCTTTTGCGTGACTGCCAAACAGGATGATAAGATCCTCCTTTGCCATGTCCTTGCATTCTTTAATAATCCTCCGCAGCGCAGGTTGGGAGAGGGTTTTTAGCAACTTGTATTGCTCAGATAAGAGGAGGTATGATTTTGCCTCAAGCGTGTCTTTCAAAAAGTAGACTGTGTTTTTGCCCCTCCTATTGAAATCAACGACGTTCTCCCCTTTCAGGATGCTGAGGGTTCTTAGCACGGTTGAAGGGATCATTTGCAGGTAGTGAGCAATCTCCCTGACATGCGAGGGCTCTTTCCTGAGCACTTCCATGATCTCTAAATCGTTTCTTTTTTGCAACATATGTTGCATAAATGATACAATAGTATTTAAGCTTTTTGGTGGAGATGACATCCACATTGATTGCGGTGGAGTAGGGTTAAACTGGTTTAACAAATTTTTCTTGATGGCCTTATTGTTAATCTTGGTTAACTAAAGGATAGAAAAGCTTTTATAGTTAAATGTGTTTAATTTGGTAGGAAAGCGTCATTGAGGGAGGGAATAAGGCAATTTCTCGCGACAGCAAGGATGGGCAAGGAAAAAGGGCGGTATATCAGCGCCTGTGATAATTATTTCAAGGCAATAACCCATATCACAGACCTGCTTGTCCTTGAGGAAATGGGGAAAACTGCCAAAGAACCACACCGAACGCTTCGAGATCCTCAAGCAAAGGTATCATGCTATTTATCATGAGCTTGATAAGATGTTTCCCGTGTACCGCAAATCATACCGGGATGAAATACTCAAAGAAGAACTAGAACAGGTGGAACATGGCTTTGCAGCAATCCTTGCCGAATGTGAAAAGAAGATTGGAAAAATACTTGCGGCGTAAAGAAGTCTATGATATCTTCCTGATTGGCTCTGCTGTAAAAGGAAAAGCGTTTCCAGCAGACATCGATGCAGTTATTGCTTTTCGTGAGAAGAAAAACCCCAGCATTATTCAAGAGGTAAAACAAGAACAGGTACATGCTGAGTATGTGACGCTGGGAGAATTATTCACCCAAAGCCTCTGGCAAACAATTATTCGGGAAGGATATAGTCTACGGGAGAAAAAACAGGTGAGTGCTGCTCTTGGGCTATCCAGCTACGGGCTCTTCACCTTTGAACTGACCTCTTTGAAAAGAAAAGCGCGGTTCAGCCAGGTACTGCACGGGTATAAAGCGGTTTCGCCCCTCGAGGAAGCAAAGGGAAAGCAGATCAAGCCGGGGGCGGTGATAGTGCCTATCGAAAAGGTAGAATATTTTAGGGCGTTTCTGGAAACATGGAATGTGGAGTATGGATTGAAGTATTGCTTTATGGGTTGATGTGTGACTGAAGAGATCAGAGTTATTCAAGAAGTGGAAATGACATCAACGCTGATTGGGGGTGGAGTGAGTTGAAGGTTTAGTAAAATTGAGGCAATAAATTAAAAACGTTCAAGTGTATACTCTTACATTGACTGATCTATCAGAAGGTTGATTTCTACCAACACCGATTTTATAGTGAAACCGTGATGATTTCCCAACATAAATCTCTGCATTCCCACCATTCGGTGTGATTGTTGCAACGTTCTCCTTAATCTTTTGACCAGTATTATCATATATTGCGTAAGCGAAGCTCCTTGTTGTTCCGGATTGAGAGGTCATTTTAACAGCAGCCTTTAATCCGCTAGATGCTGTCCAACAGCCAATGCGGTTTAATCGTAATTTAGCATATTTATTAGGAAATGTACTAGACCCAAACCCGTTTATATTCACAGCACATGTGAGAGCATTAAAGGTGATAGGAAATACTGTAGAATGAGGAACTGGTTGAATAGCAGGAGATGATGCCCCTCCACAGGAAGAGAGTTGAATATCGGCATTAGGCTGGGAGAATCTCGCATCAACGACCCGCACTTTTGTTACAGGATTTTGCCCGGTAGTCGTTGATTGGGATATTCGAATGAAGGTTTGGTAAGCTGTTTGCCCGTCTGGCGTGGATATTTCTGAGCTTGTGCGAGATTGGACAGTTCCCGCTGTTGAACCTCTGAAAGGAATAACTTGCACTGAGCCGCTTACAACGATAGACTTATCCCTTGTGGTGATATCATAAACATAATCAGCATCCACAGACCGTCTCCTGCAGGTTGCTGCTTGCCATGGATTATTATTCGCCTCGCTTGCAGCTGGAGAATTCGATTGGATGGTGTGGAAATCAGCACATTGCGTGGTATCCCTCTCAACCACCTGAGGAGTGAAATCTGTATCCTTGATCTCTATCCGTATCTTACTGCTATCAATGGTGATCTCAGGATCCCCTGTTGCAGAGACAACTCTCCAATCAACATCTGCTTCTCCTTTGTATCTCCAGCGGATATTCTGCCTTACACCAGTTGGTGAAGCAAACCTGACAACGTACCTCTCAGGGTCATGTGATGTTATTGAAAGTTTTCTTAACACACGACAATTTGTGTTGACCCAAGGATTTGCGCGCTGAGTTCCACTAGCACCACCACCAACAACTGGAGGAGTAGCTGCAGCAGGAGCACTAGTAGCAGTGGGAGCACCGCCACTTGCAGGCGTTCCACCAGTACCACCACTAGCACCACCAGACCCACCACCAGCACTTCCACTAGCAGGTGATGAACTAGCAGTATTCGCAGCACCAGCTGGCGATGAAGGAACAGCCACTGGCCGCTTATTGCAAACGCCATTCGGCGCAAAGCGCTCTGGAAGCCAGGTGTTCAACTTATCAGGAACACAGGAAACACACTCACTTCCCGCCTGCCCTGCCACCTCAACAAAACTTGCCCCAGTATCGAACTTGCAGACAATATTGCTCATGATGCATGCCCAAAACGTCCCGGAGAGAGACCCAGCTGCTGCCTTGCAGAAATCAGTATACGTTTCTGCCGGAGTACTCTGAGGGAGCGCATTAATAAATTGGAAACTGATCCTGCTCGTCCCCTGCGTTGCAGGCTCTAATTTCAGCTGTAAAACATAGAATTTTGCCGTTTCGCCAAGCTGCAGCTGAACACCAAGATATTTTGCCTGGCCAACCTCAGAGAATGCGAGCGCGACAGCACCACCCTGCTGAACAAGCTGGCTGATTTCCACGAATTGGGGCGGCAGCGCTCCTAGCGCAATTAAGCCAGTACCATCACTCACCTTATAAGACAGCTGAATATCAGGGATCATCCCATCCTGCACACCAACTGTTCCTGTATTGATATGGAATGTCTTCATATCAGTCCCGTCTGGATTAAAATTTCCATATGCGACCCGTGACTGCCCAGTTGCTGGCAGGTCAAGCGTGATCATATTAGTTGTCCCACCTGCCACTGGCTGCTGCGTTGTTGCCGCAGTTATTGGAATGCCCTCCGGCTTGATATAGACCCATTTCTTATTTTCTGTGTTCTCAATGTAAAAATCCTCAGCGATGAGCAAGGGGCGAACTAGACGAAGCCTCAGATCAACAGTTGGCGCCCTTGGGCTGCTGATGACCCAACTCTCACCCTGCCGAGAAACAGTGATGACCTGATACTGTGTGGGGATGCCATTTGTAATGACCACACGAAGGATGTCTAGCTGAGCCTGCCCTGGATTTATTGCCCCATAGATATCAACAATCCCAGAGCCCTGCCCTGATGTCAAGATGACATCAACCAGCCGATCATTGCCTTCAAGATTCAACCTTCTTTGCTCAATCCGATATTTTACCATGTCTCCAGCAACGCCTGCAGGGATGATGCTCTGGTAAGCAGGATTCGTCACCATGTTGAAGAGAGCCGGGGTGTTGTCAATCACCCTGATAGTAAATATCTTTGTTCCTGCCAGGGATTGCTCTAAGGCAGCGATGGGACTCGCAAAATTGTCAAGAAGATTGCTTTCTTGGCCTTGAGGCGTCCAACCGCTCAGATAGATGGAACGAAGCTCAGGACCGTTCTTTAAGATTTTCAACTGCGTCGGGTATGGCTTTATCTGACTCAAGAGGAGATTATAGGAAGTTTGCTGCCCTCCTGAAAAGTCCTTGGAACGATCAACTACCTGCAAGCCGGCAAGAACACTTGTTCGCGAATCTTGGAGGTTTACCTGGAAAACACCCTGCCCTTCAATGCTCTGGACAGTGCCAGACAAGGGATAAGAAGATACGCCATCAACCTTTGTGACAAACAATTGATCAAATACCTGCACATCACCATTCTCGATGGCAAACCGCTCGGTTGCAGTGAAAAGAGGCCCATAATCCACGAGGCCCTGATCAATAAGGTCTATCCTTGGAGCAACAGCTGGCCCTGGAATGCCTGGAAGAGGATAGCCAAATGCCCCCCCTGTAGGATCGTAAGGAATTGTTGCTATGGTCTGGGGCACATCTGGAATGGCAGCTACCGGGGATGGGGGTGGTGCGCTAACAGGCCTGGGGAAAGCAGGAGTGCCAGCTGCCAGAGCTATGCTTGAACATATCAAAATAAATACAATTCCACACGCAATTGCTTTTCTCATATTACCGTTATCGTGACCCTCTGCCTTGTTGTAGTGTAAGGGGAACTGGTAAAATAATCCCTTGCGACAATATCAACAGTATATGCTCCTGGAAACTTCATCTGATAGCACAATTGATCATTGTTTCCAGCAATGCGGACATCACCTGGCATCCTGTAATTGGTCGTTCCTGGCATCGGGGAAAAAGAGTCGACAAACACTGATGGAGGATTAAAGGAAAACTGCACATCAATTGGGACACAAACAGCTGCAGCGCCAGCAATGGCAGTTATTGATGATGGAGCATTAATAGTGTATGCCTGGCTCGATGAAGGCTTCTTTACTTCAACAGCAAAATTGTAGAGGAATGGGGCAGCATGCGGATCTGCAAGGGAGATGATGACAATATCCTCCTTTGGGTCATCAAACGCCACTACAAAGCCATACTGGTTGGCAATGGGGGAGAGCTTTGCATCCCTCATCTGAGGGCTAGACACGATGCCCGGCATCTGGTCTATCAGGGAGAGGATATCCATAATTGCACTTTTCATCGCGCCAAAACGATACGGGGCAGCGGCGGAAAACGAAATATAATCATGAGAACCTGACGCGTCCTGGATGGTGATTGGGTATTCTAAAATTGCCTTCGTGTCAATATCTGTGTAAACAGGAGTGATCCTGGGCTCTCCAGCGGCGATGACTTCAGTGTTGTATTCCCTAAAGAGCTGGTAATTATCGATGCAGCGGAGGAAATTGTTTGCGATATCCTGCTGCAACTGCGCATCAAACTCATCAGTCCTTGTCCAGAACGCAGAAGAAACTTGGCCCTTATCATTCCTGTAATACAAGGAGATGGGATCACTTGTCCGGGCATCCCTTGTTGGGAGAAGTCCACCGCCATCAATCGAAAACTCGAGAATTCCCCGATCCAATGCAGAGCCCAGGCATTCATTCGTGAAGGTCTCTACTGCTGATGAGAACTGCCTGTTTGCCAATGCTTCCTGGACACCTGATGAGAGGGTCTGCTCCACGGTCTTAGAATTCACATAAAGGATGAAAGCAATGACTACAACAAGGATGATTCCTACCACCATGAACATAGTGATCTGTGATTTCTTATTCAGTCCTTTCATAGTCGATCCATATCGGTCTTAATACATCCAGGCCATCTGCATTTGACAGAGTTTTTTTAATGAAGCAAACGCTGCCAAACCGGGTGCTGCCTGCTGGGCAGGTGAACGTGATCTCAGGGGCATGGGCTGCATCCCTATTCTGGCGCGCTTGAGGATTCAAGCCCTGCGTGGTCCCAGGATCAATCTGCCCGCTAATGGCAGCCCATATCTGGGAGATGATGAGGAGCAATGTAAGGATACAGAGTCCGATGATGAGGGAACGCTTCATGATGAACCTCCCAAGCTTGCACAATTGAGCTCATTTACGTTCTGGCAACTGTTGCGGATTGAATTGCACAGGTTTTGCTTATCTTCATAGATTTGAACAGTTTTTTGGTTAAGATCCTGACCTGCTACACATTGACAATTAAAACCAATATTTTGCTCGATTATCCCATTTCCCAACCTGCAGGCAACAATCTTCCTCTCTGAGCAATAGAGATGGACTTTATCTGTATTTTCTGAATCAATCTCACACTCTGGCGTTCCTGTTTCTTCCTGAGAATCTGCTGTTCCTGCGCTAATCTGCGCAGCAATCCTGTCCCTTTCTGCCAAGCCTGCATCTGTACTAGGCTGCTGCCAGTATTGGCCGAGAAGATTAAGCAAGGAGGATAATTGATTGAGCAAAACATCATGCTGCGGCTGTGAAGCAACCTGGCCGGAAACGGCAGTGGTGAAGCAAACAGCACTTGTTTTTTCGGAGATAAGATTTAACAGTTCTCCGATCATATTGTTCCACTCAGAGTCTTGGATTCTTGCCGCAGGATATGATCTTCTCAACCGGGATATCCGTCCGGAAAGCGCAGTCCCCTGGTAGGGAAGATTCTGGCGACTAAAGCTTTGCTGTGTTGTTCCTGAGGGTAACACATCATCACACCGCAGTGCAGGATTAAAGATGGTACTTCTGATAGCATTATTCAACCCAGCATTTGTACCTATAGACAATGAAGACGAATACGTGATATCTCCCAATTCCTGGTGGTTTGGAGCGGTCCCAGTCATTTCAGCAGAGACAGTTCCAACGAATAATGCCAACACCATAAGCAGCAGTATCTTCCTCATACCGCACCTCCTGCAACCGTGAAGTTTACCTTTTTCCTGGCAGTCTTTCCGGACAACTTATCCTTCACGGTTATCTCGATCGTGTACTGGCCGACAGGATAATCATTGTCAATGGCAAAGTCATTCCTGAACGGCAGGAAGAATATCTCGCTTTCCATCGCATATTCCTTGTCAATAATAGAATTGGCGGAAAGGTCAGGGAAAAGGCTGCCATCAGGGCCGGTCGTGGTAACATCCTCAACAATGCCGAAATGATACAACCCATCTTCCTGCACCTGCTCGAGGCCCTGAACTTCAATGTATATATGGGCATCATCGCCATGATAAAAAGTGGTCGTGGATTTCGCCTTGTAATTATAAAACGCGTCAATGGACTCTGCAAAAGAAAAAGAGGAGATAAAGAATGATGCCTCTTCAACAACGACCCCTGCAGTGATGGATTTTACCTCATCATCAGAAAAGGTGAGTTCATTGTCCTGAGCGCTCATTTCTACCGGAGCAGTATATTGGGGCTCTGGCGCTTTCTCAACAGGAGGCGGGATAATCTCAGTCTTTGGCCTGTTCATGATCATGATTCCTGAAGCGATGGCAATCAACAGGATGGCAGTAATGCCGGTGTAGATGATCGCCTTTGAAAGATGAGGCTCAGACCTTCCAACAGCCTCATGTAATGATAAGGTGATAGTAGCTTCTGGCCATCCCTGATCCCTGAGCGCCTGCTTGATTGATTCTAATGAGTATCCCTGCTTTACCTGGCTTTTGATGTAGGAGATGATCTTTTTGTCAGTCACTCAGGGTCACCTCCACATGCACTCAAGTCTATCCCTCCCTCATATTTTTCAGCATTCAGGGTGAGGAGATCACACAGCAAGGTTTTTACTTCAGTATCAGAAGATTTGAGAAGGTCTTCGAACGCTGCCTTCAGCTCTCGGTCAGTGAACTCGAGCCTTGTATCCCCGCTTAAAGCAGCAGAGTGCTTGAGCTTACGGATCAACACCTCGATCTTTTGATCCATCTGAGCAGTATTCCTTGGAGCAGGAGCCTCTACATCGTCAACTGCTCCCGCAAACGCAACAATGGTTGGCACAAGATTCACATTGCCTACAGCAACATAAAAATTACCATCTGCCGGAAGGACTATATTCCTCTCGCCCAACATGATCCTTGGATTCTTACCAGTGAGCGGCTGTATGGTCAGAGAATATGGCTTGACCAAAGGTATTGGGGGAACATCTGATTCCTGTGAAATGGTTGGCTGTTCATCCTGAGCATCAGAAGGACTCGCCACTCCAGCAGATTCCCCTGAAGAAGTGATGATGATATTGCCAAAATATTCGGTTGCTGGCCTGTCAATAGTGTTGCCCGTGTCAGCAGGAGGAGCGCCGATGAGAAGCCTTGAAAAAACCCGCTCTGTCCCAACAGGAAAGCTCAAGATTCCTTGTGATGGTTGGTTGTTCACCTTCAAAACATCACCCCATTCTATCGTGTACAGATTTCTTCTCTGCTGGAAAGGAACCTGCGCAGAGGCCATCTGACGGAAAATGCCATCACCTGAATCAGCAGAAAAGATAACCTTGATCTTATCAGCCGTTCCCTTCACACGCTTCACATTCAAAGAGTATCTGGGATACGCGTCCATGCTTTGGAGGGCAAGAAGGTATTCGGTTGTTTCCTGAACTGGGGAAATTGTTTGGACCGGAGCGCTATGCTGCTCTAGAGAGGGATCGGAGAGATAGGGAATAGAACCAAGATTCTGGTAGAGGGAGTTTGTTGCACCCCCCTGCCGAAAAAAGAGTGCAGGATTGCTGTTCATCCCCTGAAAATTGTTATAAATCCCATTCTGGGCAAAAGGATTATACCCTTGCGCCCCTGCTAATTGGTTGAATCCAGAATAAGGATTATACCCCGAATAAGGATTAGAGGGTGGATAAGGATTAGATCCCGAATAAGGATTAGAGGGTGGATAAAGATTAAAGCCCTGCATGCCGGTAATTCCCACAACGGCAGCAACAGGGATACCTTGAGCACCTGGTTCCTGACCAGCCGGCAATGATTGATCTGCCTCAGATGCAATTGCAGCAGGAGAGAGGAAGATCTCAAGCTTTCCGTCAGTCACCTTAATACCTGCTGAGGAGATGTCGTACTCCAACGGCTGAGGATTGCCGTTATGGGCATGATGATAATACCTTTGTGAAGATGAGCCAGACATCATAGGATTGCAGTTGCCAAGCGGGGGAATTTGCGCACTGCCGATTAGGGCATTGCAGCCATGGTCTGGATCAAAAGGGATGCGAAGTTCTGAAGCAGCTGCTGCGAGAGGAAGTGAGATGATGAGCAGGAGGACAAGGAAGGTTTTCATTGCGGGCACCCCACCTGCCATCCAAACAGGTCATCTGTCGTGCATCCAGTTGAGTAGCGAACAATCTTGATTTCCCCTGATTTATATCCCCAGCATTTGATAATATTCCCCGGCCCAACATACACATTTGTCCGATAATTGCTCGAATCAATGCTCGGGAGGAACTGTGCCCTGCGCTCGCAGGCTTTCTCATCCGAAAGCGCCTCTCGCACTTCATCAACTGATTTTTGAGTAATCCGAATGGCAGTTGTATCCTGCTTTAATTCAATAACTGTATTGGTGTCCTCTTTCGTAAACCCTATCACCTTTCCCGTTTCAGAAGGGAACATGACATAGCCGAGGGGTTTTCCAATATTGGTTGATAATGTGGGGTTTATGATGAAATCATTTGCTGCAAGGTTGAGAGGGAACATCTCCGCTTCGTTTGGTGTGAAGAAGAGGACTTTTGTTTGTGCAGGATACTCTGTCTCTCCGACTTTGTATGAGGCTGAAAGAGCAGCAATAGAGAATGCCAGCGGGATCTTTTTATTGCCGATCCAAATCTCAATTGTCTTGTCGCCAACATCAAGCGGGATGGTGATGCCATCAGCATTAACAATGACTAAAGTTTCTGATTGAGTGTTTTTTGCTCCATTGCCTTCATTTAGAGATGCTTGTGGAGTGGCAGCACCCCTAGATTCCCCAGGGGAATTTTCCTCAGATGATGATCCTTGGGGAATTGGTGAATTGGAAATTGAAGGTAGAGCAAAAACATGTGCCGGTTTTTTTAATGCAGGATACGTAATCTTTGCATCCCTGACATCAACTGCCATGTCATTAAAAGTGGTAATGCGGTTATTGATCGCGATCTTGAAGAGGTACCCATCATCACCCAGCCAGTAAGAGAGAGGAGCATCTGCCCGGACAGCAAGCTCTGTTTGGACTCTTTTCTGAGAACCAAGGACCTTATATGGGGAGTCAATCAGCAGTGATGAGGCAGATGAAGGATGAATGAGAATGTTGTCTACTGAGAGGAGATCACCCCAGGGAGGAATAATGAATGATGTGTCCTTTGCGAGGAATACGGAAAGCTTGTCAACAGTGACTTTGTCATAGACACTTTGACCAATAGTATCGCTCTCGATCTTGACTTTTTGCTTGACAGGAATATTATTGAGTTCTGCCTTCATCGGGGATGTCCAGGCAAATGCGTATTTTTTGTTATTTGAGCCTATCAAGACAAATCCACTCTCCGTGAAATCAAGGTCTGCTGGAATCATGAAGGCTGCGCTGTAGGGAATGTTATGGAACAATATCTGGAACTCGGGCGCTTTTTCCAACGGCTGGAAGGCAATGCCAAAAATACCATTGATGATAAAATCACCCTTAGTCTTTGCCCGGATAATGGTTGGCCCCTGCACGAAGGCCTTTAGCTCTGCTGTGTTGGCAGAAGATTGCGGCTGCCCGGGGGGAGGAGGAGGTGCTGTCCTGAATACTGCCTTTGCCTCATCACCAGTTTTTACGTTATCAGCATATGTCCTGAAAGTATTATAGAACTGGGTGAGCATATCATTATTCATCTGGTCAGCAACGGAAACATCAGGTCCATCAAGATTAAAGAAATATGCAGAGCCTCGCTTGAAGAACTTGCCTTTCAACTCCCCGGTTTTTAGGTTTTCGCCGACAATGATATTCATAGGAATATGGATAGCAGATTGGACATCATCTATTAGAGGATTAATGGAAGAAACCCCCAAAGCCACCCAGACACCATCATTCACAGTCTTGATGAATAAGGGGGAGCTATCAAGTGGGATGCCATCTGCAGCTTCTCGTTTTGGGTGATAGAGTAAGAATGACTTACAAGTTGCACCGTCAACAACACAGAAGTTCTGGCCGTCTTGGAGTGGTCGTGCTGCTGATTCCTGAAGAGTAAGCGGGAGAGAGAGCTGACTAGCGCCATTTCTTGTCAACCGGGCACTCAGCGAACTGCACCACTGGTTGATGTCCCCTCCTTCCAGCAGGATGGCAAAGAAACGGTCAATTTCCTGAACTGAGAAATGCTCCGGGGAAAAGCCAGCGCATAAAAGGTCATTTCCCGCATCAGCCTGGTAACTGAGCGGGCGCATCGTCATGAATTCATATAAGTTGTCCTGACATTGGAATACCCTGTAAGGCTTTGGGTGCAATGGGTATTTTCTCTGAGTGGTTGGAAAAGGCCTCCACACGGTCACAGAATATTGCTGCTTGCCGATGATAATATCGGTTTCAACATACGCGCACGTCTTGTCTCCAATCTTAAACTTTACCCCTGACAACAAGGGCTCTTGCTTTGGGATGATGGAGATATCGTTGATGGACAAGGAGAAATGCTGGCCGACGATGAGCTGTTTTAATGCAGTTTCATGGGGGGCTGCCTGGACGAATGGAAGCAGAATGATGAGCAGGATGAGGAACTTACGCAACCGCCTTCACCTCTATCTCCAAAATGTTTTGGGGATTGATGTATATCTCATCCTGGCCAATTGCGAGGAACATGTTCACGCGGTAGGGAAGCGAGAAATAATATCCATCATAGATGATGTCGAGCTTGTTCTCATGGAAACGGAGGGTGGCTGTCTTTTGATTTGTGCCGGTGAAGATTATTGAAGAATGATCAGTGTTGCCCATAAGAATGGGGTGGAAAGATTCCAGAAATCCTACCCTTATGCCTTCCCTCTGGCCGGGAATTGCAACTAAAATACATGATCCTGATTCTGTTATAGAACGAACACAGGAAGCTGGCTCTGCCTGGCGAGCAGATGGACCGGAAGGAATGAACGGAGCGATGAGTGAGCGAGACACGGGTGGGGGTGTCTCTGCTGGTAGTGAAGGAGTTGGTGCGGGGGGACCTACTGGTGGGATATCATCGACAGCATGTGGAGAAAGATCAACCCTCCCCTCAGCAGGTGTTGGGAAACCAGGAGAAACAGTATCAGCAGCACCGACGTAGAAGCCAATGGCAAGCAAGACAAGTGCTACGAGCGGGATGTATTTTTTCATCATACCCTCTTTTCGTCAATAAGCTGGATTAATGGTATATAAATGTTATGGTGAAAGAAAAAGAAAAGAAAAAAGGGAGAAATTATTCGAGGGCATGAACAGCATCACCGCCATGAAGAGTGCGTTCAACTGAAGGAGAAAGCGTTAATACTTATGACCAAACACCACCTTCTCCAAGTAAAGCTCCATTTTAGCCACATCATAAGAAAAGATAATGCGCAACTTCCCAACCCTCACCCGACAACTGCCCTTTAAGTCATAATGCAAAAACTTATATTTTGTAGGGTCCTGGGCAATTTCTTCTATTTTCTGTCTGGCCTGGCTTTGCAGAGAACCGCTTAACTTCCTGAAATCTTTTGAGAACTCCTTTGTCGGAAGAATCTTAAAGGGCGTTCCACTCATCAAAATCTCTCTTTTTTATTTGATCTTTAGCCTTAGCATAAGACTCCATAAACTCACTGTCAGACATCAACTCCAAAGACTCAATGATCGCATCAAACTCACCCTTAACCCTCACTAAATCAGCAATTGCCTCCTTCCTAACAGTAATTGTACCGCTCATCATGAAGAAAGAGGGCTGCCGTATTAATAAATGTTACGCTTAAAAACCTGTTCCCAAAGCATTCCTGAACAAACAATTCAGCAGCAACACTGCCAAAAAAATTCGTAATGTCTATAACCTCCCAAGTAGCTCCTTTGTAGAATAAATAATAACCTTAGATTGTTCCTTCAAACGCTTATCATTAGACTAAATCGGACAACCCAATCTTAATGCAAGGGCAAAATATAACACGTCATTCTCGTCAGGAGAAACCGCTTTGGCAGCATCAAAAAAAGAAAGATATTCCTCAGCAGGCACCACAACGATGATCTCCTTGACAGCATGCATCACCTGAACAAAATCTTCCCTAGACCGAAAAGTCTTCTTTAGAATGAGATTCTGATGCTTTAAAAACTCCTCGATAATGAAATCAGGGGTAACCAACAGCACATTATCAGTGAACTACCACGGGTCTCGCTCTGAGCTCGACCCGTGGCGTCTCTTGCTTATGCTGAATAACCCAGCAGCGTTCGCTGCGGCCTATGCTCTAGTTCCTTCCAGTGTTTCTTCTGTCCTTCTGTGATGTATCTTTTTACCGTCTCAGAATTAACTGCGCCAACTGTTCTGTGAAAGTATCCACAACTCCAGAATTTCTTTCCCCATAACTTGTCGCTGAAAAGATAGCGATGTCCTTTCCGCATCATCCTGCTTGAATAGGTCTTAAGCGGCCATACAAGCACAGGAATTTTCCAGTTCTTCCATTGCTTAACGAAGAGATGTAGGTGGTCTGGGCCGCATTCAATTGCTGCAATATCAACCTTCATCTCTCTTGAGCGCTGGATTATATATGCTATCGTCAGTTCTCTTGCCAAAGACTCGACAAAAATATCACGCCTGTATGCAGGCGTGAACTGCAAATGAAGGTTTGTCTCGCCGACAGTGTGCCCACAATTAGGGTAAGACTTAGGAGGTAATAAAATGGCAAAGAAATCAAGCAAATCGTTTTACTCACTGGCACAAAAGGTGCTGCAGGAGAGCAAGAAACCAATGCACTACGCAGAGATCACTAAGGAGATTTTGAAGGTAAAAGAGAGTAAAGGAAAGACTCCAGAAAGGACTGTCATTGCGGTGATTATGCGAGATACTCATAACGTCTTTACGAGGCAAGGAGAAGGCATTTTCGGGCTTACTTCCTTCAAAGAGTCTGGAAAGCCTTCCAGTATTTAGCTACCTTTTCAGCACAATAACGAGGATTATTTATAGACTCGTTACTTAAAGTTTACTTAAACTTACTTCAAATTACTTAAATTGGTTGAAGTAATCTTTTCTCGTCTTCAAACAGATAAATTTATAAATACTTCAAGTTTACTTAAACTTACTTCAAGTTACTGTAAAAGGCTGATAGTAAAATGGACAAAGAACAACTATTGAAGCGTATTGAGGAAGGAGAGAGCGAAGAAGTAGAGCTCAAAGAATCATGCTCTAGCAACAGTAAAATTTCTGAAACAATTTGTGCATTTGCTAATACGGATGGTGGATACATAATCTTCGGAGTTACAAAAAATAGAGAAATAAAAGGACTGGTCTGCGATTTTGATAAATTCCAGCAAGACATTTCTAATGCGAAGCAAAACATAAGGTCATCTCCCACCATCTCTTCTGACATACATACTATAAATGGGAAAAAGATTCTTGTGGTAGAAGTTCAGAGAGCCACAGACAAGAATGCACACACATTTCAAGGTTGTGTTTGGGTAAGAGTTACAAGTACAAACGTGAAATTGGAAGGCCAGAGCCTCATCGATTTTCTGAAGAACCGCCAGCTTCTCTGCTTTGATGAACAAGACTCCGATGCAACATTGGATGATCTTGAAATAAAAAAAGTGCAAAGCTACCTTTCAAAAAGAGGGCAGCAAGACTACCTCAAATCAAAATCACTTACTGATTTTCTCGTAAGCAATATGCTTGCTAAATCAAATGGGAAAATGAAGATAAAAAACTCTGCCATCCTATTCTTTGCAAAAGAGCCATTCCGATGGTTTTCCCAAAATGAAATAAGAGTAGTTCGCTTTGGAGGCACAGATGCAGTAAACGTTATTGCACAGCGAGACTTTAAGCAAGATGTTATCGAGGATATTGAGCAAACAATCGACTTCATACGTGAGAACCTCTCAAAAAGATTTGTGATACCTGAAGACTCTCCAAGACGAATAGAGATTGAAGAATATCCGATGCAAGTAATTAGAGAAGCAATTGTCAATGCAGTTGCCCATAGAGATTACTTCAGCTATGATTCTATTCAAGTAAACATCTTCCCCGATAGAATAGAGATATCAAATCCTGGCTCACTGCCCAGAGGCCTTGTAAAAGAGTATTTTGGCAAGAGGTCTGTAAGACGAAATCCAATAACTTATCGGTTACTAAGAGACTGTAATTATGTGGAAGGATTGGGTACAGGAATTCCAAGAATGATAAATGAAATGAGAAAAGCAGGCCTCAAAGACCCTGAGTTCAATTTTGAGGGAGATTTTTTCATTGTTTACCTGCGTAATGCAAAAGGGAACATACGGCCAATCGAAAAGTTCAAGGATTTGAATGACAGGCAAATAAATGGCATTGTTTACCTCCAGCAAAACAGGACAATAAAATCCAAAACATACGCAAATATCAACAGCGTTTCCCTTCCTAGCGCACTCAAAGATTTAGCAGAAATGATAAGATTTGGATATTTGAAAAAAGTAGGCTCTTTTAGGGGAGCATACTATGTTCTTGATGAGAAAACAGCAGAAAAGCTTAAGGTAAAACAATGACTCAGACTCAACTTAAACCAGAGCAGCTTGCACGCAAGTTCATAGATGAGCATCTGCAAAATACTGGGTGGAAGCCTCTTCGGCAGCATGATAAAGTTCCTTCCAAAATTCCTACTATATTTGCTTAATCATCACAAAACAACCGAAAATCTCTCTCATCAATCATACGGAATGAGAATGCCGAGAGTTTCTGAAAAACATTTTGAGAATGTTTTTGTTAATTTGCCACCAATTCCTGTTCAGAAACAAATTATTGCCAAGCTTGATGCATTCTTCAGAGAATATGACATCTTGAAAGAAAAAGAAAAGAAAAAAGGGAGAAATTATTCGAGGGTATGAACAGCATCACCGCCATGAAGAGTGCGTTCAACTGAAGGAGAAAGAGATCTTTTTAGGAGAAGACAACCCTATTTTTTCATTAACTCAAAAAACTCGTCCAGACCCAAACCAGCCTGCCTGATAATAGCTCTTAGAGTTCCACGAGCAATCTCACGATGATTAGGAACAGTAATACGACGGAACGGAGGTTCCTTGCACCTCAGAATGAGATGGCTACCCGTCTGATGATCCAATTCATACCCTAGATGAGACAAAATTTTAACAACCTCAGTACCAGAAAGCAAGGGGAGCTTACCCAACCTCAATAATCTCCTCATCTATAGAAGGAGGAACAGGCTCACCATGTTTTTTTAGGCTGGCAACATATCCTTGAACAGCATCACGAATATTATTTACAGCTTCCATCCTTGATTCTCCCTGAGAAATACATCCAGGAAGAGCAGGGACTGATGCAATAATCATACCATCCTCATCAGGTTCAAGAATAACACGGTATTTCATGAAGAGAAGAAGCGACCTGAAGTATAAATAGATTTCTAAAAAACAATGAGAAAAATAGCAGGTGAAACGAGGATTATAAGTATTTTTCAAATTCTTCTCGCTCCATCTTCAGATCATGCTTAATGATCTTATTCAACAATCCTCGATCAATATGATCACCAGGATGATTAGGAACAGGTGTTGTTCTCCCATCAGGGTGCTCAAAGAACATGTGAGAACCTTTCTGACGCTTGAGCATGAAACCAAGAGCAGAAAGAACTTTTATTAGATCCTTTGCAGCCAGCAAAGGAAGCTTAGATAATTATACCTCCACATCAACCTGCTGGAGGCTCAAAAACCGGGAGACCTTCATATCAGGTTTCACTTCAAGATATAATTCAATTGCTTCTTTTGTCCTTGCCAACAACTCATCATAGGAACTAGCTTGAGAATGGCAGCCTGGAAGCTCAACTACCTCAGAAATTAAGTAGCCATCTTCTCCTCTTTCAACAATGATATTGAATACCTGTTTCATGAAAGAAGGAATGCTTTGAGAGTATAAAAACATTGCTAAAAACAATTCACACAGACGGCAACAATAATAACGTCAAGAGAACGGTTTTGTGCCAAAACCTTCGCTCAGAGACTGAGCGATCCGCGCCATTGTTGTTTTCCCTACAGGTTAATGAACGAAAAGCTTAAATACTAATTGATAATCATTAGTTATCAATTAATAAACATAGGTGATTAATATGTCAACAACGCTCATCCAAAAAGAACATTCACCAACACTCAACACAGTAATAATGGTAGAAAAAATACTCCAACAAGCAGAAGGAAGCATCATCACAATAGCAGAACTAAAAAGACGACTGCCAAAACAAGTAAACCACAACGTTCTCAAGACAATACTCATCTACCTAGAAAAAAGCAATAAAATAGGCGTGACGATGCAAGGAATAACCTGGATCCATAACACAAACCAAAACCTAAGAAACGCAATAAAAACAGGAATGGAATTATAAAAAAAAAACAAGAGTAATATTCTCACCAGAGGCAGAGGAAGTATACAAATATCTCAACGAGAAAGTACGGAAAAAACCCTAATACTTAAACTTCTTTTTGTAAGTTTTATGATCCATCCATTCAAGCACAATGGAGACAACTACAATCTCCTGATTCTCTACAGAATAGAGTAATCTCCATGCATCAGGAAGATTATATTTCCATAAATTATGAACTTTATACTTCTGAGCATACTCCTTAGGAATCAACCTTTTGGGAATTTGAATACCGCAGAAAGCATTTTCTTCAAGGTCCTTAAATGCCCTGACCAACCAATGGTATATCTTATTCTCACCAATTTCACTTAATTTGTCAAATGATTCCTTTACTTTCTCATCCGCAAATTTTACTTTTGAAGGCAATCTCATACTTCACTCCAGAATAGATTCTTGTTTTTTATATGTTCGCCTCTGCTTTTAGGATAGTATATCCAGCCTATTTTTCCTTCTGAATCAATCGATATCTTTCTTGAATAGAGTAAGTAATCAATTACCACACAAAATGTTTGATACATCATTTTTTTTGGCAAATGCTCCCAAAGTGATCTTTTCTTGAACTCACCATCATTTTTTTGTATAAATTCCTCTACCATAAGCACAGTATCTAATCTTGGGTATCGCAAAATTTGTTTTATTTCCATGTTATATCATATGATATAACAACTGATATATAAATATTTCGGAGTTCTGGCTTAAAATACAAATACCCCCAACAACTACTCCACCACATGAACGTTTCTGTAAAAACCCTAAATTCAAAGTTCTACCCGCTACCCCAACGAAGACAAATAAGGCCATTGAGAAGAATCATACGACCGGGAAGGAATAGTTTGAACAGCAGAAATCAACGTCTCAAAAGACACTAAAAACGACTCCAAAGGAACATCAACAGAAACAGAAAAAGACTGCAAAGAAGACTCCCGATCAGACAATTTAACAGAAACAGGATAATCCAATAACACCTTAGTGTCTGTTAGCGTTGGCAAAAGGGTAATAGAAGGACTGCCCAAAGAAACAACATCAACGTTGTATTGAGAAAACAAAGACAACCCATCCAAGCAATCAAGCAAATTGTGCTGGAGTACGTTTGATGCGCCCTGCAAAAGAACATCACGGGAATACAAAACAGAACCCTGCTGATTCACATCAACATAAAAAACAGAAACACCATTCACTTGCAAAGGAAACACCCCGCCAGTATTCAACACTTCCCTTAATCCAGCATCAGAAGAAATCTCCAAGCATTCCTGAACAAACAATTCAACAGCACGAACAGAATCACCACCACGCAAAGAACGCTCAACAGAAGGAGAAAGAGACCTTTTAGTGGAAGAGAGATTGATGACCGAAAAGTATAAATAGTTAATACACATAACACATTTAACACACAGGTGAGATATATGCCA
Source organism: Candidatus Woesearchaeota archaeon (assembly GCA_013329045.1). Taxonomy (GTDB): domain Archaea; phylum Nanobdellota; class Nanobdellia; order Woesearchaeales; family UBA9989; genus UBA9989; species UBA9989 sp9989u. Next base: position 103,303 of record DUKZ01000004.1, read on the forward strand.
ACAATAACCCTTTCAGTACCAGAAGAACTAAAAAAAGATATGGATGCTGTGCAAGAAATCAACTGGTCAGCAGTAGCAAGAGAAGCAATAAAAACAAAGCTAGAGCAAATAAACATTCTCAAGCAGATCACAGCGAAATCACATCTCACAGAAAAAGACGCGCTTGAGCTAGGAAGAAAAATAAACGAAAGCATGCACAAAAGACATAAACAATGAAACTCGTGATAGACGCAAATATCATCATCTCAGCGCTTATTGCAACAGAGGGAAAAACAATAGAACTCATATACAACGATTCCATCAAGCTGTTTGCGCCAGAATACCTCTTTGAAGAAACAAAAAAACACGAAGGAGAAATTGCAATAAAAGCAAGGAAGAACTAAGGGCATTTCTTTCACTCATAGAAAAAAAGATAACAATATCGCCAAAAGAGGATTATCAACAATACCTTACACCTGCAAAGCACATCACCCCAGATGAAAACGACACAGAATACTTTGCTTTAGCACTAAAACTCTCCTGCCCCATCTGGTCGAATGACAAAAGACTAAAGAATCAAGAAAAAATAAGAATATTTTCAACAACAGAACTACTTCACTACATGAAGGTTTTATAAAAAGCAACAAGAATAGCAGGCGAAACGCTTTTTCTTTCGAAAAAACTCAGGCTCCAAGACTCGAGAAAACCTTTTGACTGAGAAAACAAAACATTTAAATACAAGACATTTCTTACTTATCTTGTAAACAGGTGGTTTTAATGGAAGCAGAAACAATCGGAATAGGGAGCATAAGCTCAAGAGGACAAATAGCAATACCAGCAGAGATAAGAAGAGAACTAAAACTCAAAGAAGGAACACGAGTGCTCTTCTTCACCCAAGAAGACGCAGTAATCATGAAAAAAATAACAACAGAAACATTCTCAGAGATAACAAAACCATTTAGGGAAGCAAAGAAAAAAATAACAGAAACAGAAGTGGCAGACCTCATACATAAACTACGAAAAAAATGATTCGAGTCACCCTTGACACAAACATATTAGTGTCAGGAACATTCTGGACAGGAGACTCATATAGAATCCTTGAACTTATAGATAAGAAAAAAATCACCAGCATACTCTCAAAGGAAATAATAGCAGAATACATAAATACAGTAATCAGCGAAGAAATAACAGAAAAAATAGAAAACAAAAAACTCATCGCAGCAAAAACAGCCCAAAAAGTGGTCATGATGTCAGAGATAGTTGAACCAACAAGAAAAATAGACAGAATAAAAGAAGACCCAGAAGACAACAAAATACTCGAATGCGCAACAACAGGAAAAGCAGGCTACATTATCACAAACGACAACCACCTCCTCAACATAAAAGGATTTGAGGGGATAAAAATACTCACACCGAGACAATTTCTAGAAGAATAGTATTTAGTCACTAAAAAGTAACTAAAATAACGAAAAGCTTATAAAGAGAAAAAGTAATCCTAGAGCATGAGCCTCACAAGAAGAGAATTCTTAGCAGGAATGGGAGCAGTAGGAATCACCATAGGAATGCCACACAAAGCTTACGGGCAACAACAACCATTGTATGCAATTTTGCCACAACCAGAACGATTAGTGGACAGAACCATTGATACTCATGATCCTATAGGAAACAAATATGATATTGGTGCTTCAGTCTACCACGTTGATGCAGAAGGAAGAAACAGAGGAGACATAGAGATTTCTGTAAACTGGCAACCACTCGATGACACAAGAATGGCAGACATTAGCGGCGTCGCACTCTACCATCATTCTTCTGCTACGGTTACAGGGATAGAATATGTCAGCAATGCTTCTCGAAGTGAACACAACCCCTGGAGAACAACAAGAACAGAAGGAAACTTCATCAGAGGAATAGAAAGAACAGCAAAACAACTAGGACTAAAATACATTGTTGGAGCATTGAAATGGTTCTTCGAAACAAGCAACAGAAGAGAAAACGAAGGACTAGCAACTGAAATTGGTACTTTAGAACAAAGACTAGGAAATTCAGGATATTCATGCTTGTCTCTCGATCACATACCAGTACAAAACACAAGCGAATACCAACAACACGGAATAAGATTCAGATTACATGCATCAGCTGATGAAGGACAACCAATAACAACAGAACCAATTTATTTGCTTGTTACTTATGCTGCTGGAACAAGAGCAGGAAACCAAAGAACATTCCTAGTAGAAGCAGCACAAGGAAAACCACCA
>DUKZ01000029.1 GCA_013329045.1 Candidatus Woesearchaeota archaeon
TGAGCAAGAGCAATTTTTGAAGGAAAAACACCCCTAATCCTCTGTTTTACAATCCACACACGCTTTACAAAACACAACTTATGCATACCGATCACCAAAGGGTGACTAGTAGCGGAACTAAAAACGTGATAGCACATGGATCATTTTCGACCAAAAATTTAATAAACACAAATTGACATTTCATCCTGATGAAAAAAAGGTTGGGTGTCATCGTGTTTCTCGCCTCATTGTTTCTCTTCTTCATTATCCTGCTCATTGTCTCGACAAGAACAACTGAGGTAGTATTTCTCTCGAATGATGAGAAGACAGAATTGGGAGTATTGGTTGCCAAAACGCCTGAAGAACGTGAAACCGGCTTGATGTTTGTGGAGTTTCTTCCAGCAGACGAAGGGATGCTGTTTGTTTTTCCAGAACCCATGGAAGTTGGCTTTTGGATGAAGAACACCCTCATCCCCCTTGATATGTTCTTTGTGGATAGCAAAGGGATGATCATCACGATCCGGGAGAATGTTCCTCCATGTAGAGCAGACCCTTGTCCTCTCTATTCTAGTGATGGAAAAATCCTCTACACCATCGAGACAAATGCGGGCTATGCAAAACTGCATGGCCTGAAAGCAGGATCAAGAGTTATTGTCCCAAACGTTCAAGCACAGTAACAAGGAGGCTTCTTCCCCAGGAGACATACCCGACAAGGAGGAGGATGAAGATGCTCAGGCCGCCTGGCACGGCAAGAACGAATTCTGTTATAAGGGCAAAAAGGATGCCTGCAATGATTATCGCAAGATACGGGAGGAGGAATGGCTTGAACCTAAGTATGCCATATTCCCACGCGCTTGCAAGAGCACTGACATGTTCCTCTTTTATGAAGTAATAAGAAAGGACTAGGGTGATATGAGAAATGATGAGGACTGTCAGGAAGAAAATGATCCTGTGGGAGACAAAAAGCGACATGAACCCGTCCATGAATGCGGCAACTTCGTTTGTTGCAACAAGCGGGGAGATCGAGACTGGTTTGACGAGCTTGATAATGAGAGTAAAGATAAACAGTATCAGCATCCACCACACAAGTGTCAGTGCGACAAAAAGCCCATAATTTCTCAACTCGAGCTTTTTCTTGAGGATGGTGGAATAGGTCTTTGCCTTGAAGTATGACCAGATGAGGAGGAGGAGGGCGACCATCAGGATGAAGAGTGTTGCAATGACTTTCCATAAGCGGTCTATCTGCTGGGTAAATGCAGCAGAATCGCCTCCAGATGCAACAATTGTCGCAAACAATGCTTCGAGCTGGAATGCCACAGTGTCGATGAAGCGAAGGAAGAGTGCCCCGATGAGGGCAAGGATGATGACAAGGATCGTGTCATATGCTAATGTTGGGAGAAACCATTTCTTCTTGCATGACTCTGCAAGAGCAGATAAGGAGAAGGAAGTTTCTTTTTTCGTCGATAATGCCGGCGTTGCCGCTTTTTTCTGTGCAGCCTTCCCAGGCTTTTGTACTCCACCCCTTTTTGCCATGACTCATTTTCTGCGGTTTATGTTTATAAATATTGCGGTTTGGTCGTATTGATCACCCTGTGGATGTCAATCCTATCCGTTAAATAGCGGATGTTCTTAGTATTCTCGTTTTTTTGAAGCCAGTAGTGAGACCCGTAGTGGGAAATCTGAATTTGGAACCTGTAGTCAAGCCAGTAATCTCCGACCTGAGGCTGCATAGACTTGACAAACTGCGTAATCCTTGAAAGGTATGTATTAACCCAGTTCATAACCGTAATGTGGCTTACTTCAAGTCCATAAATTTGCTTTAAATGATCTGCGAGACAACAACACTTAAATATAATTCCACTCCTTTTCGAGTATGCAGCGTTTCTGGGAAATTGATGCCCTGCGGGGAATTGCCATCTTCATGATGGTAATCTACCACACGCTCTATGATCTCGCTGTTTTTGGCCAGGTATCAATCGATGTCCTGCATGGCTTTTGGCGGTATTTTGCCCGGGCAACCGCAATCTTGTTCCTCCTCCTCCTCGGCATTTCAGCAGCTGTTTCACTTCAGAGGGGAAGGGCGCATAAAGTGTTCTTCAAACGTGGCCTTATCGTTTTTGGTTGGGGAATGCTCATCACGCTGGTGACGTATCTCCTCCTTCATGAGGGGTTTGTCATTTTTGGGATTCTCCATCTGATTGGCATCTCCATCATCCTTCTTCCATTTTTCCATGATAAAAAGGTGTTCACTTCTCTGACCATCATCCTTCTCCTCGTGCTCCCATTCCTCTTTCCTTTCATTCAAGCTGGCTCAATTCCTCTCATCCCTTTTGGCCTTCCACCTTCAGATTTCTATTCCGTCGATTATTACCCCCTCATCCCTTGGTTTGGCGTAATTCTCTTAGGTCTTCTCGCGGGAAACTTCCTCTATCACAACGGAAAACGAGCCTATTCTGTTAAGAAATTCTCTTTTCTCCCCCTCACTCCCCTCACCACTCCACTCACCACCCTCACTTCTGCCCTCGGTTTCATGGGAAAGCATTCTCTTGCCATCTACTTGCTCCACCAACCAATCATCATAGCCCTCTTGTCCATGGCCGGAATTATTTCGTTATGACTCCTCAGTAAGATAAACATTTTTAAAGAGACCGGGCATACCATTAGCGATGAAATACCCCATCCATGATGCAGTAAAGAAATCAGTCGAATCAGGATTGGTTCCCACATTGACTGTCTATAACCGGGTTGATGGGCCAGGGTCCAGTCTTGACCTCAGGCTCTTCCAGCAGGCATTCTGGCAGCTAAAAAACATTCCAAGCGATCCGCAGGCTGACCCAACATTCTCCTGGAGTAAAGGTCTTCCAAGGACTGTTGGCATGTCAATCACCATTGGTACAGACATCGAAGTATACCCGATTAGCCCTGGGAAGATTGGTGTTGAAAGCATAGATTTTGGTTTCTCGTACACATATAATGTTGGCGTTGTCCCACCAACCAAGGAGAACTGGCTCTTGAAGATCATGGACACGTTTGGTCTTGATGGGGTCAAATTTGTCATCAGGAATCAGCGGCCAGAGCTCAAGTCTGCTGGCCTCGGTGGCAGCGCTGCTGTCACGACTGGTGTCTGCCTGATGGCAGATATGCTCACGGGAAAAAAGTTCACTAAGACCCAGCTCATCGGCATGGCCTCAATGATGGAGCATGATATGGGTGTTTCCATCACTGGCACACAAGAGCAATCCGCTGCCATGTATGGGGGTATCAGGGACTATGTATGGTTTCCTTATGGGGTTCCTGGGAAGAATGATTTTTTTGGCTCATCCATCCAGCAGGAGATCCTTTTTCCAAAAGAATATGCAGAGCTTCGAAAGCGAATGGACATCTATTTTACTGCAGAGCGCCACAGCAGCGATGTGAATGCAGTATGGGAGCATCAGATGAGGATGGTCAATGGTTTCCTCCTGCATAAGAAGAAGAACAATTTGGCGTATGAATTCCGGGAAGCCCTCAGGCTAAAGGAATGGAATAAGATTGCCGCTCCCGTAGAGGAATACCGGAAGATTCGAACCCAGCTCTGCACGAATTATATGTCTGAACATCACCGTCTGCTCCACCGTATCGTCTCTGATTATCATGCTGTCTGCTTTCCCCTTGGGGGTGGTGGCGGCTCTGTGATGGTGTTTTCACCTGATCCAGAGCAGCTGAAACGTATCAAGAAAGAGCTCGAGCAGGACTTCATCTATCTTGATTATGAGTTTTCAGAGAATGGCCATGAGTTTATCAACTTTGAGATCATCGATAAAGAGCTGGCATGAAGACGGTAATCTTTGATATGGACGGTGTACTGGTCGATAGCGAGCCTCTCTATGCTGATGCCTGGATTCAGGTGTACAAAGAGATTGGTATTGGCATTGATCATGATTATTATTTCTCAAAGATTTGCGGAAAACATGGATTGATCTCAACGAGGATGGTGCTAGAGGAGTTTTGCCGGCATGAGGAGAATATTGACAAGAAAAACCTCAATTTCCGAAAAGAGCAGATTTCAGCTGCTCTTGTAAAGGAGCGCATCTCCCCGATGCCAGGGGCAGTCCAGCTGGTCTCAACGTTATCCGCGAAAGGATACAAGCTCGGCTTAGCAACAACTTCTTTGATGGTGTGTGCCAGCTCAATCATCTCCCATATTGGTCTTGATGGCAAATTCCGGGTGATGCATGCAGGTGACTATGTAAAGCACGGCAAGCCGCATCCTGAAGTGTACCTGATCACTGCTAAGATGCTAGAAGCCGAACCAGAAGAGTGCGTCGTCATTGAGGATTCTAAGTCAGGAATGATTGCTGCAAAGGCTGCCCAGATGAAAGTGATTGGCGTTCTCAATGGGAGAAATAAGAGAGAGGATTTAGTTATTGCTGATGTGGTCGTCAATGGGCTAAAAGAAATAACACCCGAATTGATAGAATCACTCTAAATTCTCTTTATCTTTACTATTCTCTTTATCTTTACTATTCTCTTTATCTTCACTATCATCCTCTTTTTCTTCGCCTTCATCACTATCATCTTCTGCCTTTTCTTCAATAGCTTCCTTTTTCTTCTTTGCCCCGGACTTCTTTTTTAGCGGTTCTTCTTCTGTTTTGTCTGCTGCAGACACAGATGCAGATAAAGGCTCCTCCGGAGCTCCTTCTCCTTCTTGAGGTGCAATGTCCTCGATGACCTCGCCTTCATTCCTCTTGTCATTTGAGAGGTAGATAGCGCGAATCTCAACAGACCGTATTGGGTAGATGCGTTTGAGCTTGTCAAAGAGCAGGTCCTGCGCCTTTTTTGCAACAACCGCATTGATCGCCTCTGAAACGGTAAGCTCAGCAAATGCCGATATGAGAATCCTTTGGGCATTCATGCGAAGGGATGAGAGGACTGATTGTTGGGTCTTGTTCTTGGTGATGATAAGCGGTTTTACCCTGATGATCTTCTTGTCTTTTGTCTGGCAGGTAAAAGAATTGTCCACCTTGCTCCTGCCTCTGCGAACAAGTCTCTTGATGAATGAGGGGCTGATCTGGTACTTATACGTGATTGTCAGCGCTTTTGCAGCATCAACCTTGGTGACAATCAATCCAATGGTGACATGCTGTTTTCGTGGGTCACCAGTAAGGATCATGAGATTTGTGTCAATTTTCTTCCCAACCAGCTTTTTTGGCTCAAAAACGATCGTTTCTCCGATCTCCTTTTGCCCAAATATCGCTGGGGAGAGTATTTTAACCCATGTTTTCTTCTTGACTTTTATCTTCTGTTCAACCATTGGTTATTGAGAAATTGGAGGTGCTTTTTAAAGGTTATGGTTGTTATGTCCCAGGAACTCATCCTCAGGATCCATTACTTTTTTCCAAAATTCAACCTGGTCTCCTTCAGGAGGCTGCCAAAGGTCAAGGACAAGTGGTTTTTGGACAGCCCGGGCCATTTCTGCTGACGGTTTCCACTCAATACCGGCAAGGGTGAAAAAATCTTTCCAGACATAACATCTCATTTCCACTGCTTTTTGTTTTAGTGCTTCATGCTGAAGGTTGGTCAGGTGCTGCCATTGGGTTTGTGATTCTCTTTCCAGTCTCTTCCTGAAGGAGATGATATCTTCAAGGTTATGGATTATTATTCTGCCGTCGATCTCGACGCTATACTGTTCAAGTCCTAAAACCGGGTCTCCCTCATAGGTAGTATGGCAAGAAATACCGTCACACCGGAAGCGGACATTTTTCAAAATAGTGTAAACAGTAACTGATGTGCACGGTGCCCCAGAGTAGTTCCAGAGGAGCAGGGGGCGAAGGTCATGGACCTTTTTGATGACCTTGATTGTATCTTTGCCAATATGATACGGCCCAAAATTCTCAACAGCATAGTCTGTGTAGAAATCGGTATAGAGCCCATTTGCCAGGTGGTAGGCAGCAGAGTAGAGCCTGGCAAGCTCCAGAGAGATATCTGGTGAGCCAGCCGCAAATGGTTTTTTCATCAGGGCATCATACTCTTTTGGGGAATGCATGATATTGCTTTGAAATCCATATGGGTCAGTTTTAGCCTTCGTTAATAACAAATCATGGAAGAACTCAGCAAGCACTATCCTTCTTTTTTTTTCAATCCTGGCAGATTTCATATCCATCAATAAAAACAATAATTGTGCTCGAAGGTGTGAAACTCCTGCGATGGATTCTGCAATGAGCTCAGGTGATGCCCGTTTTGCTCTGAGGCGCTGTATAGCTTCTGTTATCTTCTCGATCCATTCCCTGTCAAAGAGGGGGTGAAAGGAAAAATTTGAAAGTGGCTCGAGCGTTTCTAGGTCCATGCTCCCCATCGCCTCGGCCATAGAAGAAATAAAATGTTTTATTCCCATGATAGCTTCCAGTCAGTGTCCTGCTTATGGACCTCCCCGCTCGTCCCGCACATTTGGACAATATCGCCATCTTTGAGCACCTTTGTTGCATCTTTTGTGGCAACGATGCAGGGGATGCCAAGTTCTCTTGAGAGGATTGATGGGTGAGAGGTCATCCCCCCAATCTCACAGATGATCCCTCCAGCTTTGTTTATCAGTCCCACCATACCAGGGTCGGTGAGCCTTGTGACCAGGATATCTCCCTCTTCAAAACCTTCATGGTCCACAATATCCCTGACAATTCTTACTTTTCCCTGCACTTTTCCCTGGCTTGTTCCAACGCCAGTGAGTATTTTTTTCATTGTTTTCCAGCACCCATCCTTCATATCTGTCTCTCATGAGAGAAGATAAACAGGGTATATCAAATATTGTTGTCGTTTTTCCGACAACTTTAAATATCATAGAACCTAAACCAACTTATGCAGGTAGAACAAGTCCTCTCAGATCTGGGTCTCTCGGAAGGTGAGATTAGGGTGTATCTTGCCCTTCTCAAACTCGGAAGCGTACCAGTAAGCAGGATTAAGGAGGAAACAAGGCTTCACCGGACAACTGTCTATGATTTCATCGAGAAGCTGCTCAATAAAGGCCTGATTCATTATTCTGTGAAGGGTCACATGAAGCATTTTAATGCAACCCATCCAAAAAGGCTTCTGGACTTTTTGCGCGAGAAGCAGGATAGAGTCAATGATATTCTTCCAGAACTCATCAACTTGAATACAGGAAACCAGGAAGAGGTGGCAGTTGAAGTATACCAAGGCACAGAAGGATTAAAGACGTGCTTGTTTGAGCATTTGAAGACAGGAAATGAAGTCCTGGGATTTGGCATCGATGAAGCACTCTACAAAAAAGCACTGCCTGTTGTCATGGAACAGCTCCCGCGTCTGCTCAAAGAAAACAACGTGAAGGAGAGAATTCTGACAAAAACAGACCCTGGTTATCTTGTCGATTCAAAACAGACCAGCTACAAGTTTGTTTCCTCTGAATTTTTTAGTCCTTTGTCAACTACAGTGTTTGGGAACAACGTTGAAATTGCTGTCTGGGAGCCAAGCTTAACAACAATCCTGATCCGCAACAAGCAACTGGCTGATGCTTATAAGAAACATTTTAACAACCTCTGGAACCAGGAGATTATGACCTATCACGGTATAAAGGAAGTAAAGTGGGTGTTTGATTCTATTGTTGATTCCCTGGGAAAAGGGCAGTCCTTCAAGGTTTTTGGGATACCTTTGCAGTCAGACGTGTTCGCCGACTATTTTGATGAAGTGGCGTTTCGCATGGATAAGAAAGGGATTGTGTCAAAACTGCTAATAGATGAGCGTGCCAAGCGGTCTATAAAGGCATGGAGCAAATATCCAACGATCTCAATCAGGACCCAGAAAAAGGAATTCGTAACACCGGCGGAAGTAGATATCTATAACCCAGCTTTGACAGTTTGCTG
>DUKZ01000007.1 GCA_013329045.1 Candidatus Woesearchaeota archaeon
TCACGTTAAATTGACTATATCTGGTAAGTGAAAGATTATTAAATAGCATATCCTTTCATGAAACGGAGAATTATGAAAAAGAATATTAATCCATCTGACTATGATTACCTTTGGACAGATCATGGGGTTAATTTCATTTTTATGTCATGCTATTTATGCAAAAGATACCGTGAAGAAGACTTGGTTTTCATCTATACTCCTGAAACGAACGGCATCCAATTCTTCATCTCAAAGCAGGAAAGAGATGAATGCAGCAATGAAGGTCTTTTGTTCTATGCCGAAAAATATGAAAACTGGGAACGGCTAGTTCCTTTGCTTTTGGATCGTGGGAAAACTATCATTCAGACAGCACAGCAAGAAAACGTACATGCGCTTAGCCTTGAAGAGCTAAAGGAGAGATTTTTAGAATGTGTTGCTCTGTTTCAGGATCTTGTGACTCATTATTACCCCACTGAGTTCTTTTTTCTTGATAAAATTGAACAAATAAAGCCTCTTACCTCCCTGCTAACAAAGAATATTGAACGCATGGGGAATATGAAAATGAAGCTTCGGACAGTGCTCACACAGGTCTATACTTATGACAAAATGTTCAAACCATATATTGAAGAGATTGGCAAAAGAGTCGGGCGGGATGATCTTGCATGGCTGAGTATTGAAGAGGTCATGGATGTTATCGCCGGAAAAAAGGTTCCCACATCAAAACGAGCTAGGCAGGTGTGGGTGTACACAAAGCATAATGATTGGAATCTGATTGAAGGAAAAGAAGCTCAAGCTCTCGCTCACTCTTTTTCGCAACATTTTTTTATGGCAAGAGAAGACAATGTTATTGGAACTATCGCAAACAAAGGTACATACAGGGGAATTGTTAAAGTGTTATTTACCTTCTTTGATGATAGAGTAAAAAGGGAAATTGCCAAGGTCAAAAAAGGGGATGTGCTCATTGCCAACACCACAGGCCCGGAAGTGATGGAAGCATGCCAGCGCGCAGGAGCTATTATCACGGATGAAGGTGGCATTACTTCTCATGCAGCAGTTGTTTCTCGAGAGCTTGGGATTCCCTGCATTGTGGGGACAAAGAAAGCAACCATTGTCTTCAAGGATGGGGACATGGTGGAAGTAGATGCGAACAAGGGAACAGTGAAAAAACTATGACTCAAGAGTGGATGTATTGGGGCAGGTGGAATTGCTTCATGCTGTACACTGCTCCGTGGATGGAGTATTTTAAAACACCCTTGTTCACACATCTAAAACTCTCATTAGAAGGAGATATGAAAATTTTATTTGGCCATTATTTTTTTGGCAGCAAGGATTATAAAAAAATGACTGCTTTTATAGAAGATAAGATTGATGATAAAACCTGGCGGGATTCCTTGTTCTCTTTTTTTGAAAAAGAGAGAAAAGAACTGCTTATGTGGGAAGAAAAAGATGATATTGTTGGTTTTTACAAAAGCATGATACCTGTTATGGGGTGCTCTACATTTATTGAAATTTGTGATAAGGTGATTGAAAGGGAGATCCTCACTCTCTGCGAAGATAAGAATGTGCAATTTTCTACAGTTATTGGCAGCATGGAACTTCCAAGAAAAACAGAAACAATGCTCTTTGAAGAGACAGCAAGCCGAGTGAATGGAAAAGCGCGTGAACTTTTTGTTGAAAAAAACCGCTGGATTGGGACACATGCACTAGAAGGAGCGCCTTTGACAGAGGAGAAAGTGAACCTCCGGAAACAAAAAGAGACTATTGAGAAAAAAGTGGAACTGCCTCAATTCGAGCATCTTATCACTATCGGATCTCACCTAGCATTTTACCGGCTCTACCTTGTTGAAGCAACTGACAGAGTTGCTTTCCATTACCGCCAGGCATTAACTGACCTGGGAAAGAGGAAAGATGCATCCTATGAAGACGTCATCTCTCTTACTCCCGAAGAACTCTTCGCTGTTGTAAAGGGATCACCTTATCCCCCTCTTGCAAAAGCGCGAAAAAAATACTTTGGAATCATTCAGATTGATGGCAAAAGGAGTATTCTTCTTGGCGGAGACTTAAAGAAAGAATTACAAGCCTGTGGCTTACTTGAAACTTATTCTCAGGATGAAGTAAGAGGGATTAGCGCATTTCCGGGAAAGATTAAAGGGAAAGCAAGAATTATAAAGGAATCCCATGAGATAGACAAGGTTATGGTAGGGGATATCCTTTTTGCAGCTGAAACTACTCCAGATTTTATTTTTGCGATGAAAAAAGCAGCTGCATTCGTCACCAACCATGGAGGCATCACCTCCCATGCAGCAATTTTGAGCAGAGAATTGAAAAAACCCTGCATTATTGCAACAAAGATCGGCACGGAAGTATTTAAAGACGGCGACATGGTGGAAGTAGATGCGGATGCGGGAGTTGTGAGGAAGGTTAATGGATGACTACCAGTTTTATCTGACGAGGAATTATACACCCTTTGAACTAGCTTGATTGCTATTCCAATTCTCAAAAGACATACCTCGAGCTCATGGGTCTATTACAAAGGCCTTGTTGATATCTATGAAAATGGGCTATTGCATATTTATGTAAGAAAAAAAGATTTTGAGCGGATGATCCAGCAAGCAATTATTGTTGCACAGGACGAACAACAAATTGAAACAATAATTGCAGAGGGGATGGGTATTATCAAGGAAATGAAGGATTTTATGGCAGCACATCCATCCCAAAAAACAGCAGGTGAAGAATTGCTTACTCTTATAGAGGGTTGCAGGGAGATTCTTTATCGCTTTTCAGCATACTTTGACTATACCCACTACCTTGGAAAAACGGGGGTGATATTTTCTGAACAGCTTACCCTTGCTATGGGAAGGTTTCATGAAGAACGGAAAAAAACATTCATGGCATTCTTCTCTTATATCAACTCATTGGCTCACCATGTTGGAAAGAAGATGTCATTTGGCTCTTGTGATCTTTTAACGCTAGACGAGCTTTTTGCAGCAGTGCTTGCAAAAGACCTTTCACCTTTTGATAAAGCGCAACATGAAAGGAAAAAAAGGTGCATGCTATGCTATAGCGATGCAGGAGTCATCATCACAACAGATGCACATGAGATTGCCTCATTTCTCTCTAAATGGGGGCATAAAGGAGAGATGCATATCAAAGGACAGGGAATTGGAAAGGGGATTATTAGAGGAGAAGTTGCTCTTATCACCCAAGCAACACCACTAGGCAAGATACCCCAAGGAAAGATCATTGTCTGCCATGGAACAACTCCAGATATGACCCCAGCCCTGAAAAAAGCCCTTGCAGTTGTAACAGATGAAGGGGGCATCCTTTCCCATGCAGCAAATTTTGCGAGGGAGTTTGGTATCCCCGTTGTTATTGGAACAAGGATTGCAACAAGAGAATTGCAGGAAGGGGATAGTGTTGAGGTTGATATTGAGCAGGGGATTGTAAGGAAGGTCACATAGCCTTGAGAATATCCTTTTTCTTAAACGGGCTCTGTACTGCACAACAATAGGCAGGTAGTGAGTCTTTGGTGTTGTATTAGACAAATCCTCCATTGATAGATCATCTGATCATTCAGTTATTGATGAATAGATCATCAATCCTTTATCTCCTTTAGGTACTTTTGAAGGTCATGGTATTCCTTATCCGGGTCCAATATGAATAGCAATCGAACAGCCTCCCCCTCAACTTAGTAGATAAGTCTCTTTTCTTTTGATTGCTCTGAAAACCTTGTTCTATATAAAACAAGTCCTTTATGGGTGAGCCTTTTGTATCTTGTCGGGTTTTCCATCAACAGCAGAAGCTTTTCACCAACAATCTTTTTCGTTTGAGAAGATAATTCTTGCACTTGTTCCATGAATAACGGCAGGGCTTTGATAGTGTAGCTCATTTCAGTGCAGCAAACACTTCCTTTTGTGAGACCCAACTATTATTTTTATCGGCTTGATCAATGAGCTTTTTAATAATGCTCAGTTCTTTTACTGTGAGATCCGGTTCAATCACTTTCTCCCGCAATGTCTCCTTCATTAATTCTTGTACGGTGCCATACCTATGTTTTTTTGCATACGACCTGGCTTCTGTAAGAAGCCTTCTTGGCAATCGCACGTTGATCTGCTCATTCATAATATTAATAGATACCATTTTATATTAAAACATTTCGGTTCTCGAGGGTTGTTTGGTGGTGAATAGGAGGAACTGGAAGAAGATAAAAGTATGGAGTCGTAACGTGGACGACAAAACATGATACTGTTTATCACCTCTCGCGCGAAGCAATTAAGATAGAAGAGGCTCATTATCGTACCAATTGGTATCACTTAAAGAAATATTTATATACGCCAGACGAAAATAATACTCAGGGGGTAAACATGAAAGCACTGATCGTGATGGATTTTCAGAATGATATTGTACACGAGAAAGGTAAATTTGCTGCATGGGGCATTCCGGCTCATGTGAAGGAACAACAGGCCATTGAGAATACCGCCAAAGCAATCGCTAAAGCTAGGGGCGAGGGAATAAAAATTATCTTTGTCAGGGTTGCATTTGGAGAAGGCCATCCGGAACTGCATCAAACCAAAGCAGGCATCTACCAGGGAATTGCTCAGGCAGGCACATTGGTCGATGGGGAATGGGGAGCAGCATTCCATGAGAGCGTCCAGCCAGGGGGAATGGACACCATCATCACAAAGCACCGCATCAACCCCTTTACCAACCCGCAGTTTTTGAGAGCAGTGGATAGCTGCGACGAACTCATCCTTGCAGGAGTTGCCACGAATTTTGTTGTGGAGGAAACAGCCAGGGAAGCAGCAGCAAAGAATTTCAAAGTGACAATACTTGAGGACTGCTGTGCTTCAATGGGACAGGAGTCTCATGATTTCACAATTAAAAATATCCTGCCGAATTTTGCAGAGATAATCACTTCTCAAGAATGGGCTGCAAAAAAGTAATCTGTGAGGAAGGACTAGAGATTACTACTTCAAGGAATCTTCCCCTCTTTATCATGTCCTGCGTGGCAAGAGGGTACACAAGAAATCTTCGAGCTCATTTTGGAATGTCTTATGGGGCCACTGGAACACTCGGCAAAAGCAACTGGATGTCCGCACTCTTTAACAACCATAGAATCATAAAAGACATTGAGGAATACCTTGAGGGGCATCATCCCGATGATACGCTTTTGGAAATAAAAGCGATCATGGAAACATGTCAAAAAGCAAGTGATGCATTGCCAGAAGATCCCTATCTTGCCCTTGCATCCATCCTGGATTTTTATCCTACCTACTTTGCCGCTTTGGGCATGATGAACAATCTCATGCGCTATCTGGGCGATGAAGAGGAAAAAGGCATCTTAACGAAAGAAACGGTTCATGTATTAATGGGCGAACGGGACAAGGTGGCCAAATTCTACCCCCAGATTGAAAAAACCATTTTTGACTGCACTGATATTATTGGGCAATTGCTCGGGTTTGAAGGCGACCTCATGAGGTATATGAGCCTTCCTGAGATGGACATATTCCTCAAAGAAAAAAAGCTTGGTGAAGCTCAACTAAAGATTCTGGAAGAAAGGAAGGAGGGGTATGTTATGGTCTATCTTGAGGAGGGTGATCAAGAGATCATCCAGACTGGAAGCATTGTTGCGGAAATTAGGGAGATGCTCCAGCCCTCCATCTCTACTACTGAGCTGAAGGGGACATGTGCGTTCCCGGGACGGGCAAAAGGAAGAGTGCATAACCTTCTGACTGACAGAAACTGGCATCCGCCAAAAGGAGCGATCATCGTGACAACAATGACGAATCCTGATGATACCCCAATCATCAAGAATGCATCGGCATTGATTACAGAGGAGGGAGGGATCCTCAGCCATGCAGCGGTTCTCTCAAGAGAATTGATGATCCCCTGTATTATGTCAACAAAATATGCCACGCAGATGCTCAAAACAGGTGATATCATTGAAGTTGATGCAGAAAAAGGGATAATAAAAAAAGTATGATAAAAAGAGAAAGGTATAAGATGGTCATGGGACAATAAATCAACGAACTGCCGCATCAGATGAGAATTCCTGTGCTTTTCGCTCGAGATCTGTGAGCTTAAAACCCCTGGAAAATTCACGGTTCTCCCTGATCTTGACCGAAAGTTCCAATGTGGGATTCTCAGTTATCAATCCTGAAACCGTGCCAACAAAGAATTCACCCTGCAAGACTGCTCCAGGGAATCTTGATTCGTCGACTTCTGCGACATGGCGCTCCCGATCAATGATTATATAATCAGCTACAAGCAGGGGCAGGGTATCGATGATGGTTCCGTGAGAAACAATCGTGAGATTGCCTTTCCCTTGCCCTGTTGCCCGCAGGCTTGTTAGTCCATCAATCAATGCTTGCGTGAACTCCTTTGCGAAATAAGACAACCATGGCGTGCCATTTGTCTGATTAAAATAATAGCGGTTCATCATCTCTTTGAGATATGCATCTGCGATCTCAGAGGTATACCCAAATTCTGGGAGATGGGAATCTTTCCAGTCCATTCCAGGGATGCCAAAGCCAAGGCCCATGCGCTCTTCATAGCGTGTTGTTGAAGAAAGGGCTGGGGAACCCCCATACAGGAATACTCTTGCTGTATCCCTTGCTCGCTTAAAATCAGAATGGTAGGCAAGATATCTGGTAATAGACTCGCTATTGAGCAATAAATGTCCTAATGCGCTAATCTCAGCGGTGCTTTCAAGAGTTATTCCTACAAGTGTTTTATCAACCTCTCCTCCCGGATCATAGGGTCTATAACGTGCATCATCTTTGGTGCCATGGCGCATCGCAACAAGGATGCCATCACCTTTCGTTAGGTTATAAGGGGTCATGATTGTTTGCTCTTTCTTCTTTATATCAACTAAATTACCATCATGTAGTGATTAACTTCTTTTAAACTTTTCGGATTTATTTGGGCAATTATTATAAAGTCAACACCCACTTTACGATCAATGGTGTGGTCAAAACTGCTTTCCCGGGAGGGAGTGGACATCACTACCATCTCTGGGCTGGATATTGTCTTCTATGAGGATATATGGGAATTCTCAAAAAGGAGGGAAGAGCTGTTTTTTACCTATTTCCATAACAGCCATTTCACCCATCTCATCGGTGTAGAACAACAAAAACTCGGCGAACATCTTCTCAAGGTTCATGCACCCAGCCCAGCACAGATCATCAGAAAATATGAGGAAGGAAAGGCACTTCGAAAAGAGATTGAGGAAACGACTAAAGAGTGGAAGAAAAAGCTTTCTGTGTCAAACCTTTCCGAAGCATTCGATGCGCTAAACAGCCAATTTTTGCTGATCAACAGGGAGTATAGCATCACCCCCTGGCTGTACCTTGAAGCATGGCAGCAAAGGATGGATGAGATTGTCAGAGAACTCCTGCCAAACAAGCCAAAAGCGGTGAAGGAAGAGGTGCTCCTCTCTTCATTGTATTCCCCCTGGAAAAAAACAGCTCTGAATGAAATTCAAGAAAAACTCCAGAAAAAAGAGAGCCCTGAAAAACTTGCCCAAGAATATCAGTTCCTACGAAGCTGGTCATTGATCTGGAACAAGCCTTTAGATGCAGCATGGATAAGGAGCATTGCCCAAATCAAGGAAAAAGAAGTGCCCTTACCCCTGGATAAGGTGATTAAGATACTCAAGCCTGATAAAAAACAGCAGCACCTGCTAGAACTCGCGCCTTATTTAACATTCTTCAAAGACTGGAGAGATGACCTTCGCCGATACCATTGCTATGCCTGGCAGTTTTTTTGGGAAAAACTTTCCGTGCTTTTTTCTGTTCCCAAGGATGACCTGGGCTATCTGACACTCTTGGAGATTGAAGATTCTTGTAGGCTGGGTAAAATTGATAGACCATGTATCGAAAAAAGGAAAACCGTGCCCTTGGTCGTCACTGCAAAGCTTCCAGAGCTGCAAATGATTATGAAAGAGGGACCGCCACAACAGTATCTCACTATCATCAATTCACTTGAGAAAAAAAGCAAACAAACAGTTGTTTCTGGAAATAGTGCATACCCAGGAAAGGCTGTTGGAAAAGTCTGCCTGATCCGCTCATATCATGACGTCAAGAAAGTGCAGGAAGGAGATATCCTTATTGCAAATACAACCCATCCAAATTATCTCCCCGGCATGAAAAAGGCAGCTGCCTTTATAACAAATGAAGGGGGATTGATTAGCCATGCTGCCATCGTTGCCAGAGAGATGAAAAAGCCCTGCATCGTCGGGACAAAAATTGCTACAAAATGCTTCCAGGATGGGGACATGGTGGAAGTAGATGCACGTTCAGGAATTGTACGAAAGGTTTTTTAGCAAGCAGATATTCTGAATAGCACATGAGCTTAAATTTCAAATTGGGTGATTGGGAAGTTTACAAGGCATCAGGCTATCCTGCTTTCATCACGCCTTTTGCAGTTTCATGTACACTTAAGTTTCGCGAATTATACGGGAGCACTTGCGATGTAGCGATCGTATGGGAAGGGAAAAATTTCACTTGGCTATTTGATACAAGTCAATTGATCACCTGTGCAGAAAAATTCCTTCCAGTTCTTGAAAAAAAACAATGGGCGGTCTATGATGAATGGCAGCAGCATACGAAAAAATTTACTTCTCTTCACTATAACCTGATGCAAGCTGAGTTGACAAAAGAAAATGTTGCCCAATGGGCAAAAAACTATTTTGACTCGTTTTGCACCCAATATGCCCAGAGTAATTTTATCGAACCATTGAGTTATTTTTTCCAAGTTCATGCCTCTACGCTCCTCCCTCCCGATCCTCACCTGCTAGAATATTTTGGGAGGCCAGCCAGGGTAAATTATCTCACCCGATTTTTCAAAGAAATACAGGATGGCAAAAGAGAAGAGGTATTGCGCAAATTCCATTATATAAATAATGATTATACCGGGCCACGTCCCGTTGACGATTCGTTTCTTAGCAGTCTCTGCCCGACTCAGAACCAACAAAATCCTCCCGAGAATGTACCAGATCATTTTCGTTTGGTGTTGAACTGCCTTCAGATCACAGTGACTATCCAAGATGTGAGAAAAGCTCAATCGTTAATGTGGGTGAGCGGAGCAGATAAGATACTGAGAGCATTAGCTACTTTTAATCAAACAAAATATGACTCACTCAAATGGCTGACATGGGAAGATATCCTTCAGGGGGAATCATTAAAAGAACAACGAGACCATTGTATCATCCATTGGACTTGTGATGGGACAACCCTATTTACCGGAAAAGAGTATGAACTATTGCTCAGGGATTTTTATAAACATATCCTGAAGATTGAGAAGGGCATTACTGAGGTGAAGGGTATCTCTGCTTCAAATGGAAAAATCGTCGGAAGAGCTGTCCTTGTCAATAATGTGAGCCAATTCCATAAGGTAAAGGAAGGGGATATTCTCATCACGGGTATGACTCGTCCTGAATACATACCAGTGATGAAAAGATCAGCAGCATTTGTGACTGATGAGGGCGGACTCACTTCACATGCAGCAATCATCTCCCGGGAAATGAAAAAACCATGCGTTATTGGGACAAGAATTGCTACAAAAGTGTTTAAGGATGGTGATATAGTGGAAGTAGATGCTGAGAAAGGAGTTATTAGAAAAATAACGAAAAAGCACGAATCAACTTATCGTTTTCTTTGGGGAAATAAACAGTCAGTGCTTACCCTTCAATGGAATGCTTTGGCTTTTAGGGATTATCGAAGCAATATCTGGAATCAAGTTGATAATATTATTCAAATTTCCCACGAATCAAGAATTAGGACATTTCATTCAATCAAAGATTTACATAGTGATGAAAGAAGAGGAGAAAACATACTTTATGAAAATTACATGAAAAAATACTTTGAAGAACAAACAGCTACATTAAGTCAGCATTCTAACTTTTTCATGAGATTAAGATCCACAGGCTATAAAAAACTGACAAATCAAGAATTATATGATTTGGTTCGTCTATCTCTTATCTGGTGTGCAAAGACCATTTCATTTTTTAGATCTTCCCAAGAGGAAGGGACAAAAATCGCTGTAAATAAATTAAGAGTAGTATATAATGAAAAAGAAGTAAGTATACTTTTGATTTCACCAGAGTTAGACCTGGTAAACAGAGAACGAATGGACTGGGCTAAATTGGTAAGGTTGCCCTATTCTTCACAAGCGGTAATTGCGCATGCATATCAGTATCCATGGATTGTGATCATGCATCACTCATTTGATGAGGTTGAAGAGACGTTAAAACAAAGATTTGAATTTGAAAAAAGTCACGAATTTCATGCAGACTTCAAGAAGGAAAAGATCATTTTAAGAGAAAAACAAAATATATTGTTAAACAAGAATAAAAAGATAGGACCGTTGGTTAGGAATTTGCAAAGACTTGTTCATTCACGCATGGAAGTTAAATCACGCTTTGCCGGCACAGACTTTTATACTATACCATTACATAAAGAAATAGCTAATAGAACAGGAGTTGATATAAAATATTTAAGGGAATATTATTTATTGGAAGATTTTGAGAGCTTATTACTTAGAAATAGAAGAGTTAGCAAAAATGAAATTACGAATAGACAAAAATTAGTAGTATGCCTCTGGAAAAGTCCTGATTTAATTATTAAATCAGGCGATGAGGCTATTGCTATAGCCAAGAGAGAATTGGGAGATTTATATGAGGTAGAGAAAAAATATGAGGTTACCGGTTCGGTAGCCAACTCTGGCAAAGTTCATGGTGTAGCAAGAATTCTTCAGGCAAATGACGTAGAGCAAGCAAGAAAATTTAGAAAGAATTTCAAAGAGGGTCAAATATTGATTACACAGATGACACAGCCAAATATCATGGATATTGCGAGTAAAGCTGCAGCTATTGTAACAGATGAGGGCGGTATGCTATCTCACGCAGCTATTATCTCCCGTGAGCTCCATATCCCTTGTATTGTTGGAACATTTATTGCCACAAGTAATTTTGATGATGGAGATATTATAGAGGTTGATGCTGAAAAAGGGATAGTGAGGAAACTTTGACCTGGATCAGACAATTATCACGGGAAATGTCACTGTTTGCCATTGCTTATTCTTTCGAGTGCCATCATCACAGACTAAAGGAACTTTTTGGATTCAACTGTAAGAACGTTATCTATACTGGTGATGAAAAGATGCTTGTGTCCTATAAAGACCCGGAAGAATTAGAAGCAATGCGGTCTGCCATAAGACAAAAAGCAAAAAATCAAGATGTCTTTGTTGAACTCTTGCAGGAAATCCTCCACCGGCTCAACTATGTTCAACATATAGTTAAGGAATTTTCCAGTCTTCCAGGTCATGAACAGGAGAAAAAAGTGATGATTTTTTTCGAGACGTTTCATCCTGCCTATGAGACATATTGGGCATACCATCTCTTCCAGTTCCTCTCCCCTGACGCCCTTGAAGGGGATAAGAAGAGTATCATCTCTCCAAAAGCAAAAAAGCTGTTGACAGAATGCCGAAAAACCAATCCTTACCTTTTCATTGATGAGATATTATTGCCCTGCCTTGCGAATATAATCGCAAAAAGAGAAAAAACAGCAAAGGAACTTGAGGGCATGATCTATCCACAAGAGATGTATGATTATTTCCATAAAACGTTTGTTCTTGATCCCAAAGAGTTAGAAAAAAGAAAGGAATGTTATGCTCTTATCATGATTGATGGCAGGAAGACTATCTTCTCTGGGCAGAATGCAAGAGAGCGCGTCCTAGAACTCGTAGAAAACGAAGATAATTCTAAAGGACAAGAAGTGAAGGGGGTCATTGCGTGGAAGGGGAAAGTCACAGGCCGCGTAAGGATAATCAAATACAAAAAGGATTTCAACAAATTTGAACAGGGAGATATCCTTGTTACCCACATGACAACGACAGATTTCCTCCCCCTTATAAAGAAAGCAGCAGCAATCATCACCGATGAGGGAGGGATTGGGTGTCATGCAGCAATCCTGAGCAGAGAACTCAAAAAACCGTGTCTGATCGGCACGAAATGTGCAACGCAGGTCTTCAAGGATGACGACCTTGTCAGAGTAGATGCGGAGAAAGGCATCGTGAAAAAGCTATAATCCTCAACCAAAATTCTTTTAAAGCCCAGAGTGCATAATTCTCTTATGGGCTTAACCGAAGCAGAGATCACGGAGCTTGACCGCTACCTTCGGGAGGTGTCGCTTAGGATCCCCTTCTCCGGCGTCAACCCACTCAATGAACAGCGGGAAAAGATCAAGTTCTTCTCCAGAAAGGGATATAACCCGATATTTGTGTATGAACCCAGGACACGGGAGATTGGAAAATTAAAAAAGGACCTTTCTGCACTCTCCTTTGACAATTCGATCATGGGACGGCTGCTTCGGGATGTCCGCGATAGCTTCCTTGAAAGAATCGATATGATCAGCAATGTGGGCAAGCAGAATTTTACCGATTCCTCCATCAAAGTGTATGGGAGGCCATCACCACACCTTGTCGACAAGGCACTCTCCCTCTTTCCTTTCGAAAAAGAAAAAGAAGATGCCAGGGAGGTATCCTCTGCTGAGACAGTAGAGATCATCCGGGACCTCTTTGCAGAAAAAGGGCTGGATTGGAAAGTGAATGAGCACAATACGATCGCGAGCGCTTCGGTTCGGCCATCCTCAAAAAGCGTCCTCATCCGAGCGAATGCACTGTTCTCAAAAAAATTCGTCAAGAGGCTCATCGTCCATGAGGTCATGTCACATGTCTACCGTGCAGCAAACGGGTATAGGCAGCCGTATGCTGTCTTCTCCAGGGGACTGCTCAACTATCTTGCGACAGAAGAAGGCCTCGCGCTCTATAACGAAGAAATGGCAGGGTACATGTCCATTGACATCCTCGAGAGATATGTGGCACGGGTAATTGCAGTCCATCTTGCGCTTCGCCATCCATTCTATGAAGTATATCGAAAGCTCCATAAACTTTTTGGAAGAGAACTTGCCTGGACATCGACAATGAGGGCAAAACGAGGCATTTCTGACACCTCAAAGCCCGGGGCATACACAAAGGACCATCTCTATCTTGCAGGGTATTACAAAGTGAAGAACTTTGTTGATGAAGGAAATGATATCAATATGCTCTACTACGGCAAAATAGGAGTTGAGCATGTGGAACTGGTAAAATACTTACCAGGGGTTACCATGCCTTTGTATTTGCCTGATTATCCTGTCAAGAAGGAGAAAAGATAATGGAAGATGCGCCTGGAAGATAGGTTTATAAACATCTTTCTTTCTCAATTGGTGTTATGTACAAAGAAGTCATTGTTATCAGGCAGGATCTCCAATTGCCAAAAGGAAAACTAGCTGTGCAGGTAGCACATGCAGCAGTTGATCTTATCCGGACTGCGGAACAGTCGCTTGTTGAAGCCTGGCATGATGATGCTGCAAAAAAGGTTGTCTTGAAAGTGCCATCGCAAAAAGAACTGTTCCAACTAAAAAGCAAAGCAAAACGTGCTGGATTGAACACTGCCGTGATACGGGATGCTGGACGGACAGTCTTAGTTCCAGGCACAGTCACCTGCATTGGCATTGGTCCGGATGTGGAAGAGAAAATTGATGCGGTAACTGGTGAACTGCCAATGGTATGATGAGCGGTGTTTTTTTGCTCTCTTCTTGATCTTATTCAATGAAAGATCATTTTTGGCCTGCACTTTTTCCTGCAGCAATTTTATTTTTGAAAAAGGTCATTCATTCACAGAAACATTTATAAGAGAACCATAGTTTCAAGAGAAGAAAAGGGGGCCCATAGCTTAGTTCGGTATAGCATTCGGCTCTTAACTCTTTTGGAGTTACCGAAAGGTCAGGGGTTCGAATCCCCTTGGGCCCATAAATAGGATGAATGCACCATCCATTCATTATGTTGGGCCAAGGGGATTCGTTCTTGCAGAGTAGAAACTTTTTTATACGGCGTCTCCTTTTATTGTTCATGCACATACGCGACGTTTATCACTCGATCCTTGAGGTTTATTCTCCCCTCGCAAAAAAATGTTTTTTAGGCATTGGAAGAGAAGACCCAGAAGCATTAACTAAAAACACTCTGTTTTATGCATGGAGAAATAGAATACCTTCCGGGGAGATTATACCCTTGTTGGCCACACTGAAAGATTTGACACCACAGCCAAGCGCCCGGCACCTTTTCCTTGGCATGGAATATGTTCTCGACCATCTCCATGATTATCCAACCGATAAAGATGACCTTGGATGCATGATAAGACTATTCACGCCAGCAGCACAAACAGACCAGCCAGACACGATCGCTGAACATGCATGCAGACTTATGAGAGAGACAAGAACATACGAGTTTACTTCCCAACAAATCTTTGAACTTGCACATGCTGCGAGAGCTTATGGCAATCATGAGCCAGAACATGCTTGCCTGCTCGGATATACCATCTCAGCAGCGATGGAACATCTCGCCGAGGAGAGAGGTGGCCCTGAAATCATAGACCTAGACCTTGTGCATCGCCTGCTGCCAAGGGCAAAGGACTATCTTATTGCTTATGGAAGAAACGAGCCACAGGGACATGAGATTCTCTCCTCTGCCATGAGGTTTATTGGACTTGCGAAGTGGAGATCCCATATTAATAAAACGAGTTTTAATGACGAATTGGAGTATGCAATAGGGCAAACCCCAAGACCACTAATTAATAGGCTGCGGCAGGCTTTGAGTGATTTTCTCCTTGACTGTTAAGAATAATTCTTGTGATGAGCAGAGGAATTATATTATTCACATACGTTTTATTCACATAAGTACTAATTTCGAAACATTTTTATAATAATTCGTAAATTTAAGGCAGTGGAGGGGATCATGGACAATATAGATATTGCAATCCTGACACATTTGCGAGACAACGCACGAAAATCAAATTCTGAGATAGCAGGGCATCTTGATGTCTCTGAAGGGACCATACGCAAACGGCTCAAAAAATTAGAGGATAAGAACATCATCAAGCGCTATACAATCGATGTCAATAACGTGTTTGCAGCGCTCGTCGGGATACAGTTTGCAACGAACACGCCGGCAAAAGACCTTGCTGCAAAGCTCAAATCGATGGGACTCACCAGGATCTATGAAGTGACAGGACGGTATGATATCATCGCGATTGTTGAGAAAGAGGATCCAACGGCAATCAACAACGTCCTCGATGAGATCCGGGCAACCAGGGGAGTTATCTTGACAGAATCATTTACCGTGCTCAATTCTCATTAAACTCGTTATTTAAACTCATTACTCTCTCGTTGTTATGAGTGGAATAGAAAAAAGAGAATGATAGGATCGGCAACAACAATAGCGGCTGTTGTTGCCTCATTCTTTGTTGTTCATGTGGATTACTCATCCATGAGAGTGATTACTCATCCATGAGAGTAAAAACCTTTTTATACCAACTCCTGAATAGGTAATAGCATGGAAGAGGACAATAGGCTTAGGCAGGAACGAATAAAAAAGCTTGGTGAATTGAGGGAAAAAGGAATTGAACCGTATCCGTATTCATTCTCTGTGAGAGCATACTCCAAGGAGATAAAAGAACGATTCAAGGACTTATTGCCGGAAGAAAAGGCATCAGATGAGGTGAACATCGCTGGAAGGATCATGACCATCCGGCGGATGGGCAAAGCATCCTTTTTCCATCTCGAAGATGGAGAGGGAAGGATCCAAGTGTACATCAGACAGGATGATATCGGGGAAAAAATATACGAGATATTCAGGCATGCAGACATAGGGGATATTGTTGGCATCATTGGGACGGTGTTCTC
Organism: Candidatus Woesearchaeota archaeon; assembly: GCA_013329045.1. GTDB lineage: Archaea > Nanobdellota > Nanobdellia > Woesearchaeales > UBA9989 > UBA9989 > UBA9989 sp9989u. Next base: position 15,759 of record DUKZ01000007.1, read on the forward strand.
TACAAAGACAGGGGAGATCACGGTGTATTCCTCATCATTCCATATCCTCTCGAAGTCATTATTGCCACTTCCTGATAAATGGCACGGGATCAAGGATGTTGAGGTGAGGTATAGAAAAAGATATGTGGACTTGATTATGAATAAGGATATCAGGGATGTATTTGCCCTTCGCTCGCGGATAATCCAGGAAATCAGGAATTACTACCTATCAAAAGGTTTTCTTGAAGTGGAGATTCCCATCCTACAGACGATATATGGCGGGGCGAGTGCCAAACCATTTGTTACCCACCACAATGCGCTCAACATGAAGATGTACCTGTCCATCTCTCCAGAGATGTATTTGAAACGATTGATTGTTGGAGGATTTCCAAAAGTGTTCACGTTTGGGAAATGCTTCCGGAATGAGGGAATCGATCGGACCCACAACCCTGAATTCACAAATCTTGAAAGCTATGAAGCATATATTGATTATGAGCAGGTGATGAAACACACAGAAGAACTGTTCTCAACAGTCGTGGAAAAAGTCCATGGATCACCAAAGGTGAAATTCCAGGATGAGACAATTGACTTTTCACCCCCCTTCAAACGGATCAGCATGATTGATGCGCTCAAGGAATATGCGAAAATCGATGCAACAACGCTCTCTGATGAGGAACTCTTTGACCTGAACACAACATATACCCTTGCAATTGAAGGGGAGCTGAACAGAGGAATAGTCATTGAAAGATTATTTGAGGAGCTCGTTGAGGCAAGACTCATCCAACCGACATTCGTGATAGACCATCCAAAAGAATCAACTCCGCTGTGCAAAGGAAAACGAGGCGATCCATCGCTCATTGAACGATTTGAATTGTACATCAACGGGTGGGAAATAGCAAATGCGTATTCTGAACTCAATGACCCCCTGCTCCAAAAACAGCTTTTGGAAGAACAAGCCGAAAAGGGACGAGGGGGGGATGAAGAAGCGCATCCCTATGATGCTGATTTCATTGAAGCACTAGAGTATGGGATGCCTCCAACAGGAGGGCTTGGGATTGGCATTGATAGGGTAGTTATGCTGTTGACAAACTCGGCATCAATTCGTGATGTGTTGTTTTTCCCGGTGATGAAGCCGGAAGAACAGCCTGGTCAATAACATGCCCAAGAGCGATGAGGTCTTCTAATTTCCATCCATTTGGGATGAATGAAGCATGGAATTCTCCAGTGAGAGTTGGGAGCTTTTGCCGCATAAAATTTAACACTGGCTCTTTTTCATGTCCTGGGACACCCAGCAGGTAGTAATAATACGGGCTGTCATCCATCGTCTCTGGCTCGCCAGCCACCTTCTGATAGAACCCATTGAACGGATTGATTGGCATTGCACGCCAAGCAAGGGAAGAGTGGCATCCATGGACCATATGGAAGAGGGAAGAACCAACCCCATTGCCCTGCTCGGATGCAGCAATGACAATTTTGTCCAAGTATTTGGTTTGTTGGCCGGGGATATCCTCGATGACGGCTGCGCCGATGTATTCATCAGCAGGAGTGAGCACAAGATGGATTGCTGTTGGGAGGGTATACCCAAAATATCCCCCTATGAGCGGGCGGCCAAATCCTGAGCAAACAAGGCTGCTGAACTGTTCCTGATCCACCTGGGCAAATGAACCCGCTATCAAATGAGTGTAATTGACCATGCTTCAGGGTGATTAGCCACCTGTTTTATAGGTGATGACCAAAGTGAAACAATATTTGACAAAGATGTTTTAAATAGGACACTATCGTAAAGTTTATATAATCATAGCCTTTTCTTTAGACCATGGAAAAAAGCACAGCAGAGATCACTGTCGAATACATCAAAGATCACCCCCACATCAAAAGCTGCCTTAAACTAGGCTTGATCAATTATTCTTCTCTTGCCAGAATGATCGCAAAAGACCTGAATATTGAGAAGAAAACGTCGAAAGATGCAATCCTGATTGCCGCCCGACGCTGCCAGATGCAGCTCAAGAAAGAAAAAAGCTATGAATCACATATCCAAGCGCTGTTGACGCAATCAGAAATCCAGGTAAAGAACAGGATTGTTGTGCTCATCTGTGCAAAGAATGCACTAGACATCCTGCTCGAGGGGCAAATGCAGGCGAAAAAAGAGCAGGCAACATTCTACCTCCTTGAAGGTTCAGAGAATTACATTGTGATCACCCAGGAAACTCTCATGACAAAGCTGGAAAAAGCAGCAAAGAATTCGCTTGTAAAGAAACAAGAAGGGCTTGCCCTTATCACTTATAAGACTCCAAAAGATATTGAGATGATGCCGGGGGTGATAGCATACCTTGCCTCGCTCTTCAGCGAGAATGGAGTGAATATTGTGGAATTATTGTCCTGCTGGACAGACACGCTCTTTATCATCGATGCAAAGGATACAACAAAAGTGATGGGGTTCCTTCAATTCTGAAGGAAGGGTGGAAGGAGTGAAGGGTCTGTCAAAAATGCCTCTTTCTTGATGTCATCGATGATGAAATAGGATCTTATAGCTAATCTCTTAAAT
>DUKZ01000019.1 GCA_013329045.1 Candidatus Woesearchaeota archaeon
AGGTTGTAGAGTGTGAGGTTTGCTGATTTGTTGAGTCGTGGTTCTGTGTTTGTGTCTATTGCTATGCTATTGGTGGTGATGTTGATGAGTGCGCTAATGTTCATTCCTCCTGAGAGGTTTATTGGTTCTTGGTAGCTTATTTTTCCTATTGATTGCTTTTCGATCATTAATGGCACGTTTTCTATGTCTGTTATGGTGCTGGTGTTTGTTGTGTTTTCGAATCCTGTGGTGATTATTATGTGTAGTGTTCTGTTTTCGCTTGTGTTGATGTTTCCTGGTGCGTCACTGCAGTTGATGTTCCAGTTTATCATTCCTGCTTTGAGGTTTCCTATGTTTATTTCCTGTCTGGTATCCTTTGTAATTGTCATATTTGTTATGTTTATTTTCCCACCAATAATGAGTGAGCAGTTTGTTATGTTAGAAGAGTCTGTCACGTTATATGCGAATGTTATTTCTCCATCGTTATCTCCGGAGTTGTTTTGTGGTGCTAGTAGTGTTATTCCTGGTTTTGTTGTGTCTGTTGCTGTTGTTATGGTGATTCCTCTCATGAGGCTTGTGTTGTAGTTGTTGTTTGTGTCGTTTGCCCACCATGTGTAGTTGATTCCTGATCCTGTCACCCCCCCTAATGAGAGGTTGATGCTTATCACTTTTGAAGTACCAGACCATGTTCCGTTTGTAATATTCTCCCAAACTCCCGTGGCATTCCAGCTAAAGATCCAGAAGCTTCCTCCTATGTCTTCATGTAGGGTGACGTTGATTTGTATTGTTGATGTGTTTGCTGGGCTGGTGTTATTGATTGCGAATGTTGAGAACCCTGGTACTTTATTCGGGACAACTTGGAACAAAGTTGAGTTCTCTGCAAAATACTGCACATAGCTGACATTTACTGTCAAGTTATATGTTCCTTCTGTGGCTGGTGCAATGATGGTGAAGTTGAAGTATCCGTTATCATTTGTCATGATATTTCCTAGTGTCCTGTTTACTGGTGTTGTTCCGACGTAGAAGTATGAGATGTCTCCGTTGCTTGCATTCAGCCTATAGGATCCTGTGTTGCTTACTGTAAAGACTCGTTTGTATGCATCCCATTTGTTTGCTTCCGCGGCTGATCCATAGTCTGCCACATAGTCATATGCTCCTGTTGTGGGGTTGTATTTTGACAAGGAGACATTTACTGATATGTTCCATACCGCTTTCATGTCTACTGATGTGCTTGGGTTCCATGTTGTGTTGATGTATCCTTGCAATCCTCCTTCATATGTTTCATTTTCGTCGTCGTAGTATATCCAGAAGCTTTTTGATGCTCCAGCTGGTACTCGTGCGTAGAATACTATCTCATCATTGTCGTCGAGCATTTTTTGGGTGTTATTCCATTCTTCTGGTGTATATCCTCCTGGCGTGATGTTGATGAAGTCTACCCATGTGTAGTAGTCTGTGCTGCTTCCTCCATCCATCATGGTGTATCCTACTTGTATGGTATCTTGCATTGATACATCATCAGCATCTCCTGTGCAGAATGCTGACCATGCTTCTCCCTCTCCTTTATAGTAAGGCTCGAAGTCATTCCCTACTCTCATTATCTTGTAGTACATCGGTGTTCTGGCATAACCAGCTCCGCTTCTGTCTGCGCAGTCTGTTCCATCAACTATGGCCCATCCTCCCGTTCCTCCTTTGAAGAAGTTCAAGTAGGGTGTTGCTCCTGCTCCGCTTCCTAGGTATTTGTATTGTATCTGGTTTGTGTCGCTCTCTCTTTGGAATAATCCTCCTTGGCTTGCCCAGTTGATGAGAAGTGTCATGTTGAACTTAACCTGGATGTCATAATCTCCTGTTATCTCCTGGTGGAACACGATGCCATTATTATAGGCTCCCCAGAAGTCCGTTGCGAGATTTGACCTTATTTTCATCCAGCTTTGATCTGATGTGAGTGACCATGCTCTGCTTGGGTTGTACCAGTGCCATTTTCTGAAGTTGACATCTCCGGCTTCCATGTGAGTGGATTCTGGTTCAAGGTTCGTCCTGCTTGCTGTTTGCCAATCATTTATCATGAGTGGTATGTTGTTGTTGTCCATGTCGATGACTCTAATGCTCTTTTCTGTTGCGTTGAGGATGTTTGGACAGTGTTCCTTCAGGAAATCAGCACTTAGGGCTATTGATTCGTTTCCTCTGTCTGTGCTTGTCAGGTCTGTTATCGTGATTGCGCATCTCCAGTCGTGGCTTGGTAAGCGCCATGGTTGCTGATTATCGGTTGATAGCCATGTTGTATTGATCATGTCTCCATCGAAGAATGCCGCGATCGAAATGTTGCTTATTTTTTCATCTAGTGTATTTGTCACATACCCGTATATTGTCACTTCACTTCCCGCTAATGTTGAAGATGCTGTCGTTGAGATGTTAATCTTGATTGGAGATGTTGTTATAGTATACGTGTCGCTAGTTGTTTGTGCTGTGTATCCTGCCGCTGCGCACCATATTGTATAGTCAAGGCTACCATCCACCGGTGCTCCTGATGTGAGTGTGTATTGATAGAATTTGCTTGTTCCGTTGTAGGTCATCGATTGATTGCCCGTCCATACCGTTCCGTTTTCAATACTAATATTACATGACACTCCTGGTGCAACTGTTGTGTTGACTGGGAATCCTGTGCTGTTGCTGTAGTTTGCCCAGAACTGGATTGGATCATTTCTGTACTTTGTCAAACTGCCGCCTGCAGTATCTGTTTCGTCCCATATTGTCAATACTGTGATTATTTGTGGTTCAGCGAAGTCTTGGCTTTCTGTATTGTAGGAACCGGCATTGCCCCCATTAGGTGTTTGGTCAGCGCTAGCTCCTGTACCTATTGCTCCTCCAGCTACTGAGTATGTGAGGCTTGTGTTGTCTTGAATCTCATAGACGATATTAATTCGGCCGCCACCAGCCCCACCAGCAGCGCATCTTGGCGTATCAGTTGCATGTGTGCAGGAACCTCCTTGGCCTCCAACAGCATGGATGTTGGCTCCAGAGATATCTACAGTACGGCCATAGAGGATGATATGGCCTCCTGATCCTCCACCAGCTGCTCCGCAGTCAGTTGATCCTGCGCCGCTTCCAACAGTGCCATCTACATCTATCTCACCATCAATAGTGATTGTACCAGACCCTGCATCGACTTTGAGGCCTGCTCCTCCAGTACCGCCGGTGTATGCAGTATCTCCTGCTCCTCCTCCTCCGCCCGATCCCATTCTAAGATCCCTGTCTGCGCTTGCGTTGTATACTTTTCCTGCAACACCGTATGTGCTCGATCCTTGTTCTGATCCTGTTCCGGCAGCTCCGCCAAAGGATCCTCCTCCTCCCGCTGCGCACACACTTGTCAGTCCTCTCTGTCCTCCTCCTCCTCCACCTTCATTTGCTGCTGTGGATGCTGCCCCTGCAGTAGCACTCTTATTTCCGTTATCTCCCTGGGTTGCTCCTCCGCCCGTTGTTGTCCTTCCTGCTCCTCCTCCCCCTCCTCTTCCTTTCCCATCAACTTTTCCGCCGCTTTGGACGGTGAACGACCCTTGGGTTCCAAGAGTGAAGTTGACATAGCCAGTCTCACCTGATGTCGAATTGCAGATCTGCATCGTTCCAGTGGCTGTGACTGTCACAGAGCTGTAATTCGTCAGATCACCACAGACCAATGTTGTGCCTGATATGGTAAGTGATGCTGCATCGTTGTTGGCATATGCAGTTGTTGCGCCAAAGTCAAATCGCAAGTGATGTTCTCCTGGGGTTCGTACTGCTGATATTTCTGTTGCAATCTCGCCGCAGCTGAAGTTTTCAGCCCTTACTGAGCAATTATTACTGCTGCAATCTCCCACCGTGATCCATGCTACTGATACATTTCCACAGGCAAGTCCCAAGAAATTCAAGTCTATTCCTTCTGATGAGTGGTTTATTGGTGTTTCATTGAACGCCCATGTTGTATCTGTGATTGGTGTTATCGTGAGATTTCCAGCGCCTGTCGTGTCGAAGTATACTGTCCAATTTCCTCCTACGGATGGATAGCTCTGTACGTTCATGACAGTTATTTCAACATCGAATGTCTGGTTTGAAAGGTGTGGGACGATCCATTCTATTTCATCAACGAGGCTGTTATTGTCATAATCATAATGCTCAGAGATGTCCAACTTTTGTCTTGTTCCATTCTGTATCCAGTAAACATTTACAGCGTGCAGTGGTACCTCTCGTGGAAGAACTGTATATGCTGTGACATTCTCGTAATGCTCTTCTGATACGATGTCTATCTTTTTGTGTATTGATGATATCTCCTCCTCAATGCTTCGCGGTCCTGGGATTGTGTACTCAACGGTCACTTCCTGCACGGGCTCTTCGATTACCACTTCAGTGCTGTTGCTCGTTTCATTGCCAACAATGACCGCCCCAGTGAAACTGGAGAGGCCGTTTCTCTGACTGATGAATGATTGTATAGTTGCCATGCTATCTGTAACACCAAATGGATCAGCTGTCTGCCTCATGATACTGCCCATTGTCAACACACTATCCTTTATCCAAGAGGGCACAGAAACATTTTCCAGCACCGATGCTCCCGTAATCTTTGCAAACTCCGTGCTTCTTTTCTCCTGTGCCTGGAGTGTGGCAAGGTCGACTGTTCTGCCATTCTTCGTGACCGTTGCATTTTCAACCGTGATATTCTTTTCATCCTCAACCTTGACAACACTAATCTCGCTTGCTTCTTTTGGCAAGGTGACAGTAACATTCTCAGTCTTGCTGGCCAGCACCACTTTCTTGCTCATCCTTACCGGTGAGTTGATCCTGACAGTGCCAATTGCTTTCACACTCTCTTCTGGCTTGCTTGTCAGGATAAGATCAAGTGGTTTGAGCAGTGTTTCATTCTGTGTCATGGCAATGGCAATGATTGTCTTATTGCCTCTGATGCCTTCCGGTATGAAGATAGTCAAGATGCTGCCAGAGACATCCACGCTGACATTCTCCGCGCTTGTTGCAAGATAAGTTGTGTTCATCCCTGGAGTCATGTTGAACAGCCTATCAAGGTCAACCGTTATATTCACACCAAGATAAACAACAATCCTCGTCACATTCCTTTGTTCTTGTGGCAGGACAGTGACATTCGTTGCGGTGTTGTTCTCTCCTATTGTCACATTTTCTCTTGCCACAGGCATAAGTGCCTCTTTCATGACCAGCAATACATCCTTGAGCTTCTCTGTTCTGTTTTCATCGAACGCATAGAACGTGATATTTCTCGTTCCGCTCACAGAAGGCACAAGGATAGCTGTCCACTGATCTATATCCACGCTCACATTCTCTGGCCCTGTTGCAATGTATGTTGTGCTGTTTGTATGGTTGAACCAGAGGCGCATGTCATAGGTATTGTTCATTCCGATATAGATTGTGAGATTCTTCTGTGTCCTAACCTTAGTCGATTCAATGTATTGTGTAGTGTTCTCAAGAATAGTCTCAATGATAGTCTCATTTTCTGAAGCTGTTGCATTTTCCAGCACGGCGCTCACATTCTCTTCTTCAGATATTCCTGGGAACAACTCTTCTGTGACATTTTCAGCTGTTTCATTCGTTACCTCTGGAGTGATATTCTCTGCTAGTGTTGCATTTTCAATGACACTTGCATTTTCTTCTTCACCATAAGTAACAGTTCTATTGCCAAGTGTGATGTTCACTTCTATCACGTCACTGAAAATGGTTGTTTCAAAGTCTGACGCGATGAAGCTCACATTTGCAGTTCCACTGAAGCTAAGGTCGGGCTCAATGATTATCATCTCAGCATCGACGTGCACGGTGATATTCTCTGTTGCTGTTGCAAGGTACGTGTAATTCTTCCAGACTGTCAAGTATGATGATAAGTTCATGGTGTAATTTTCTGTTGAGCTGATGCTGATATTTGGTATTGTCATGAACGCTGGCGCTGATTCATTGTATGCAGCAAACCCAGTCAATCCTGCTCTTCCAAGGAACAACCCAAGGCCAAGCAGCATAAGGACAACAGCGATTGTCACATAAGGCATGACAACTGGTTTCTTTGGAACATTGACTAATTCTTGTTCACACTGCTTGATGTAGCGCTCATAGTGCCTGATCCATTCGTAGGGCGACGTTCCCTTGTACTTTTTCTTCAGCGCAGCATCGGACTGTTTCCTCGTAATGACCCCTGTAGCAACTGATTCCTCATAGTACTTCAGGGTGTCAATGACCTGCTGCTTTGCCTGCCTGGACGAGAGCAGGGCTTCCTCTATGGAAACCGGTCCTCTGTCCGCAGGTGTTTTTCGTTTAGCCATGTTTCTGTGAACGGTTGTATGCTGTCCAGACCGTGCGATCGTCTCGTGCAAGAGCGATCGCTATGTCGTGGTAATTCATTCCGAGGGTGTCCTTGAGATGCACAACAATGGCCTCAAGGAGGGGCAGCGATGAAGGGGCAAGAGCAGAAAGCGGGATCATGATAGGGGAAGCATCAGGCAGCCTTCTCTGCCATCGATCCCGTGCGCTCTTGCATGCCGCTGCAATGTTTCGCTGGTCTCTTCCAACGAGTGGTGCAATAGCTGAATATTTCAGCCCTTTATTCTCGTGGAGAAATGTTGCGAGTGCCTGGAGGGGGGGCAGTTCGCGGATGGAGAAAACAGCAAGAGGGACTATCACCTCTTGCTTTTCTTTATAGACGTCTTTCCTAAGGTCACTGAGAACTCGTTCGAGCTGGTGGAGGAGACGTCTTTTGTCAGATACCTCTGAGAGAAGGAGCTCCTTTAGTTTCTGTTCTTCTCCACCTATGCTCTTTGGCGCCATGTAATACATTAAATGTAAGTATTACCTTACATAAAAACCTCTATGACAGTAGCTACTATACATTAAATGTAAGTATTTCTATTTATAAATGTTTCGGGGAAAACATGAAATTGATCGTGAGGGAAGAGAACAACAATGGCGTGGACGGCTTATTCTATAAGCCGAGCTTTTCGAACGAGGTAAGAAAAGCGGTCCACTGCCATTTTTGTTGTTCTCGAACCATGATGAGAAATAAAAAAATAATACCTACTACCTACAATTCAATGACTTTTCCCACTTTCCCGACATTGATGACTCTGCTCTTTCCCAGGATCTCTTCTATCCCCGCTGCTTCATGGATATGTCCACAAAGGACAATATCTGGCTTGAACTCCTTTATTGCCCGGGTCACCCCCTCGCTTCCAGGGAAAAATTGGGAGAACCGTTCGATCTTTGATCCGGAAGGATGGACATGGGTGATCATGACCTTTTTCTTTGCATCCTTCACCTGCTCATGGCTGTATTTGAGCGTGGAGAAGATCTCCTCATCGCTCATCTGGGTGTGCGGTCCGACAGTCGCCCCCCCGCATCCGAAAAATCCGATATCACCATATGTTGCAGAATAGCCGTGCATGTTCTTGATGCCGTACATCTCAGCGAGAAAATCGACTGTGGTGATGCTGTCATGGTTGCCCGGGATGATCATCACCTTCCTCTGCCGCTTGACAAACGGGCCGATGATGTTTTTCGTGGAGGTATCATTATGTGTGATGTCTCCCGCTAAAATGACTAAGTCTGCCTGTTCTTTTTCTGCCCGCTCTGCCAGCCGTTCAGCGAGGCTCTGGTCGCCGTGCAGGTCTGATGCTGCGAAAATCTTCATGATGCCACTGAGTGCTCCTTTTTTTATAAATATAAGCTTTAGAATCATCCGCCACTTTATAAATATTTCGTCATTGTAGAGTAGTTATGGCTGATTTTCAAAAAAGCGCTACAGAGTCACCACAGAGTGAAATTGTCGTTTGCCGATGGCAGATGTGGTGGATTAGAAAGTACGCTGTAGCTACACTTGGCTACGCTTCCCAAGGCGAAAACTTAGGGCGTGGTACTCCAAAAGCAGGGTAACTAGCCTGCAATTTTTCTTTTTTTCCACTAGCCACTGGACAAGCTGACACAGATTATTTAAACAAAGGTCAATATCTATTTATAAATGGAAGATAAAAACAAACTTGTAGTTTTTCAAGACAAGAAGATTAGGAGAATTTGGCATAATGGTGAGTGGTATTTCTCAGTTACAGATGTAGTCCAAGTCCTAACGGATAGCGACAATCCTAGAAATTACTGGTCTATGTTAAAGAAGAGAGAAGCAGATGCGGGAATTGAACTGTCCACAAATTGTGTACAGTTGAAATTAGAAGCACCAGATGGCAAACTTAGAGAAACCGACTGTGCGAATACGAAATCGTTATTTCGAATAATTCAATCAGTCCCTTCAAAAAAAGCTGAACCGTTCAAACTTTGGCTTGCACAGGTGGGGTATGAGCGGATAGAAGAGATTGAGAATCCGGAGCTAGGCCAAGATCGAATCAAAGAATACTATGAAATCAAAGGCTATCCGAAAGACTGGATCGACAAAAGGCTCAGAGGAATTGCAATAAGACAAGAACTTACAGATGAATGGAAAAACAGGGAAATCAAAACAGAAAAAGAGTTTGCTATATTGACAAATGAAATCAGCAAGGCCACCTTTGGAAAGACAGTCGGAGAATACAAAGAATTTAAACAACTACAAAAGAACAATCAAAATCTTAGGGATCATATGACTGACTGGGAACTTATCTTAACAATGTTCGGGGAAAAGGCCACAACTGACATTACAAAAGAAACAAATTCCACGGGATTTGAAGAATGCAAAGACTCTGCTAATAAAGGAGGAAACATTGCAAAAAGAGCAAGAGAAGACTTAGAGAGAAACTTAGGACGAAGCGTTGTTTCAAAGGAAAATTTTCTGCCTAAAGGAAAAGATAAGAAGAAAATAGAAGACTTAGGGTGACTTTATGGAAAAAAGAATTCTGGATTTTTATCGGGAATTTTCCATCTACACAAACTCTGGCTTATACGGAAAGCTCCTGAAGAAGGATCTGCCTAACGATATAAGAGCGATTGGAGATCTTGTTAGAAGAAACATCATCCATAGAACAACTTTGGCTGCGGGAAATGTTGGAACAAACTTAGACAAAAAATTTGGCGATATGACCAAAGTGCCCTGGTATAGACAGCCCGAAGATGACATTTTGGCTACTGCTTCTGGGATGCTAGCTGAATTATACCGAAGAGATGGACGTGGATTTATCTCTAATAGACACGAACAAGATAAGCTAGTTGTTACGTGCCGATTTGTTGCAATTCTCATAGCATCTATTCTAAAATCAAAAGGAATTCCTTGTAGGGTAAGATCTGGTCATGCTCCATATTTTGATATGGGCAAGATTGGAAAGGCAAGTGCGGATCATTGGATTAATCAGTACTGGGACAAAAAGAGTGAAAGATGGATAACAATTGACGTCGATGGAAGTTGGAGCTTAAATGAACAGTTTGATCCTTACGATATGCCTGAAGATAAGTTTGATTTTCCAGCAAAAGCGTGGCTCAATATAAGAAACGGAAAAGAAAACCCTGATAGATTCTGGAATGCCAAACCACAACGTGGCCAAATAGTTGTACTCTGGTCATTATTCTATGACTTCCACTGTTTGATGAATAATGAGATACTCTATATTTACGGACCCATCAACAACTATGGGAATCCAGAAGAATTCTCTAAACTTTCTGAAAAAAAACTAAGGATTGTTGACGAACTTGCAAAGTTGATGCTAAATCCTGATGAAAATTTTGACAAGTTAATATATACTTGGAACACAAATAAAGAATTTAGATTGCTAAGCGGCGGACTTCTATAATGTCTTTCTGAATGACAACATTCTCGAACTGCTCAGAAAGTCAATAAAAGCAAGTTTCCGCTCCAGATATTCTAGATGATATTTTGATTTCCAGAAACTCAATATCTGGTTAGTAACGATTTGGACAAATGCGTTATTAGACAAGAATGTGTCAAGTCCACTCGAAAACAGAAATTATCCGTTTTCACGACGTGGTAATAGATAGCACGGATTATAAATCTTTTGAAATAATACTACTAACAGATGGTAACTAAACCAGTTTGTCGTCCACGTGGCGACTCCACAACTTTATGTTCCAGGAGTGCAGGGTAGTATCATGGTAAAGCACCCAAAAAGGCAAAATCTCACCTTATTCATCCTCCTGCTGTTCACTTTCTCTTTCATCTCCTGCGCAAGAGCAATCAAAGACACTGTGGATATTGAAACTGTTTTTTGCCCACGGGAAGACTGCCATGCAGTGTTCCTCTCAACGCTCAAGAATGCCACGACAATAGACTGCGCCTTCTACGACCTCGACGACCCTCCCCTCATCTCATTGCTGAAAGCAAAACAGGCCCACCTTGTCATGGACGAAGATAACGCTATCTCCTCAGATAAGGAGCATCTGCACATCAGAAAAGGCAAAGGGTTGATGCACAACAAGTTCTGCATACTAGATGGCAAAACTGTGCTCACTGGCAGCCTGAATCCAACAACGAATGGCTTCACCAGGAATAACAACAATCTCCTTATTATCAATTCAAGAAAAATTACATTGCTGTATGAAAAGGAATTCCAGGAATTATGGTCCTCCCCCAGCGCACAAAAATCCTCCCCCTATTCTACAATATCTTATGATTCAAGCTCCTTGAGTATATATTTTTGCCCTGAGGATCACTGCCAGGATCACCTCCTAAAGGAGCTGGAGACGGCAAAAGAGTCAATCGGGATCATGGTCTTCTCCTTTACAGACAAAGACATTGCTGAAGAACTCATCAAAAAACACCAAGAGGGCGTCCGGGTGCAGGGAGTAATGGAAAAGCAGCAGCTCCACATGCCATACAGCATAGGTCCCCTCCTTGAAAAGTCCGGCATTATCCTCCAGCCTGACGCAAATCCTGCCCTCCTCCATCACAAAGTCTTCATCATCGACAACAAAACGGTCATCACCGGAAGCTACAACCCGACAAAGAACGGCGATGAGAACAATGATGAGAACATGCTCATCATCAGGGACAGAAAGGTTGCATCCAGATTCCTGGAAGAGTTCGATTTCATAAGAGGTGTTGCAGATGGAAAAACTTAAGTATAACACCTTATTTACCTTAAATATGGTAAACATGACACTTGCAGTTCCGGAAGAATTGCACAAGCTGATGAAGAAGCATGCAGACATCAAGTGGTCTGAAGTGGCAAGAAGAGCGCTGTGGGAAAAGGCAAAAAAAATCGAGTATTTTGATAAGATGCTGGAAAATAGCAAGCTGACCGAAGAGGATGTTAAGGTCATTGGCGCCAAGATCAAGCGTTCTATTGCAAAAAGGCATGGCTTATGAATCTTGTAGTTGATACAAATAGGATCATCGCATCTTTTTTAAAAGATGGTGCTTCAAGATACATTCTTTTGAGTGATGATCATAGGTTCTTCACTCCCTCCTTCGGTTTGGAAGAGATAATAAGATATAGGGAGTACATACTGAGGAAAGGGGCAATATCCCAAAGACTATTTACTGAGCTGATGGGTGAATTTTTTCAAGACATTAGAATAGTCGATATTCCCAAAAATGCTTTGCTGGTCCAACAATTAAAATCATTAGTAAGAGACCCAAACGATATCCCTTTTCTCGCTCTTGCCCTTGTGCTTAAAGCTGATGGTATCTGGTCCGATGACAAGGATTTTCTCATCCAGAAAAAAATAAAAATATTCACCACAAAAGACCTTCTCCATAACGCTTTTAATCCCTGACTGCTTTACCTGTTCATGCGCTACGACTTATTCGGTGTTGGCCTTGCAATGACTGACCTGCTCATCGAGGTGCCCGGCACCATACTTGAAAAATATCATCTCCACAAAGGGAACCGAAATCTTCTTTCTCAGAGAAAATTTCAGGCTATGCGGGATTCTCTTCGCCCGCCCTTGGAAGTTCCCGCCGGCTCTACTGGTAATCTCTGTATGGCCTTTGCCACTCTTGGTGGGAAGGCTGCGATGTTTGGGCCAAGAGGAAATGATGATCTCGGAAAGAGGTATCATGAAAAGATGGAATCACTTGGTATCTTTCCATTCTTTCCCATCAAGAAAGGCTCATCATCTGCCCTCATCAATCTCATCACTCCAGATGCACAAAGGACATTTGCTGCCTGCATCGGCGTTGGATATGATTACGATGATGAGGATATCAAAACAGCATCGCAGCTCGCAAAGGAATCACACGTATTTCATACAGAGGGATATCTCTTTACTCACAAGAAAAGCGAAAAGGCAATCAAAGAAATAACAAAGCGCGCAAACACCATCTCCTTTGATCCCTGTGATATCCCAGTCATTAATGAAAAAAGGGCAGAGATCCTCTCCTTCATCAAGACCAATGTCTCCATGTTGTTCATCAACGAAGAAGAGGCAAAGGCTTTATTGAACGCCAAAAACAGCACATTCCTTCCTGGATTGGAGCCTTTGGCCAAAATCGTTGTCCTCAAGCTTGGCGCCAAGGGATCAATCATTTGCAACAAAGGCGCACGATACCACATCCCTCCAGTGCCAACAGTAGTCAAGGACACAACCGGCGCTGGAGATTATTATGCAGCAGGTTTCCTTTATTCTTATCTTCAAAACAACTCTTTAGAAGAGTGCGGGAAAGGAGGTGCGATGCTTGCCTCAAAAGTGATCCAGAAGATCGGTACCGACCCCTCCATCATTTTGGGTTGAATCTGATCCCAACGACATGAAACGGCGGCAGTCGCCATGCATGTCCGCTCTCGATCTCGAAGACATAATGGAGCTCACCGTTGGAAGAGAACCACAGTAGTGGATGATCCTCATTGACGATCTCTTTATGGATGGGTGATGCCCAGTACTGCGTCTTCGCATCAGGACCAAAGATCGGATAGTCCGAATAGGGAAGTACATCCCCGCTGCCCGTTGTCACATACCCGGATGTTTTGTGTTTACCAAACTCTGAAAAGGTGAGTGTCTCTTCACCTTTGAGAATTAAGGTTTCTCTGTCTCCTCCCCTTGCACGAAACATCTGAGCCCATGGAGCTTCCCGTAATGGGCCGATGGTGCGAGGGGAGAAATACTCTACAAGCACAGCCCGCCTGCTTATCATCATAGCATTCTTATAGAGTGTAGAGAGCAATCTTTGCTCATGGGAGTCAGTGCATGAAGCTGCCTGATTCCGAAATCCTGCAAGCAGCTGAAGGGCTGTGAGCTCTCCTTCTCTGATGAAATGGGCAAGATCGCTTCTATCCCTCTGTTGTGCAGCGGCTAGGACAAGACCGACCTTTTCCTGGTAATCAACAAGATCCAGGGGTATATCAAACTCAGATGAATGCATATTGATCCAAACACTCAAGCTCCCTTCAATCTTGTTGGCTTGAAGAAACCCTCCCATGGCAGCTACTGCCCGAACGGCTGGCAGGTAGAAATGTGCCGTCTCCAGAAGTATTCGTTCCCGCTGTTCTTCATTATAGAGCTCAAAAGAGCGCATGTTATGGCTGCGGTCAAGGCATTTGAGAAGGATGGTCCTCGGCTGGTCAAAAAAATGCAAAAGCATGGAGAGCACAAAAAGATCCTTGATCGTCTCTTTGTCTTCGTAGAGCTGAACGGTATGATCTGAGCAGCCATCAACAAGGGCTGAAACCTCTTCAGGAAAAACTATAGGCAGTATATCCTTGATATCGTCATCGATCGTTCGCCGCGCAGGATAGCTAATCCCTCTCTGGTCACAATACTGATTAAGTTTTCTGCGAACATCATCTTGGCTGATTCCGTGCCGCGAAGAATCTGCCCGTTCCCGTCCGTCATGGAGCAGGCAGCCGGCAACGAAAAGTCCATCAAACCCAAGCGTGACTGCTTCTCTTGTGATAGCAACGGGATGGGAAACATAAGGGAGAGGCCGCCCGTCTTTTCCCCGCTCCATCCGGTACTGGCCCTCATGAAGGATATATGCCAGTTCCATTGCATCAAGAATCTCTTTTCCTACAAGATGTCCATGCCTGCGGACAACTGCCGTGAACCTATCAGCAACTTGTGCAAGATGCTCAAGCGAATATCTTTGATGCTTCCCCATCTACTGAATGAATCACCATCGTTTTATAAATATGATTGATTCCACCACTACTAAGTAAATATTTTCTGACCGCTATCTTTATTAACGCACCCTTTTCCCCCAGTTTAGGTGATTAATTATGCAAAAAGGTGCTACGTATGAAGTAAAGGACATGGCCCTGGCAGAGCAGGGCATGATGAATATCGAGCTTGCAGAAAGAAGGATGGGCTCGACAATGAAGGTCAAGGAGAAATTCTCGAAGGAAAAGCCGTTCAAGGGTGTCCGTATCGGCATGGCGCTCCATGTGACAAAGGAGACGGCGGTCCTTGTTCGAACCCTAATCGCAGGGGGGGCTGACGTATCAATAACCGGGTGCAATCCTCTTTCAACGCAGGATGATGTATCAGCAGCCCTCGCAAAGGAAGGGGTCAAGGTGTGGGCATACAAGGGAGAGACAACGGAAGACTACTATCGCTATCTGAATGAGATTATCAAGCAGAGGCCCCATATTACAATTGACGATGGCTGTGACCTTGTCTCAGAGATCCACAAGAACCATAAAGAACTCATCCCCTCAATCATCGGCGGGTGTGAGGAGACAACAACTGGTATCATCCGTCTCCACGCAATGAAGCGTGACAACGCATTAAAGTATCCCGTCATTGCCGTCAACGACAATAAGACAAAACACCTTTTAGACAATTATTATGGCACTGGGCAATCAACATTGGATGGCATTCTGAGAGCAACAAACATTCTCTTTGCCGGTAAGAATGTTGTTGTCTGTGGCTATGGTTCATGCGGCAAGGGCGTCGCAAAGAAAGCACAGGGGCTGGGGGCTAATATTATTGTTGTGGAAGTTGATAACTTTGCAGCGCTCCAAGCAGCCCTCGATGGCTACCGCGTCCTCCCAATAAGGCAGGCTGCAGCAGAGGGTGATATCTTCATTACTGTCACAGGAAATAAGAATGTCATTGACACGCAGCACATGCAGCTCATGAAAGATGGTGCAGTTCTTGCAAACTCCGGCCATTTTGATGCAGAGATCAATGTGAAAGGATTAAAAGAGCTCGCACTATCAAAAAGAAGGGTCAGGCCATTCCTTGATGAATACATTCTGCCAAACAAGAAAGCACTATTCATTTGCGGCGAAGGAAGGTTGGTGAATCTTGCTGCAGCAGAAGGCCATCCAAGCGAGGTCATGGCAACATCTTTTTGCGGCCAGGCATTGGCGTGCGAGTATCTTGTTAAGCATAAAGGCTCGATGAAGCCGGATGTCATCACCCTCCCAGCAGAGATCGATGACCACATCGCTGCCCTCCAGCTTGAATCAATGGGCATAAAAAAAGACGTAATGACTGAAGAACAAAAGAAGTATTATAACAGCTGGGAGGAAGGAACTTAGATCTTCCCCTCATTTTTCTCTTCTTTTGCGGGCAATGTCAAATACTCCGGCTCTTTCTTTTCTGCCGGTTTCTTGCGTTTTCTAAAGAAGTGCACGCCGTTAAGGATAACCGCAGCAACGACAATGAGCAATAACAATACCATCCCAAACGGCATTCGCGTGTCACCGACGAGCTTGACTGATTTTCCAGTTATCTTTCCAAGCCCATCACCTGCCTTCTTGAGGATGTTCCTGTTATCTTCCAGGTCGACGCCTTTTGCTTGGGCCATCACTTCCGGTTTTTCTCCATCAATGTCTGCAACCATCACGGAATATGTCCCGGCAGGAACAAGCCTGGATAGGTCGACATTCGCTGTCTCTTGGGGACCAACGGATATTTTCCGCTTGATTACATGCTTCTCATCCCCGTCCAGCTCAATGCCTACCATTCCGGTGATGGGAACATTTCCTTTGTTCGAAAACTCTACCATATTTTTGGTGATCGTTGTTGTCAGATCCTCTTGTTCGAGCACCTTTATTTCATCAGTAAAAGAAAGTTTGTCTGAAGTGACAAGCACTTTGTAGAACCCTGGTTTGCTGCCTGTGGGGAAAGGGTACAGCAATGCTTTGCTTGATGTGGTCTCCTGGTTGAGCAGGATATCATCATTTGGGGATCTCACCTCCACTCGTATCCTATTGTCCGGGATCTCCTGGTTTCCCTGGTCGGAAAGGAAAGGAATGATAGTGGCTGTCTCTGATGGCAGAACGTCTCGTGGTTTTATGGCAACTTGGATAGCGGTTGGAACAGCGGTGATATAATAAGCATCGTTAAAGGCTGCGGTGTTTCCATGCCGGTCAGTGATGCTCACCGAGTATTTATGTTCACCCGAACTGATGCTTGTTGGAAGTGAAAATGTTTTTGTGACTTTTGTCGAGCTCGTCTTGAAGGGGGCGCTCTCTTCGATGCCGGTGACAGTGATTTCTTTTTCCCCATCAAGTCCTTCCCCAAATGTCATGGTGAGAGTGAGTTTTTCTCCCGGGAGATATTCCTTCTTGTTTGGCACCACTTCAAGGTCTGCACTGCTGCTGACCTTAAAGCGGGTGGACTTTGCCTCTTCAACCAGTTTTCCGGAGATGGTCGTGAGGCTTGCAAGATAAAAGCAGCTTCCTTCAAAGGTGATCTCTGCCGTCATTTTTGGGATTTCAACCCTGAGCCGCTGGTCCCGATCAATGTTCAATGGTAAGGTATAGAAAGTGATGCTCTGATCGTCACAGGATAAGGAGAGGGCAAAGAGGCCGTTGAAGTCATCATCTGGCTGGATGGTGATGGTTCCTTTGGGGAGGGTTTTTCCCAAGTAGAACGTGTTATCGCCGATTTCTGGGAAGTAGATGAGTGCTTGAGCAACAGGCATGACTAGGGCTACTATCAGTAAAGAAATAATCTTCAGGTTCATGGTGAAGGTGACTTTACGGTTTTGAGACAAAGTTGTTCCTTTCCAGGATCTCTTTGTACTGAAGGAACTGTTCAGACTCGATGAACTCACGCCTCATTTGGGGGGGTAACTCCTTGAGGATGCCGTGGGTAAATTTTGCCAGAATTTTCAGGTCATCTTTGTAGAGCTGCTCTTTTGCCTCATATTCCTGCTGCATCTCGGCCATTGCAGAATGTTTCTTGTTGAACAGGCCCAAAAAGAATGTTTTTAGGCTTCTTCTTTTTTCTTCTTCTCCCTTTTTCACTTCTTCGAGGGTTTCCTCAAATTCTGATGCCCTGGTTGAGGGTCTTCCTTTCTCTTCGTAGATTATCTCAATCCGTGGATCTTCAGAAGGGAGGACCTGGGCTGTGATCTTGTTGTATTTAATGACTTCGTCAACCTTGTTTTTGGGGATAGAATCATTAGGTGCAACTTCTGCTATCTTCTCTTTTTCTCCTTTCTTTTTTCGCTTGAAGAGGGAGAACCCTCCTTGGCGTTCAGTGAGGTAGCTATCAAGATCCTTGTAGAGTTCATCCCTGTTTGTATCCATACTCTTTCCCGAGTATTCCTCCTTTAAATAGTTTATTGTTGTTTATTGCCTTTGTTCGAGGAAGAGTCTCTCTTTTTGTTTAGGCACTGGAAAGTTTGAGTTCATCGTCGAAACCTTTTTATAGCGTAATCCTGATAGAAGACTCATGAAAAGGGTGATGTATGTTGCTATGTTCTTCTTGTCTCTTGCCTTTGTCCTTGGCGCTCCAACAAAGATATTCAGCGGTTTTGTAGAGGAAAAGACCCTGGTGGAAACTGCCGTTGGAAATCTTACATTTATAGCAAGGCAGAATGTTGACCAATGGAATGGCTCAGAGCAGGTAAAAGTCAACAAGACAGATGTCATCAGCACTAGTGGTGTCTTCTCAGTAAAACAGGGCGCTTGTGATTTCACCAATGGGATAGAAATATGCTTTTATGGGATAGAGGAAAGATTCAATGAAACAGACAAGCGTCTGATGATCATGACGAATGTTGGTATCTTTCAGGCAAGGCCGGAAATGGATATCATCATGACACTCTCACCTGCTATTGCTTATGTTGATGAGAACGTGGAGCTGACTACCCAGGTATATAATCCAACTGATAATGTTCCTTTCGATTTTGAGCTCACAGATACAATCCCAGCACCAGTCCAGATTCTCTCTTCCTCTTGCACGTGGAAAGGAGAGAAGGTAAACTTCAAAGGGAGCCTGAATCCAAAGGAAAAAAAGATGTGTGTGATTACTCTTGTCTCTCCTGACCCGTTTCTCCTGAGGTTAAAGCCTTCAGCCAAGATGGTGGGATATGGCATGGCCATCTCAAAAGAAGCATCCTACGCGATAAACTTCAATGACCTTCCTCTCCGGGTGATGATAAAAGGAGATGGGGCATATGGAGAAGAATCAAGGCTCTCGATCAATATGACAAACAAGGGTTCAGAGCCCATCACGGTAAACGGGCTGACCCTGCATCCTCCTGAGGGTATGCAGGTGGAAAAAGTCCATTATCTCCTTCGTGAGATGAATGATCAGATAAAGTGGTCTGGGGGGATTCTTGAGCCGGGAAAGACAGTCGAATTATTTTTCACGTTTGTGGCAACAACACCATTGAATCTGACCTTGCCGTATTCTCTTGAGTATTATCTATGGACAAAGAGACGGCAGAGGGAATATCAGGCGGTCATTCCGGTGGCTTATGAGGGTTTGGAGCTCAGGCAAAAGCTTCCAACAAGAGTAAAAGAGGATGATATGATCACTTACCGGATAAGTGCCTATAATGCAAATGCACTCGATGAGATGAGGGATGTCAAAGCGGTCATTGATTCTCCTTTTGGGCAAACAGAGCAGATCAGTATTGAAAAGATTCCCCCTCATGAGACTGTTGTATTGCTGAATGGGTCAACACTGCTCCCAAAGGGGGAATACCGCACATCTGTCCATCTCTCTTACCTTACTCCTCAGGGGGTAAAGAGACAGGTCCAGGAGAATAATGTATTCCAGGTCATAGCAGCCCCGGTGAATAGCTCCGCTCCAGCTGTGGATTCGCAAGATGCTGTCCTGGCTCCAAGGGTCTCCAGGAACGCCATTCCCCAGGAGAAAAAAGAAAACGCTTATATTCCTTTCTTATATTTCATATTTATCATCTCAGTCACTGCTATGGTAGCAAGGATGCTGCAGATACATAGGTAGGTGGGACAGAAGGTAGGGAGAGTTTCCTGGAGGCGTATGGTGGCAAGAGAGCCAGTTGTTGCAGGGCAATTCTATGAGGGGGAAAAAGAATCATTGCAAAGGCAGGTTAAGGAATGTTTTTCTCATAAGCTTGGCCCTGGCATGCCAAAAGATCAGGGTAATCAGGGTAATCTTCCAATGGGGATTATCTCCCCCCACGCTGGATTCATGTTTTCTGGCCCCTGTGCTGCTCACTCCTTTGCAAGGCTCAAAACAGGAAAGCAGAGCCCCCTTTTCTTCATCATAGGCCTCTCCCATCGGGGGGGTCCTTCAGCATTCTCTGCTGAGGACTGGCAGACACCTCTTGGTATAGCAAAGAATGACGTTGGATTAACCAGGAAACTCAGTGAAACAACTGGAATAAAAATCAACGAACAAGTGCATGCTCCAGAGCATTCTTTGGAAGTACAACTGCCCTTCTTGCAATATCTCTATGATGAGTTCACGTTTGTGCCGCTCATCATCTCTCCTGATAAGTCATATAAGGCGATGGCGCAAAAATGCAGCACTATCCTTTCGGAAATAAAGCGCCCTTGGTCAATAGTGGTCAGTTCTGACTTTACCCATTATGGGTTCAATTATGGGTATGTCCCATTTCTAAATAATGTAAAAGAAAACATGAAGAAGCTAGATGGGCAAGCCCTTTCACACATAGAGTCTCTCGATTCCGAGGGTTTTTTAAAATGCGTCGAAGTAAAGAAGATGACCATCTGTGGCAATTACCCTATAGCATTCTCCCTTGCATTGGCAAAAAGGCTCGGTGCAGCAAAAGCATCAACCCTTTGCTATTACACCTCCGGCGACATGCTCAATGATTATGCTAATGCAGTCGGGTATGCAAGTGTTGTGTTTGAATAGGGCTTTGTGTTTGGATGGGGCTTTATGTTTGACAGTGCTTAAGTATAATCCGCTGTTCTCCCGCAAAACTCGCCCGTAATTTCTCCAAGTACTATTCAACTCACTCAAACCACCACATTTAAATACTATGAAAAAAGATATAATAAATTATAGCAAATAAATTAGTAAAAATAATAGTATAAAAAACCTGCCTTAGATGAAATAGCAATAAAAATGGTAAAAATCCAAAAGCTCCCTTCTGGCCAGCTCGTCATCACTCTCCCAAAGAAGATTGCGGAATATGAAGGGTTAGAGAAAGGCGCAGTCCTTGAGTTTTCAAAGCATAAAGATGGCATCCTTTTGAGGGTGAAGCGATGAAAGAAAAAGAGGATGTCAATGAGCTAAAAGACAAGTACATCAACAAGTTAGATAGTGAGCTCATCGGGCTTCCAGTAACACGCACCAGTGAATCAATCGAGTCTTTGGAGTATGAGGAATTCAAGGAATCGTATATGCCAAAGCACATGATACTCTATGAGCGTGCCTGTGCTTTTTCTGAAAAGATTCTCAAAATAAAGCCTTCGCCCGCAAAAGAAAAGGAGATCATTGATTCTATCCAGATTGCCCACCTCAACATCACCCCGACGGGTGCGATGTCCTTTGCTGTCCTCTTCCCTCTCCTGTTGGTCTTGGTTGGGGGTGCTTTGGGCATTGTCTTATTTGGCACTCCCTACTTTTTCGGGTTTATGCTGATCATGGGAATGATCATGTATGTCCCCTTGACCCAGATACCAAAGACTATGGCAAACACCTGGCGCATGAAGGGGTCAAACCAGATGGTGCTCTGCATCTTCTACGTCGTCACGTACATGCGCCATACTTCCAATCTGGAGCTTGCCATAAAATTTGCAGGCGACCACTTGAATCCCCCGCTCTCCTTGGACCTCAAGCGCGTTCTCTGGAATATCGAGACAGAAAAATATTCTACAGTGACAGAATCGTTGGACGCATACCTTGGAACATGGGAAGACTTCAACAGGGAATTCATCGAGGCGTTCCATCTCATCGAGGCATCTATCTATGAAGCAAGTGAGGAGCGAAGGGTAAACTCCCTCGAGAAATCTTTGGAGGTGATCCTTTCAGAGACATACGAGAGGATGCTCCACTACGCCCACGACCTCAAGAGCCCAATTACCATGCTCCATATGCTAGGTATCATCCTGCCCATCCTCGGCCTCGTCATCCTCCCGCTTGTAGTCAGCTTCATGGAGGGGGTGAAATGGTACCATATTCTCTCTCTCTACAATATCCTCCTTCCTATCTTCGTTTATTATATCGGGAAAAATATCCTTTCTACAAGGCCAACTGGTTATGGGGACACAGATATTTCGGATTTGCCTGACGTGAAAAAATACAAGAATATTCTGATCCATGTCGGAAAGAATGAGATCCAGCTCAGTCCGCTCTATATCTCAATCCTTATTTTCATCTTCTTCTTCCTGATAGGGTTCCTCCCGATCGCAGTCAAGATGGTGCCAGGGATTGATATCGTGAATCATGACATCACCTTGCCTTTGGGCATGCAGATGTTTGAGTATCGAATGGATAATAAGACCCATGAGGTTGTGGGGCCCTATGGCATTGGCGCGACCATCCTCTCCCTGGGCATCCCGCTGGCATTCGGTCTTGCTTTAGGGTATTATTTCAAGCTAAGATCAAAGAATATCATCAAGATCAGGGAGGAAGCAAAAAAGCTCGAGGCAGAATTTGCCTCCGCATTGTTCCAGTTTGGCAACAGGATCGGTGATGGGATACCTGCAGAGATTGCCTTTGACCGGGTCGGAAGGTCGATGCAAGGTACTGTTTCCGGTAGTTTTTTCCTGTATGTTTCCCAAAACATCCAGCGCCTTGGCATGTCTGTCGAGGATGCAATCTTTGACAAGAAGGTTGGCGCTATCAATCATTTTCCTTCTGCCCTCATCGAATCATCAATGAAGGTCCTTGTCGAGTCTTCAAGGAAAGGCCCCCAGGTAGCTTCCAACGCATTGATGAATGTCTCGACATATATCAAGGAAATTCATAAAGTCGATGAAAGGCTGCAGGATTTGATGGCTGATATTATCTCCTCGATGAAAGCGCAGATCAAGTTCATGTCTCCAGTCATCTCCGGCATTGTCATTGGCATCACTTCTATGGTCACAACAATTATCGGGAAGCTCTCCATCCAGCTCACCAAGTTCCAGGAACAGGGGAGCAGTGATATGGGTGGGGGCATGGCAAACATCCCATTTCTCTTTGGAAATGGCGTTCCAACATATTATTTCCAGATCGTTGTCGGCCTCTATGTAGTCCAGCTGATCTTTATCTTGACTATCCTCACTAATGGCATTGAGAATGGGGCAGACAAGCTCAATGAGCGTTTTGAGCTGGGAAGGAATCTCATTGGCGGGACAATCCTCTATTGCATCGTCACACTGATTATCACCCTGATCTTTAACATCATCGCAAGCCAGATCTTGTCAAGTTTTGTGTAAACAGCAGTATAAGGAATTTTCTTTGGTGATCCCATCACAGTCAGCTTTCTGAGTAAAGGTAATGATGCAGCACCACTGGCGCAGACGGCTTCGTCTCGAAGCCGAGATTTTTCAACTTAAAGGAGAAAAATCGTTCTGCCTGCCAGTAGTGGTGTTGCCAAATAAAAAAATACAGTAAATATAACTTAGCCATAGAAATAAATTGGGAGTGCAGGGATTCCACGAACGATAGTGAGTGGTACCAAAAATTTCAAATTTCTGAGAACCACGAACGATAGTGAGTGGTCCCCAAAATCTTTGATTTTTGTGGATGTTCAAATCCCTTATCTGATTTATTGGCTATCGGTTATAAGAAAATAAGTGGGAGTGCCGGGATTTGAACCCAGGACATCCACGTTTCTATCGTAGACGTCTTCAGCGTGGCGCTCTCCCAGTCTGAGCTACACTCCCTTATCCAGGAAATGGTTCGCTGAGTGTTTAAAAGGTTTATGGTAGAAATGAGAGGAAAGGTTATTGCATCCTCACATCCGATGCATATTCCTTCGCTCTCGCCACCGCTGCTCTGGTGTCTTTGAGTAATCGATGGTATTTTCAGAAGGATTAGTATACTCATACCCTGGATGTGCTCTCTGGGAGTAGCCAGGAGAGGGCTGTTGTGGATGGCTTGGATGTTGATAGTGTTGCCCTGCTTGATTGGTAGTATGTTGAGCGCCTGGATGTGAAGGGTGATGTGCTGCAGCATGTTGTTGCGCGTATTGCTGTTGTGGATGGCCTGGATGTTGGTAGTGTTGTTGGGTGGGATGATTGGTCCCGGTGTGTTGAGGATGGTGCGTGCCAGCATGTTGTTGAGCGTAGTTGTGTTGTGCGTGTTGAGGATGCACTTGTTGCTGCATTGCCCGCGCCCGGTCAGGATACACATGCACCTGCTGCTTGACCGCATTCTGGTATGCTGTGGGCCTCCCATCCATCGGAATTGAGGTTCCCCGTTCCATTGCATACTTCCCAACTTTCAGCATTTTGGGCACTGGTGGCGTGTACCTTTTTTTATCCAGTGGAAGAAGGTGCTCAAACATCTTGTCCCGGTAATTTGCAATGATCCCGAGGACAACGAAGGTAAACCCAATGAGGATGATGAAGAACATTTTCCAGGGATCAATCAGCCATGAGCCTACAATGAATACGATGCCGATAAACATGTAGAGCGCTCCTGATCCCGGTGCCATGATAACCTCTTTTTTTAGTGTATTGTGGTTGATTCTTTCTGGCATCTCAACTGCCTGTCAACTATAAATACTTATGGTAAGGTTTTCTTTCCACCCATATAAGGCCATAATACTTCTGGTATTGTGATCGTGCCGTCTTTCTGCTGGAAGTTCTCGATGATCGCGACCATGATCCTGGATGTTGCAAGGGCAGTATTATTGAGTGTATGGACAAGCTGTTTTTCTCCCCCTTCCTTGCCGAACTTGATGTTGAGCCGTCGTGCTTGGTAATCAGTGCAGTTTGAGTTCGATCCCGTCTCCCGGTATGCTCCCTGGGAGACAAACCACGTTTCAATGTCATATTTTTTCGCAGCGATAATCCCAATATCTCCTGTACAGATGTTCACCACATGATAGGGGAGGCCGAGCATCTCGTAGAGCTCTTCTGCATTCTTCTGCAGTTCTTCATGGATCCTCCATGAGTCCTCCGGTTTGCAGAAGATGAATTGCTCGATCTTGTAGAACTGATGGACTCTAAATATTCCTTTGGTATCTTTTCCATGGCTGCCGGCTTCCTTTCGGTAGCATGGTGAGATCCCTGCAAGTTTCAAGGGCAATTCTTCTTCACTGATCACTTCATTCATCATCAGTGCTGCCATGGGATGCTCTGCTGTTGCGATGAGGAAGAGGTCTTCATCTTCGATCTTGTAGAGCACGTTCTCAAAGTCAGCTAGGTCAGTTACCCCCTCATATGCCTTTCGTGAGATCATGTGGGGCGGGCTGATTGGGATAAATCCCTTCTTGACAAGATGGTGCATCGCAAACTGCTGGAGTGCCATGTCCAGGAGCACTAATCCTCTTTTGAGATACGCAAACCGTGCTCCTGATATCTCTGAAGCTTTCGAAAGGTTCGCAAGATCATGTTCCCGTAAAAGGTCCACATGGCTTTTGAGGGGATATCCTGGGTTTGGGATTTTGCCAAACGTCTTCACGACAACATTTCCCTCTCCACCTTCGCCGTAAGGGACGCTCTCATGCAGCAGGTTGGGGAGGGACATGTGGATGGTATGGCATCTTCCCTTCAGTTCCTCTACCTCGATCTCTTTTGAGGTGATGATGCCTGGAAGGTCCTCTGCTTTTTTCAGCAGTAAAGAAGCGTCTTTTCCTTCTTTCTTGAGGGTTCCAATCTCCCGTGAGATCTTGTTCTTTTCAGCCCGTAATTCTTCTAATTCCCGGAGCAGTCCCCTGTAGCGCTTGTCTTTCTCGAGGAACTCATCGAGCAATGCGATCTTTCCTGGCTCTTTTCTTCTTTCAAGGTTTGCCCGGACAATGTCTGGCTGTTCCCTGAGTAGTTTTATATCAAGCATATCCCATCTTAATGCATAATTATTTATATAGCTTTTGCACGTTTTTTCGTATGCGAGAGCATCTTTCAAGAATCGGCTTGATCCTGGTAGGTATTGGTTCTGCGATTGGCCTTGGTAATATCTGGCGTTTTCCCTATG
This sequence comes from Candidatus Woesearchaeota archaeon, assembly GCA_013329045.1. Lineage (GTDB taxonomy): Archaea > Nanobdellota > Nanobdellia > Woesearchaeales > UBA9989 > UBA9989 > UBA9989 sp9989u. Next base: position 25,153 of record DUKZ01000019.1, read on the forward strand.
TTGTCGGAACGTCGGGCGGCGGCGCATTCCTCATTCCATATCTTATAGCTGTCATCTTATTTGGCCTTCCCGTCATCATGATCGAGCTGGCTGCAGGAAGAAAATTCCAAGGCTCTGTTGTCACCACGTTCAGAAAGATCAAGTCATCACTCGGTCCGTTGGGCATTCTTCCAGTGCTCATCTGTTTGGGCATACTCAGTTACTACCTGGTCATTATGGGATGGGTGCTTGCATTTGTCTATTTTTCCTTTGTCGGCTACCCCTCGTTTGATTCATTTACATTGTCAAATCTTCCTTTCCTTTTTTTTCTCATCTGCCTGTTTGCTGTGTTTCTTGTCGACCGTCAGGGGATAAAGAAAGGGATCGAGAAGATATGCAGGCTGATGATGCCCCTTCTCTTTGTATTCCTCCTCTTCCTTATGGGAAAAGCGTTGCTTCTCCCAGGTGCAAGGGCCGGCCTCTTGTTCTACCTCAAGCCTGACCTCTCTGCCCTCTCAGACCCAAAGGTATGGGCGCTGGCTTTTGGCCAGGCATTCTTTTCCATGTCTGCTGGATGGGGCATCATGATGACTTTTGGCAGCTATATGAGGAAGAAAGACTCCATCATCACATCATCGCTCTGGATCGCAGGCGCTGATACCCTAGTAGCTCTCCTCGCAGGCTTTATCATCTTCCCCATTGTCTTTTCATTTGGCATGGATCCGGCGGCAGGTCCACAGCTGGCATTTGTCACTCTTCCCGCGATCTTTTCTGCAATGCCTCTTGGCCACTTCCTAGGAGGACTTTTCTTCACGCTCCTCTTCATTGGAGGGTTTACATCAGCGGTTTCCATCATTGAGGTATGCACGACTGTCTTTGTGGATGAATCAAAGATTGACCGAAGAAAGGCTTCTGCATTTGCAGTAATATTGACATTATTCCTTGGCATCCCCTCGGTGCTCAGCTATGGCGTTTCCTCTCTCCTTGTTTGGCATGCCCTTCCTTGATTTCATGGACTTTGCTATCGGGACAATCCTCATTCTCCTGTCCGGAGCGCTCATCACTCTTGCGATATCCTGGTATATGCCAAAAAAAGAGCTGCTGGGGGAGATTGATCATGGCCGCAGATGGCGCATTCCTGAGCGTATCATTCCTTGGGCGCGCTTTGTCCTTCCTGCTGGTCTGCTGGTCTTGGCTCTGTTTTCTTTGTTTGGATAATATCCTTGAGCACATCCCCGTCACAGACAATGCCAAAATCACAGAACGTGTTTTGTTGCATCCGCTCATGCGCTTCAGGCAGCATTCCGAGCAGATGTGCAAGATACAGGTTGATCACAAGCCCGTGAGAGACGACAACAATTGATTTTCTGTCATACGTATCCTCTAGTTCGCCAATCGCAGAAGAGAAACGCTCAAGTGCATCAATTCCCTTCTCCCACCCTCTCACGGACGTATAAAGGCGGGTCATGCATTCCCTCACCGTGTCTTCAAAAGCATCTTTTTCAAGGAATCCAGATGCATCCCTGTTGAGCTCTTTTAATCCTGGAAATTTTATGACTGGTTTTTCAATTTTTTTTGAGAGGAAAAGAGATGTTTGATAAGCTTTTTCTTCTTCTGAACAAATAATGATATCCATTCGCTGGAAAACATTGTGCTCTGCGATGCGTTCTGCCTGCTTCTTTCCTTCTTCAGAGAGCACCCATTGGGAGACAGGTTTAGTCTTATCTACTGCTGTTGCTGCATGTCTGAGGAAGTAATAGGTGTTATTCATCGTTTTTTTTGTTCATCCTTTCCAAATTTCCAGCATTTCCTCTTCAATGAAATGAAGATCCCCTGGAACTATCAGGCAGTGGGGTGGTTTGCCAAAATCCATGCCGAGAAGCTCTTCTGCTGTTCCTGATCGAATGAGCATATCTCCACAGCCAAGCCGTGCGCACCCAACACAAAGTGTTTGTTTGGTAAAGCCATTGTTTTTTCTCTTTTCAGCAGCAGCAATCATGAGGGCAATGGCTTCAGGAACACTCATATATCTTCCCTCATCCGCTTTAATGTCAAGCAAAAAAAGGGTGTGCAAACCTCTCTGCTTATTCTCAAGAAAACCTTCAAAGAATGAGTCTGGAGCAAATCCCTTGGATGGATAAGGGATGGACACTGTTTTGCCAAATGTATACAGCTGTAATCCGGTTATGCCAATTGCCGTCATGATAGAGGCATTGAATATCACCTTCACGGAGACATTCTTCTTCCTGGAATCAAGGATGATATCTGCATGTGTTGTAGCAGAAAAAACATCACCAATGATCAGCAGGGCCACATCATGTGTTCGTGCCTCGAGGGTGATCTTCTCCCTCTCGTTCTCAACATCTTCCCGTTTCAGAAAGACGATCTTTTTCCCATATACTTTTTCTAGCTCATCGATGCTGCAAGACATCAATGAGGTATAGCCTTCAAGGTACACGCTGTGGCATTTCCTGATCGTCTCTAATCCTTTTAGGGTGATGTCCTGTGCATCAGAAAGGCCAATGCCGATGAGGTAAAGGGTCATGTTGCCGCCTCATCAAGATTTACCATCTCTTTCATCTCAGGAATGTTCATTCCCATTCTATCGTTCCAGGAGGCTTGTTTGTGATGTCATACACCACCCTTCCAATCTCCCTGATCTCATTTGTGATGCGGGTGGATATCCGCTCGAGGATGTCATGGGGCACGTTCGAGAATGACGCTGTCATGAAATCTGTTGTTGTGACGATCCGAACGGCAATGATATCCTTATATGCCCGTGCATCCCCCTGCACCCCGACGGTCTTGCTTGGAAGGAACACGCAGAGTGCTTGAGATGCTTTATCATAATATCCGCTCCTGGCAAGCTCTTCTTCCATGATCGCCGTTGCTTCCTGGACGATTCTTGCACGATCGCGTGTTGGTTCTCCGATGATCCTAATAGCAATGCCAGGTCCCGGGAACGGGTGCCTGCCAATCAGCTCTTTTGGCAGCCCCAGCTCATGGGCAATTGCCCTAACTTCATCCTTATAGAGCCAATCCAGCGGTTCGCAGAGTTCAACATTCAGTTTTTCTGGCAGCCCTCCAACATTGTGATGCGATTTGATGGTCGATGCATGTTTTGTGATGCCAGACTCTATCCTGTCGGGATAAATGGTTCCTTGCACGAGCACCTCTGCGCCTGTCTTTTTTGCTTCTTCTTCAAAAACATCGATGAAGAGCTTCCCGATCGTCTTTCTTTTCACTTCAGGGTCTCTTGCCCCTGATAAGGCAGAATAAAACCTTTCTCGTGCATCGACAATATTCAGGGTGATTGGCCAGGAGGAGAATGTTTTCTTCACGAGTTCTGGTTCATCTTTTCTCATGTAGCCGGTATCAACGAAGATGGCTGTCAGGTTCTTGCCAATCGCCCGGTCGACGAGTGCTGCTGCGGTGGTGCTGTCGATTCCCCCCGAGAGCCCGATGACCGCTTTTCGATCGCCGATTTGTTCCTTGATCTTCCCGATGATTGTTGGCACCATCTGGGCAACATCATGGTCTTTTCGTGCCTTGCAGATGTTTTTGACAAAATTCTTGATGATCCTGCCCCCTTTCACGGTGTGCGTCACTTCCGGGTGGAATTGGACAGCAAAGATATTTTTCTCTGTATCCTCAAATGCAGCGATGGGGCAGTTCTCTGTGCTCCCGATAACATGGAATCCTGGTGGCAATTCGCTCACGGTATCACCATGGTTCATCCACACGATCTCTTTTTCTTTGAGCCCATTAAACAGCCTGCTTTCTTTTGGCATAAAATTTGTCAGCCCAAACTCCTTTTTTGTTCCGGAAATTACCCGTCCATCAAGGTATTGGGCAATGAGGTGATGCCCATAGCAGATGCCAAGCACGGGAATGCCAAGGTCAAAGATGCCTTTGTCGCATTGGGGTGATCCTTCTTCAAACACCGAATCAGGCCCGCCAGAGAGGATAAGGCCTTTCAGTCTTTTGTTCCTCTTTAGTTCTTCAGCAGAAGCATCGCAGGGGATAACCTCTGCATACACTCCAAGACATCGTACTCTGCGGGCGATCAGGTGGCAGAGCTGGCTGCCAAAGTCCATGACGAGAATCTGTGCCTTCATAGCTGCCTTGTGGATCGTTGTTTTATAAAATTTTCTTAAGTGCGATCCTGCGGTCAGGAGGAATCACCAGCAATGCTAGCTGTGTTTTTTGTTACAATTCTGTATGAACCACTCGGCCAAAATTTTCCTTTCCCTCAGATACCTTTATAAACTCATCCCCTTCCCCGGGCTTCAGACATAGACGAATTTCCACAAGAGTTCTTTTATGTACTAGGAGGAAGAATATGGATAGCGAGAATGACGGCGGTTTTGGAAGCCGCGACGGCCCTCGAGGAGATAGACCCCGAAGTGGTGGTTTTAGAGGGGGCGGAAAACCACGAAGTGGTGGCTTTAGCTCTGGTGGGGGAAGACCCCGAAGTGGCGGTGGCTTTAGCTCTGGTGGGGGAAGACCCCGAGGCGGATTTGGTCCGCGCGAGATGCACAAGACAACCTGTTCTGAGTGCGGTCAGGAGTGCGAAGTGCCATTTAAGCCAACAGAAGGAAGGCCTGTCTTTTGCAAAGACTGTTACGCTAAAAGAAAAGCTTCTGGTGAATAAGCACCAACTTTTCACTCATTATTTTCTTTTTTTGTTTTTTCCTATATTTTTTCTTCTATATCTTTTCACATTCTTTCTATAGCTTTTGTCCCCTTCGGAGGTTTTTTACTGTCCCTTGAAGGCTTTCTCGACCATCTCTTGTGTGCTGGCATCTTCAGCTGTCCGATCTTCCCGAAGGCCAACTACGCGAGGAAAGCGAAGAGCATACCCTGATGTATAAGTAGGTGACTTTTGTATCTCTTCAAACTTCACTTCCAGGACAATCTTTGGCTTCACGATGACATGCTTTCCTTCCTGCTTCACGATATTTTTCCTCAATAGTTCTGTCAGCTCGGGAAATGACAATCCTTCTTCTTCTTTTTCTTTGACTCCAGTCCCAACTTTTCCCACCGTAAGATAGTCCCCATTCTCCTCCCTGCATGCAAGGGTAAAAGAGGTCAGCCAGGTTGCCCGTTTTCCTTCTCCCCATTCTGCTTCGACAACGACGAGGTCTAGGGTGTCCATCACTGGCTTGATCTTGATCATCGTTCCCACGCGTGATCCTGGCTGGTAGGGGGCATCAAGGTTTTTCATCATGATCCCTTCGTTTCCAGCAGCAAGGCTTGCCTTATAGAATTTCTCCGCTTCTTTCTCATCCGAGGTATTCAGATGGGTAACGGGGAGAATGACCCGTTCTTTCTTCGTAACAATCTTCTCGATGACCTCTCTTCTCTCTGAGAATGATTTGCCAAGATAGCTTTTTTCATTGTGCATGAGCACATCAAACACGTTTACTTCGACGGGGAACTGTTTTGCCGTCTCATGGATGTCATATTTTCTCTTGATGCGCTGCGAGATATGCTGGAATGGCAGGTATTTTTTTGTTTTAGCATCATAGCCCGCACACTCCGTGTCAAGAATGAAGCTTTTTCCGGATACATGTTTCTTTACTGCATCAACAACATCTGGGAATTGTGCGCTGACATCCTCCAGCCTTCTGGTATACAGGATGATCTTTTTCCCATCGTTGTGGATTTGGAGGCGAAACCCGTCCAGCTTGTATTCAACAGCAGCCGGTTTTCCAACCCTGGAGAATCCATCGCTGATTGTTGCTTCTTTCTGGGCAAGCATGACCTTAACAGGATTTCCCGTTTGCAGGGTCAGCAATTCCAGCCCTTTTTTGTTATTCTTTTTTACGGCTGCTGCAACAATGCCATAATCATTTGTCAGCTCATATGCTTGCTGGATGAGGCCAATGAAATAATTATAAGCATCTCGAGCTGTTCCTTCATCAGGGGTAATAACAAAATCAACACCTGAAAAGCCCTGCTCCTTTTCTAGGTCGTCAGCTATCATTATTTTGAGCACTTTTTTCCCTTTAAATGATTCTATTGCCCTGGAAAATGAGCAGCTCAACTCTTTCCCGCAGGAAAGGCACGCTGTGTTCTTTGGATTCCATGAGCCGCAGGAGTCGCACGAGAAGAATATCCCAACAACGGTTGGAAAGTATGCCCAGGCAATCGCATCCCGAATTGTCCCCTCGCCAATCCCTACACGAAGCACTTCCAGCACCATCCGGACAAGGTATCTTGCTTCTTTTGGTGTAGCAGAGGTGAGCAGCTCGGCAACTAGCGCTGTTTTTCTTTCGACTGACCCTTGCCCTTCCATCTCGGGCAGTTTTCGCAGGTTTTGGACAACTTTGTCGATGGTGAGCTGTTTGGAAAAAAGCGTGCTTTGTGTCTTTTTCCCCATAACCTTTTCCGCAACAATGCCAAGATCTCCTGTTTTTTGCCATTCATCTTCTATCTTGGCAGGTGGAATCCCGGATGCTGTGTTGATCGCTTTCACAACCAATCTCGACGCCATCCCAAGTGTTCGCTCATCAGCAGAAGGAAACACTTTTCCTTCGATCAGCCGGATGATGTATTCTAGGTCTTCAGCTGATGTTTTTTTGAGAAGCTCTGCGAGAAGATATGTCTTCTCGAGCCGCTTTGATGTCGCATCAAGCTGCTCATAGACATCAACTAGGTCTTTGTATCTCATGGAGAAAACCTTTTTCTTTTGGGTTTTAATGGTTTGTGGTTGGCAGGCTACTCTTGAGAGCTTATTGATGCCTGAATCTTCTAAGGATGGCGCTGCCAATGAACAAGATTGTTGCCAGCAGGATGGCATTTAGCCCAATGAGAATGCCAAGTTTTGAGGAAGGCATGGTAAAAGGAGGCTGTGCAGGGGGAGCATCTTCTTTTTTCTCTTCTTGAGACATTGTGTCAACGTCCTCTTGGATCAATGGTCCCTCTGTTTGCTGAAGTGTTGGTTCCCCCAGCTTTTCTGTTTGAGGGGATGCTGTTGTTTCCACCACAACTTCGCTTCCTTCAATGGTAATATTCACGTCTTTTTCCAGGAAAAGCTTTTCTGTCTTATACCAATATTCTACAGAGATGTTGTACCAATACACTCCGGGCTGGGAGGGAGCCTCTATTGTCTCCTTTATCAGGCTCACTGTTTTTTTTGTCGAAAAATCTTTGAGGATCACTTGTTCTGCTGTGGCTCCAGGCAGGGTAGTTCGCGCGATGATCTTGACATCACGGTATGTTGTCTCTTCCGGGTTCGTGATGCTTCCACTAATCATCAGCGGGTCTTTTGGGGAGAGCACCCGTCTGTTTGTTGAAAGGGAAATTTCTGGCCAGGAAAGTTCCAGGGTAAAGGGGATATGTTCCTCCAGGGTAACATCAACATCTTTTATTGTTGCAGCAAGCTTCTTATTGAGGAAGACCTCTCCTGGGAGTTCTCCTTGGATGACAAAGGTGTTAGTTGTTCCTTCTCCTGGTTTTAATGACCCTGTCCATTTGATCGTGTGCCCGTTGAGTTGGAAGGAAAAATCGCGGTAGATTACCTTTGTTGATTCCGGAGTCTCAATGTCCAGCCGCCCGATCTCTGCCTTTTCTGCTGGGTCTGTATTGTTCATGATGATAGTCACAAGAATGTCTTTTCCGACAAGCGCCCGGGTAACATTGGGGATAACTTGTACGTTTAGTGGGAATGGGGTGATGGTCTGGCTTTGGCTGATGCTGCTGTTTGTCGTGTTCCTTCCATCAAAAAATTGCGCATGAGCAACAATTGTTCGTGTTCCCTTCTCCTTAGCAATCAAGGTGGACGTGCACTTTTTCACCGACCCTTTTGCCAGTTCGCCTTTCCAGGTGATTTCTGAGATTCCCCTGGTGCAGTCTGTTGTCTTGATGGAAAATCCAGGATATGAATCACGAAAGAAAATATCGGTCGCTGCCTGATATCCCGTGTTGTTGAGGGTGCTTTCTACCCGTATTTCTTCCCCTTGCAGCAGGGTGGTTGAGGGGATATTTTTTCGAAGGGTGAGCGATGCAGTAAGGATGTCAAGCGTGATCTCTGCTTTGCTAAGATACGATTTTTTTTGTGTGTCGAAGACATAATGTGATTGGGAAAAACAAACCCTGATATTGTTGGTATCCTCACAGGTGCCGCGAGAGAGGATAGCCCCGCCTCCATCCCATTTTACTCCAACCTTCGTGATTGTCAAGTTGCCATCATCGATCGTCTGCCCGGACACTCTATATGCCTGTTCATTGACGGTAAACTCCTCGCCAATAGCATGGACTCCTGAATGGATCCGCACCGTTCCAGCGAATGCTTGGGGCAAGACTAAGAGAGAGATGAGCACGATCAAAGACGCACAGCTAAGATATTTTGTCATAAGAAAAAAAGAAAAAAAAGGTTGCGCTTATGCTTATGTTGCGCACTTGCCTTCAATTTCGTGGCCTTCTCCAGTGAAGGTGTAGCTAGCCCCTGTATCATCATCCCTATAGGCGACACTGACCGGGTAGCTAAACGTATCTCCCTCTGATGAGCAGCCGGATGCTCCGGTATCATCAGTGCACGTGGCAACCTGTCCTGGTGCAAGGCTCGTTGGCGTGCATGTCTGTGTGCCAGGTCCAATGCTGACAGTTGTCAATGTTATGCTCGATCGAAGGTTGTTTCTGATGGTGACATTAAGGTCATCAGTAGCAGTGTAAGCTGCATATTTTGGGATGGCCAAATCTGCTGTCTGCCAGTATGATGCAGATGCCCTACTTTTCGCTCCAGACCCAACGCCAGGAATTCCTCCCATGACGCCGACGACTATGAGCGCAATAATAATCACAATGGCGAGAATAACCAGGTATTCTGTTGCGCCTTGTCCTTTCTTAGAAAGCATGTTTTCACCTCGTTTGGTATAATATACCCGTTTATTCCTTTTTTCATTATTTAAACGTTTCTATTTCTTCAGGTAAGATTTCCAAAAAAGTTGCTAATCAGGTGGCGGTAGATGACAAAGAGGATGAGGCTTCCGACGATGATGATTGGTGCTGTGCGAAGCCCATGCGATGCTTTTCCTTCTTTTATCACTCCAAGGAGCATGCAGGCGAGCATCGATGTTGCAAACAGAAGGATGATTGATATTACGGTGAGAAATGCTGGGGTAATGACCACCTCTCCTGCAAGAAATCCCATCCCAAAGCTCGCATCTGCAACGCCTGCCTGGCTCTGCATGCTGCTGATGAGCGTGATGAAGTAGATCGATACAGAGAGGAGGAGAGGTGCGATGAACATGATTGTGAACATGATGAAAACCGCATATGTCTTCGTGTTTGTTATCATCTCCTTTTTGAGGCTCCGGTTCTGTGCGATGTCTCTGGAGAGTTCTTCGAGGAGGGGTGCGAGGTGTCCGCCGGATTCAAGGGCGCTGATAAACAGTTTCAGGGCTCGTTCGAGGGTCTCGGAGGATACCCTTTTTGAGATGCCAAGCAATGCATCAGTAAATGAGGACGTGCCGTATGCTTTGCTCGTTGCGATATGAATCTCTTCTGCTAATGGGCCAAATTCTGTTCGTGCGGCAAGCTTGAGTGCTTTGAAGGGGGTGATTCCTGCCTTGATATTTGCGGCAACGAGCTGGAGTGCATCTGGCAATGCATCCTCGATCTTCGCTGTGCGGTCCTCTGCTTTGAAGAATAAATGGAAGTACCCCAGGGTTTGGATAAAGAGGAAGGCTACTATTGCAATGAGGATATGGCTTGCTGTATAGGCAGCATGGAGCGCAAATGGGATGAGGATGGTGATGAGAAAAGCGAGGAGTGAGAGCAGGGTTATCTTTCCAAGAATGATATCAGCAGGGGCATCTTCGCCTGCACGCAGGATGATTCCCTTTAATCTGGCAACGTACTTTTTTGGGAATGGTTTTGCAAGTACCCGGCAAAGGTGTGCATTCATGATGCTCCCTCAGTAAGCTTCCCTCTCATCATGGTGTCACGATTCATATTGTCACCACCGGCCTTCGTGTCTTCACAAAGCCAATGAGCATTCCCTGGATGATAAGGCAGATGATGATGAACGCGACAAACATGTTTTGTTCGATGCCAAAGCCAGCAAAGCTGGAAAGGATGACAAGCATCGTAGCTCCAATTGTCGGGACGGCAACGGCAAAGAGCATATAGAGCAGGATCCATAAGTTGAGTTCCTGGCTATAATTCCTGATCTTGTCTTTCTGGTCGAGGGTGAGGTCATCGACGAGGGCTTGCAGTGCGCCTTGAAGGGATGCTCCTGCGATGATGGCATTGTTGAGTTGCCACGCGGTCCTTTTGAGAAAGTCTGATTTGGTATGAAGCGCTAAGCGTTCGAGCGCTTTGTCTACTGACATCCCCGTGTTGATGAATTGTGCCAGCTGCTCGAATTCTTTTGATGCCTCGCCATAGCCTGCTTTGGAAACATTGACGATGCTGTGGTAGAGGGGCACTCCCGACCTGACCTGGAGGAGGATATCCTTGAGGGCAAAGATGAGGTGCTTTTCTATTTGTTCTGAGCGTTTTCCTGCAAGGATGCGCGGGTAGGTGATGAGGGAATAGAATATCAGGAGGCTGATGAGGAATGAAAGGCCAAGTCCCTGGAGGAGTGATGCTGCCCGTTCCTTGCCCTGTGACATGCTAAGGAGGAAGAGAAGTCCAAAAAACAAGAGAAAATAGATGCACGTGTTTATCATGACCTCTGCTGTGTAGCGTGCAGCGCTCTTTTGCTGGTGAGCCTGTGAGAGGTCATCTTTTAGGGAGGGAAAGAGTCTTGCAGCCTTGTCTCCAATTCCAACAAATGGTGATGCCAGCCGGCAAGAGGCGCGTTCCGGTAAGAGCATTAGTGGTGGTCTCATGAAGGTAATGGCTTCTTGTTTTTTACAGCTTCAAGGAGAGGGGTCTTATCTTTATAGTAGATTCTCATGACTTTTCCAACATCCCCAATATCCTTGATGTTTTGGGCCAGCATCCATTCAAGGATTGCCTGCTTCTCTTTGATGTCATGCAAGATCTCTTGGCCGGTCATGCCGGTGTGCAGGTTAAGGTCTTCAAAAAGCCTAATACTGGCATTGACTTTTTCGAACTTGTCATCTCGTGGATGCCATCGGAAGAGGAGGTTTGTCTCTAGGTAATCTTTTCCTCCCCGGAGCACTTCTGCCATCTCGAGCGTTCGCCGCGAGCCTTTTCGTCGGTCGCGAAACTGCACAAGGATAAGGTGGAGTGCTTCGAGCTCTGTTTTTGGGATGCTCATTGGCGCTTCGACGAGCCGCCGTTTCACCTGTTCGACGGTATCTGCATGGAGCGTTGTATAGACCGAGTGGCCAGTATGCATAGCTTCAAAGAGTGTTTCTGCCTGCTCCCGCCTCCTCACCTCGCCAACAATGATCCTGTCTGGCCTCATGCGAAGCGAGCTGACCATCAAGTCAAGCATACTCACTTCTCCCTGCCCTTCAGGATTTGCATTCCTGGTAGTCATTGGCACCCAGTTGTTCGATAATTCCTTTGGCAAGGTGATTTCTCTTGTGTCTTCGATGCTGATGATTCTGTGCGATGGTGGTGTGAGAATGGAAATGGCATTCAGGATGCTTGTCTTTCCAGAAGCCGTCCCTCCGGCAACAAGGATATTGAGTTCATATTGCAATGCGAGCCAGAGGAGTGCTGCCATCTCGACGGAAAGCGTATGGTACTCAGGGCTGATCAGGTGCACAATCGTCCAGGGGTTGCGGGAGAACCGCCTGATCGTGATCGTATTTCCGGCAGTCGTTATCGGGAATAATGTCGAAGCGACCCTATCCCCTGTGATGAGGTGGGCATCCATGATCGGGTGGAGGCTGTTGATCTCCCTGCCAACCTTTCTCCCGATCTGTGATGAGAAGTTGAGTGTCTCCTCTTCAGATCCAAGGCTCTTTGTCGTTTGGCACCATCCATACTTCTTGTGGTAAACATGGACCGGAAGATGGGCTGCATTAACTGCCAGTTCCTCGATGTTGTTGTCGGCAAGGATGAGTTCGATGAAGCCAAGACCAATCATCCGGTGCAGCATGATGCCAGAGATCATCGTCACTTTTTCTTCTTCAAGGTTTGGCAGCATCTTTTTTACTGCCTCTTTTGTATGGGTGAGCATCCCTTGCTTGATGGCCTCGAGCTTTTTTGGGTCTCGTACATCCTCGATTTCAAGCGGGAATACCTTGCAGAGCTCATCGATGACCTCTCCCATGACCGCTTCAGTTGCAGGCCCGATCTCCGGCATGGTGAGATCATAGACTGGAACATTTTCGCTTAGCACATTCCAGATGGCAACGCCTGCAGTCACACCATCGCTCTCAACGGTGTATTTCTCGATGAGTTTTTTCCCTTCCATATGCTAGATAACCCCTTGTCGTTTGAGGAAGAAGATTGCAAGGACTGCCATGAGCAGCATCGCAAGGCTAAAGATGAACAGGTTCTTTTTGGTGTTCACAGGCTTCTTTGTTTGCCCGGTGATCTTCACCCGCAGTTCAGGCTCGCCGATGGTGGGGTAGAATATCTCGAGCAGTCCCTGCTTGTCGAGGGCTCCTGCCCATTCCTCAGCCTTTGCTTCTGAGACAGTATGGGTGGAAGCGATTGTCTTAATGCTCATCCTCCCAGTTGACATGACCTCATGGTAGATGGCATCGATATCGGTTTCAATGAGAGAAGGCAGAGGCCGGGCAGATGGTGTTTCTTCTTGTCCTGTTGATGTTTGTTCTGCTTTGTCGAGGAGTCCCATGGCGCATCGCTAATCTTCCTGCTTGTGGGCTTGTTTCAAGACTTTCTTATAGAGAGCAAAATCCGGGGATTTGAGGAATTCCTTGACCTCTTCATCAGGCAGCTTCTCGAGGAGGTGGTCTGCGAGGAGGAGGACCTTCCTGACTTCCTCATCCATGCCTTTTTCCACAATGATCGTTGGGCGAACCTCTTTTTCTTTCGTCTTTCCTTTTTTATCCTTCTTCTCGCGCTCTTCTGCCTGGGCGGTTTCATATTGTTGTACTTGTTTTTCTAATTGGTACTCCCGGCTCTTGAGCTCATTTTCTTTCTCTACAATCTTGTGGATCTGGACTTTTATCTTGTCTTTCTCCTTTTCTGAAGGGGTCTTCTTTTTCGTTGGAGCATTCTCATCAAGGATGATCATTCCGGAGGACGTGAGGGAATGGATGACTCGCTTATGCGCCCGGTTGTCTATTGCCCGAACGAGCAAATAGAGCAAGACGAGCACGACAAGGACGACTGATAAGAGAAATGTTGTAGTCAAAAGGACATCCTGCATTGATAAGGAATCAAGCATTTCTTCTGCACCCCTCTTTTCTTTTTTATCGGGGATTAGGGTTTATAAAGATTGCGATTCTCCTAGATCCCGTCCAGATTCCCCAGATTAAAATAAAAACGCGAATTATGTTGAGAATAATCTTCTGTTGAGCAGTAATGCATCAATGATTGGAGTTGTCCCATGGGCAACAAAATAAAGGGCAGAACCGCCGCCAACTGATGTTGGTCCATCATACCCTAATTCAGCAGCGCTGTCCCCTCCGACAACTATACACTTATCCTTGTTTCTCCTCATCATTTCAATGAGTGGCTGTGTTGCTTGTGAAAATCCTGCTGTAACAATGCCTGGTGTTCCTGCCAAGAGGAGTCTGCCCCTCTCAGCTACCATCCTCTCTAACGATGCTAAAGCAGTAGGGGGAAGAACATAATCAACAATCATGGATCCTTCAGGAACCCCTTCGTCAATGCCAACGAGGCGAACATCACTGAACTGCTCGCCGTTTCGCCCTGCAATAATAACCCTTTCAGGAAGATAGATTGTGCCTCTATTCTCCCGTTGCAGCATTTCTTTTGTTTCTCTTTCATATGCTCTTCCGCTGTCTTCAATGAGTGAATCCCCTATGGCATATCCCTTGACTTTAAGGATAGTATTAAGGACAATTCCCCCGGGTATGATGCCATCATATGTTTGTAAGAATCCGTCCAGGCCAATTGTTATTTTTTCACGTTTTGTTCCGCCAAGGACTGCAAGAAAAAATTCTTCTTCCTGGGCTCCTGCCCATGGCGCTAAACATTCCATTTCCCGTAATTGGCTCTCAGTTATATATCCAGGGAGATGAGATAAGATGCCAACATTTGATGCATGTGCCCGGTGGGCTTTTCCAAACCCTCCAATTGCAGCATAATCTCCCAGCAATGAAAAGCGTTGGGCAAGGGAAGGATCATTTTGTTCTTCTCCGGGATGTTTCCTTGTGTTGCCCATGACCGCAGCTGTTCCCGGCCGTATTTGCCTGGAAAATTCTTCTGCGCCAGGAGTTGCATTTTCAGGAAAATAGCATACCTCCACTCCAAGGACTTCCCTCAAATAAGGAACAACATAATCTAAATCTTCTGTGTCACTGTCTTTATATCTTCCCTGGTGGGCTAGGAAGAGAACTCGTCCCCCACCTTTTAAGATATGTCTTGCATCAGCGACCTCAACATCAATTCGTGAGGTACTTCTGAGCGCCTGTCCCTGAAGCGAAATGTTGAAATCCGCAGAATAAACCCATCTTTCTCCCGGAGTAATCTCCCTGTCCTGTAGGTGAGCAATTTCTTCAAAATGAGCCATTGACAATCCCCTATTCAAAGTATTTTTATGAGAATGGTTTCTTCTTAATAAGTTTATTCATAAGTCATTGTAATTGTTATGATTGTTGAATTGGGTGTCATACCCCGCCCTTTAGGGCGAGTGCCCAATTCTACACCAGAAATCCGCGTGCAGAAGTGAAGCGTGTCATACCCCGACCTTTAGATTGGGGTTACAAGGGAGCGTTGCGACCGTGCATAGATGAGCTTTACTCATCTTGTGGCGCTGAGCAGCGGATTTCTGATTAATCCCCCCAAAATAATTCATTTGTTCTCACAAAACTAAGGAGCTGGCTTCTGAGAATGGGGTTTCTTTTTGCAAGCTGCGTGGTATAACAACGTATCGCTTGTTCTTTGATTGTTTCCTTCTCAGTATCCAAAGGGAGGATAGACCATGTCCCCTCATTGATCTTTTGTGGTGGAGCAATCCTGAGCGCTGGCTTATACCCATGCGGCCAGGGATGTCCAAACAGGCCATACCAGATGAGATAATGCAGAATCTTTTCACCCTTAAGCGCTTCAATTCCTTGTACATAGACGGCATGATGCTGGGGATGGGTGTCTTTTGGGTGCGGTAGAAAAATGAGGGTTGGTTTATGCTTTTCTTTTGCTTCTTTGATCGCATCAGCAAGGCTCTTTCCCTCAGGATTTTTTTTGGTCAGGTTCCTGTCCCTGTCAGGAAAGTTAAGGAAATGCAAGTGGGAGGAATCAAGGCCAAGCACCTTGAGCGCAGCCTTCGACTCTTTCTTTCGAAGGTGCCCAATGCCATACTTATCCGCATCAGTGACAATATATACCTCAACCTTGCTCTTTGCAAGAAGTGCTCTTGTAATCAATCCTCCACACCCCAGCACTTCATCGTCACAATGAGGGGCAATGATGAGTATTCGCTGTTTCTTCAATGGATGGAGAAACTGTCCTAGCATTGTCATCTGCTGTTCTTTTGTGTTGGGGGAGTGATTACTGTCCATCAATGACCTCCTGATATGTGCTGATTAGTTGTGAAGCTATGTTTATGCTGGAGAATTTTTCTGCTATGACCAGGCTTCGTTTTGCATAGCGGCTGCGGATTGAAGGGTCCTTCCCAAGCAATTGCAGCCCGTAAACAAATTCCTCATGTGAACCGGCCCGAATGCCGTTGTCTTCAACTGCTGCCCGTGATCCTGGAGAGTCATAGCAGACGATGGGAAGGCCAGCGACGCACGCTTCTGCAAACGTGAGGGGCTGTACTTCCACAGTTGATGCAGACACGAAGATATCTCCTGCCTTGTAATATTCGAAGATAGTTTCCATTGGTACTGATCCTATGAAGAGCACATTTTTTGGCGCGCTCTTTTGCAGCATCCTTTTCATTGGGCCATCACCGATGATGAGAAGGACGCTGCCAGGGATCTTTGCTTCTGAAAATGCAGAGATGAGTTCCGGAATGTTTTTTTCTTTCGAGACCCGTCCGATATAGAGATAAACAATGACATCATTGAGGCCAAGATCATGCCTCCTCTTTTTTCCATCAGCCTTCTTTGCTTCTAAAGCGTCACATCCAGTATAGATGAGATGGATAGGTTTTGTGACATTTAGGTTTTTTTTCTTGTTGAGGTATCGATAGGTGATTCCTTCTTGTAAGTACTGTCTGATGGTCTCGTTTGGGGCGATGATCGCATCGGTCTTGTTCGCAAATCCAATGACCATCTTTGTGACTGATGGCTTGACGAATGTTTTGTCAAAGAAAGAGAAGTTGCCAGGGATGTTATGGGTCAGCTCTGTATAGCTGGAGTGATGGGTGAAGATGATCGGCTTTTTTAGTTTGCGCTTTGCTTGGAGCGCCATCTTCGCAATGAGGAAGGGAGTGTGGACATGGATGATGTCCGCTTTCCTGAGCATATTCCATGCAAATGCGGAAACTGGCACCTGGAGCTGGTATCCTTGCATCCCAATCCCTGTTGATGGCAGGCGAAAGACGTAGAATTCCTTGTCAAAATAGCGTGGTTGGTGGGGTGCGATGATAGCCACTTCATGCCCCAGCTTTTTTTGCTCTTTTGTCATGAGGCTGATGTGCCGAACAACCCCATTGATGACTGGGTGATACACTTGCGTGAGGTGGACAATGTTCATTGGAGAAGACTGCAGGGGATAGAGTATTTAAAGATTGAGGAATGTCATTTTTTCATCCTCATTTATCCTCCTTTTGCAAGGATTAACTTTCTTTTGCGAGGAGTATCTTTGTGTTTTTTGTGCTGTTGGTAGATCTGCTTGCAATGCTCACATTTCCTCCGATGGCGCTGAGGGGCGAAGGGCTGAGGAATGACAAGGAGAACCCTCGGTATTCTACAGGTATTGTTGTGGAGATGACCATGCTGGATGTGCCGATGCTCGTCTGTCCAAATTCAAATATCACTATCTTTGCCCCCCCGAATGCATACGTGATGCTGTTTGCACCAGATCCAGATACGCTGGCAACTGTCGTTGATATAACCTCATCGCTTTCATTCAGGATGGCAATATTCAGGGAGATAGCACCTGCATCAAACGATGGTGTCACTATCGGGATCGCAGTCTCATTTGTCTTGAGCACGAGGGAAAATTCGCTAAGAAGTGATAGGTTCGTGAGCTTTGTGTTGTTTGTGTCAAGCGAGATTGTCGTGTTGATGGGGGAAAGAGTGATTGTTGCATTGAATTCCCTTAGTGTGATGTTGATATTGTTATCGCTGCTGTACACCCGTTCAATAAAATCTTTATAAAATTGCATGTGATAATGAGGGTTGGTGCCATTCCCAATGTTCGGGATGCTCAGGTTCACTATCCGTGTATTTCCGGTGTGGGTAAGGGAGATGTTGAGGCCAAGCAGGTCAGCATATGCTCTGCTGGCAATGTCATCCTCATAATACCGCTGCTTATGGATTGCGCCTGCGCCAACCATCATCCCCTTGATGCTGCTGATCCGTTCAGCATAGCTGAGAGCGATGATGAAGACGGAGAACATAAGCAGGAAGGTCATGACGGTAAAGAGCAGCCCTTTTTTTTGAAGGGCCGGCTTATCACTCATTGTACCACCCACGGAGCTTTGCATAATAGGGGGTGGCGTTTCCCGCAAAAAAGACGCGCCGGGTGATAACAACATCATCAGATGGCAAACATCCTGTTTTTGTAATATTTCGATAAAGCGTCATGTCCGTGTCATACAGGAAGATTTCTGCGCAAATATGGCTTGGCAGCGCATCAAGAAAATTTCCAAGGTCAAGAGCATCTCCCTGCAGTGCATCTGCGAGCACTCCATCCTTTTCAAGCACGCTGAGTGTATCCTGGTCTAGTGTTGTGAGGCTGAGGGCGTTGAGGTGTTCTGAAGGGTTTGCAGAAAGATATGACATACAGATGAAGACAAAGCTGAGGGCAACAATTCCAGCGAGGATCGCATCAAGAGTGTAGATAATGCCCCTTTTCATCTGCACATCACCCCCTCGCATTCTTTCCAGACGACCATCCGTATTTGGGTGATATTGTTATTGAGGAGTGCATACCGGTCCTGCTGCACGATGAATGCTGCTGAAGTTGACGGTTCATTGCCGATGCTGGAGGTGAGCTGATAATCAGATCCGTTCCACTGTCTGATAAGAAGAAGAAATTGATCTCCAGGAAGGCCAAGCAGTGCGGTTGTCCTGACCGGTTCTGCGGCAAAAAGGTTCTGCAGACTAGCGATCTTTTGAGAGTCGAGATATCCATAAGGCTCGGCGGTGAGTCCAGAGATATCCATGGTGCCGCCAGCCAGGCCAAGGGAAATGATGCCAGTTGAATTTGGAAAGGTTTCCCAATCAGGTGGATTGCCTGGTGTCTCGATGAGCACTGCCAAGGATCCTTTTGAGGTGATCTCCAGGTCATTCCTCCATTCTGCAGTGGTATGTTTTTCCTGTCCATAATCCCGGGCAGCTGATGCGACAAAGATGATCAGGATGAATGCAAGGAAGGCGATGATGATGTCTATGGAGAAGAATTGCCCTGTTTTGTCATGCCCTATTTTGTCATGTGGTCGTGTCATGGTTGGCAGCAGCAGCTTTTTTTGGCTGAAGGGATGCAGAATGGTGATCCTTCATCAAGATGGGTATTTCCAAGGCTCATGCACATTGCTTGGTTTTCTTGGCAGGATCCAGCAGCAAATCCTGCAGTAGTGCAAGATTGTTCACAACTAGTTGAATTCTCAGTAGGGATGACAAGAACAGTAGTTCCATTGCCTGATAGTACTATGTCATCCTTGATGGCTGTTGTATTCCCTGTCACTAGGACAAGGAGCGGGGCTTGGTAGCGAAGCACGCTATCAGAGGAGAGCCATTCGATCTCTGCAAAGCCTGCGGTGAGTGAGAGGAGATATAATGTGCCATCCTTCAGGCTGGATGGCAGCTGGATTGTTGTGCTGCTCCCCGGTCCAGCAAGATAGACCGCATTGATGTTCACTGCAACATTGTCTGCGAGCTGCTCTGCCAGAAGTCTTGTTCTTGCCTTTCTGACATGGTCTAGACGTTCATGGACGCTGACAAGGACAACAGAGAACACCAGTAAGAGGAGTGATAATGTGAGGATGAACTCCATGCTTGCCTGGCTTTTTTTTTCCTGGCTTTTTTTTTGCATCACACATACCGTCTGATCTTGATGAGAAGGACAATGATGATGATGAAGATGGCAATGTCCACGCCGATGAGCACCCGGCTGAGGAGCCAGTTTTCCTCTTTTCCAAGGTTAACAGTTGGGAGAAGTTGTGAGAGTCCCTCTTCTTTCCCCTCTTCCTTGATAGTGACTAATGGTGCTGGTTCAGGATTCTGTTCTGGCAGGGACACTTCCCCGGTAGGTTCTCTTGCGATGGCAGGAGTTATCATTTCTCCTGCTATATATTCCCCATATCCCTCAAATTGTATGTCTGCTGCATCAGAGGAGAGTGAGAGCACCTTCATCTCTTTGACTTTTCCATCCGAAGAAAGGCAGAAAGCTGCTCCCTCCTCGATGCGGATTCGATATTGGTTGATCGTTGTCTTCTCACATGATTCTTGTTTTGCTCCAATCATGCCCTGAGTGAGATAGAGGACTGTTTTTGGTCCAGAGGAGAGCAGGTAGAGGCCCACATCATCAGGTGATCCCTCCACAAGGCTCATCGATGAAATGTCCAGCCCCGTGAGGTGTTCCTCTTCTTGGTTGACCGGGATGCTGATTGTTGCTCCAGAAGCAATAAATGCACTAAGACAAATGACAATAAGGATAAGGACTAATGTGAATAGGACTTGTCTTTTCATGTTCCCACCTGGCCGATGGCGATATTGCCGTTCTTGTTGTCTGTTGAGGTAAACGTCCACATCACGCTCCCGTTCTGTCCATAATAAGCTCGGATCTTGTTGTCCCATCCCCCAACGACAACATCGAGGGTGCCATCCTGGTTGAGGTCTCCGAGCACAAGGTGGGTGATGTCATCAGTGCTGGAGGCAGAAGAATACATGATACTCCCATTCTTTCCATGGAGCACGTGGTACTGTTCTTCATCATCATCTCCATAGATTGCATCATATGAGTTATCCTGGTTGAGATCTGCTGATTCAAGCACGTAAGCATTTTCGTAGTCCACATTATAATACCACATCGTGCTTCCGTTCTGGCCGTAGAATGCATAGAGGTAATGACCCCATCCGTTCATGCCAAGGACATCCTTTGTATTGTCATTATTAAGATCACCAACAGCAATGTATTCGACGTCTGACCCAATAGTAGATGATGTCCATACCTCACTTCCATCCACTCCGCTAAGGAGGTAGACTTTATCCTTGTTCGTCCCAATGGCAATATCTGCACGTCCATCACCGGTAATATCTTCGACCCGAAGAGCGGATGTTCCTTTGGCTGTTGATGATAATGTCTTTGTCCAGAGGATGGCCCCGCTCGTGCCGTTATAGGCATAAATCTCGCCTTTCGAATTGGAGTTGACAGCAAAATCGATATCTCCTCCCCCATCAATATCTCCAAGGTCGATTGTTTCAATGTAGGGATTTGCGTATTCAGCAGATGCATAAATTTCGTTCCCAAGGGTGGTGTTGAGCCGGTAAACTTTTTTCTTTTGGCCTCCCGCATATGCAGAACCCTCTGCAACAATGATTGGCGACTTAAGGCTGTCTCCTGAAATAGAGAGGGTGTGGCTCCACAGAGTTGTTCCGTTCTGGCCATAGAACGCTGTGATGATATTTCCATTAGTCATTCCTCCGACGATATCATCTGTTCCATCATTATTGAGATCTCCGGCAGCAACGGTATTTGGAAAATATCCAGGCGATGAGGTGGTAAATTTCAATGTCCCATTCGTCCCATAAAGCACAAGGATCCTTTGTGCCCATCCCCAGTCAGAGAAGACAACAATTGGTGTTGTATTCGTTGGTGGAATATTCACTGTAAGAAAGAAATTATTGGACGCAAATGCACTATTTCCTGAAGCATCGGTGGCATTGCAGTTCCATCGATACCCTCCTGATGCCAGTGTTTGATCAAAAAGGCAGCTATTTGCCGTCCCCGAAATAGGACAAGTAGCATAATTTGACCATGCCCCTGAAATATTGATCCATAAGTCCATTCGGGAGAGGTTGACATTGTCTGTTGCGTAGCAGTTGAAAACAATGCTCCCATTTAGCGCAACCGAACCATTTTCCGGGGAAATCAAGGTGACTGTTGGAGGGGTCATGTCTGCCAGGGAACACGAAGATTCATCATATGTGCAGTTTGAATAGCAGGCAAGAGTGCCTGAAAAGTATCCACGGTCGGTGCAGCCCAGTCCGCCTAGCTGGCCCAGGTCACATTGTTCTCCAGCTTCGATGATGCCATTCCCGCAAACGATGGGTGACTCGGTGGCATAGCTAGCATTGATGAGCACATAGCCTTCCATCGCCTGTACAGTCACCCAATATTTGCCCTCTGCAGTAGGAAGGGTGCCATTGACAACAAAACCGACGTTTCGATAGATGGATTCTCCATCTGCAAGCGCAATCTTGATTGTCTTGTTTGACACTGTCGAGGAGGCCACTGCATTTGGGAGGGCAAGGTAGACTGTTGTTCTGGAGCCAACTCCCTGCTGGTAGACAAGCTCCGCTGCATCGCCAAGGTCATTGACCCCTGTCCTCGCTGTCTGGTGCCTGTGCTGCTGCCCAACAGACTGCATCACGTCGCTATTGACCGTGAACGTGATGAGGAGTATGCCAAGGGCAACTGCCAGGATGATGAGGAGTTCAGTTGCTACCTGTCCCTGAGAAGTACTTTGTCTGATCACCACTTTTCTTAACCTGCCTCTCCAAAAGATGAGGGTGATTTAAAGATTTCGGATTTTTCCCTGTTTTTTCTCTTATTATCTCTTCCAGTGTGTTGAGAGGTAGAGGATCGCAACAGCTAAGGCTGAGAACAAGAACGTGAAATACAGTGCTGTTGGGAGGGTGATTGTCTTTGCGATGTGAAAAGCTGATTCATCAACTGCATAGCCCGTCAGACCAGTGTCCTGACGGAAAAAACCAACCGATATTGCGCCAAGCAGCATTACTGCAATGGCAAAAGGCATCCCATAGCTTGCATGTTTTGGCTGGATGATTGTCAGGTCGTTTACCATCATCACTTTATCTATCATCGGTGAGATGCCTTTGATGATCTTTGATTTCATGTCTCCTTCAAGGCAGGTAAAAACAAGGGTGCTTTTTGAGTGCCCCATCTTGTTGATGAGGTGCGCTGCAAATCTTGTTGCTGCTTCGACTCGTTCCGAATGGTACATGCCAAGTGATGATAATGAGTCGAAGATGATCACATCAAACGCTGCGGAGGACACTGCAGTATTTAGCGCGAGGGAAAGCTCAGTGAGGGCAAAAGGCGAAGAGATCATCACCGCATTGATGTTTTCCGGCAATTTTCCCTGGGAGACTCCATCGATGAAGAAGATGTTCTCAAGGTTTACTCCCATGGCTTTGAAGTCTTTTGCGAGCTTTGATGATGGCTTGCTTAAAGTGACATAGCAGATCTTCTGGTTTGGCACCTGCTTGAGCAGGTTTCCAATGGAATTGCCATAGTTGTTTTCTGCGATGATAGAAAGGATGGATTGGTACTTTCCAACATAACTGCCAAACCCAAGGGTCATGTTCTCCATAATCATATGTTCTCCGTAGTTATTCTTTTGTGTTCCGCTTATAAAAACCTTTCCTGCTAAAAGACTGTTCCTTCGGGATAGACAATAAGGCCGTGATTGTCGATTCTCACTGGAAAGAGCTTTGTCGCATGATTTGTTCCCCGAAGTTTTATGACTTCAATGGCTCTTTCTCTGATGTCCCCCTTCCTGATATGATAAAGTAAGATGACCCCATCGACTGAAAATTCAGTCTCGCTGGATATTTGCTTGTCAGGGTCGACATCTTTTTCTTCTGTCATGAGGGTGGTCATGTCCCAGCGGGCGAGCGATTCAAAAAGCTGGAGGCATGCTTTCCTTCGTGAAAGCTCATCCTTGTATAGCAATGAGAATGCAGTGAGTGAATCGATGACGAGGCGTTTTGCATGGATGCTCTCGATGGTGTCCCTGATGATTCCCCCGCCTGCCTTAAGGACGTCCCCTACCTGTTCTGGGGTGTATTGGAGGATGATGAGCTTTTTGTCCTTTACTTTCTTTTCCAGGTCCCAGCCAAACCGCTTGAACTCGCTCAGAATCTTTTCTTTGCTTTCCTCAAATGAGATATACACTCCTGTCTCCTTATGCTTCTCGATGCCATGGACAAGGTATTGCATTGACAGGATTGATTTTCCAGAGCCAGCGCCTCCGACAATCAGGGTGACAGTATTCTTTCGAAATCCTCCTTCCATAATCTCATCTAATCCAGGAATGCCTGAAGGGAGTCGCTCCCAGGGATCTGCCCGCGCCTTTCCAGATGCAAGTTTTCCAGAGACTGGTGAGGTTCCATAATTTGTCGGTTCAGGTGGAGTTGTCTTGAGGCGCTGTTCGATGAGCGCCTTGAGGTCTTTCATGGTAACAACTTGCTGGGGTGCTGGAGATGGCTTTTCGATGGCTGGCTCAGCCACATGTGCAGGGGATGCCTTTTTCTTCACCGCGTGCTTTATCGCCTGCTTTTTTTGCTGTTTTTTCTTCAAAGGAGCAGGAGAACTGGCCGCTACTGCATTCTTTTTTTCTACTTTCTCGAGTAACCCCATGAACCCTTCCCGGGAACTCTCCTTTATATATCTTTTGTCGGAACGATATAGTCAATTTAACGTGATA
>DUKZ01000051.1 GCA_013329045.1 Candidatus Woesearchaeota archaeon
GGAAAGAGAAAAAGGGAAAGAGAAGAAAAAAAGAAAAAGAAAGAAGAACAAGATCGTTATCTCAAAACCCCATACGGTGCGAGAGCATCAAGAACTTCTTGGTGTGGATCCACAATCCTTGGCGTCTGAACGCCCAATGCCTCGGCAAACCCTCGATACGTTGCTGATACCTGCATCATCTGGTCAACCGGGACACGGTAAACCCCAGCCATCGCTTCCCTCAGTGCAAATGTTTTCTTATTAGTCATCAAATCATTACCAAGATCAAAGGTATCTTTGAATCTTTTCCCTCTTCCGACAAGGCCTGCCACATCCACATTGTAGAATGAGGCTACTTGTCCTCTTACCTCAGTGAGGCCTGAGTGGGGGGTCATGAGGGCTTCTCCTGCATTCCTGATGAGATATTGCCTAAATCCCTCCTTTGATTCGTCTATCGGACTACCTGGATTCGCTGTATAATCTACAACTAACCAGATCCTTGACGAATCCGGTGTTCCAACCTCATCAATGTAAATCATCGCATTTTGACCATTGCCTGCCGGGATATAACCAAACTCAAACTTTGTGTCAACAAAAATTCTCCCGATCGATTCCAGCTTCTTACTAATAATCTCAAACCCTTCCCGGAGCAACTCCACAAATTCTGCAACATCGAGTTCATTCTTGAGGCCGAATGCATGATAGTTTGCAGATATCTGGTCAAGGGTTATATTTGTATCATCTTCTTCAAGAATACCTGGAATGCCTCGCATTATCCCTTTTGTTGTTGGGGTTATCAATAACTCATCCAGGCGCTGGTTCTTTACTAGGCCGTTTGGAAGATGTATACCACAAAATTCTCTTTCACCCCTTTCATCATACGCCCGCCACATGCTGCCGGTAATATACTGGCGTGCGATGGCTTCTACCATCACTGGCTGTGCCCTTTGGACGATCCAGACAAGGGGATGGGGAACTGCAACAACATGATTTCCTGCAAGGCCTTCCGCATCAAACTCCTGGAACCATTGATATGATGTCCCATTGAGCACAGCGCCTTTCCCTGGCACGCCTTGGAGGCCATCTTCTCCCTTCCAGTTCACATCAAATGCGGAGATACGGTCGCTGATGATCATTGCACCAAGCGGACTGTTTGGGTCAAGGTTATACTGGTGGGCTTGGATGATTCTAGATGAATCTTTTGCTGTGAACCAATACACAGATCGAACCTTTCCAATGTGGACAGGATCATCGGTCCTGATTGGAAAATCATTTGTTGTTCCGAGTGCTAAATGTTCTAATGACATGTTCTCATCCTCCAATAACCATTCTTACATATGTAATGTTCCTTTTCGCTCTTTGTATTCCTGGTTGAGCATATATCTCTAATTCACCTTGTAATATTCTCTGGTGTCTTTCTGGAATTGATTGAAAAAACGCTACAAACTCTGGATCTCCTTGAGCTGATTGAAGTAATGGCACGCCCCGCCGCTTTGCATCAACAATATAACGGTTTACTGCATCATATCCAACACCAAGCTCTGGATGGACCCATCCATGAGCCCTTGCAATGGAGGTCATTGCTTCAGTAGGGTTATCCCTTACTCGTTGAAGGTTAGCAGCAATAAAGTCCGTGCTAAATGCCAGCTTCCCGAGTTCCTTATGAAACCTTTGTAATGATTCAAAAGTCTCTGCCATCATCCCCTGGGGCTCATATCTTGCTTGAACAGAACCTCTCAAGTCCCTCTCAAGATTACTCACCAACAAATCTACAACAACCATATATCCTGCTTTGACTACTGCATATTTACCAGCAATATTTTCCCAATTTATTGGATTGTCTTTACCAGGATCAGCACTTGAACCGCCAAGACGTTCTGAACTGCCGCGCGACTGAACTTCCTGGATGCCGTCAGAATAGAGGATTCTCATGTCCTCCGCAAAATCTGCAAGGATGCCCATTATCATGAGAACCTCGTTTGCCGCTCTCATTATGTATCCTTTTGAAACAATCTGTGTTGAGGCGTAATCAGGCAGAAGGTCAAATTTGGCTAGCACATCCAGCTCAAAGTCATTCCCTCGGCCTTCACCAATAACAACATCAATGGAATCACCTGTCCCTACTATACCGCTTATTTTTCCTCTTAATTCAGAAAAAGCCTGGTCTGCATGAACTACAACATCTGTTAGACGAACTGCAAATGTTGATAGGTAGTAACCAATGGGGATTGGAGAGGTGACTCGTAAATGGGTTCTTCCTGCACGTAGCGCATGACTTGTTTCCTCTGCAATATCTGTGAGAGAGGAGATAACCTTAATTGCCTGAGGCCTCATCACTTGCTGCCAGGCATCCCTTGCGAGAATAGACCTTGCAGTATCCAGGATATCATAAGATGTTGTACCAGGATGAAGGAGAGCCTTCGTTTCAGGGCTAACATATCTTCCTAGCTCCTCTAGGACGGCCTTTTGGTCATGCCGGGTGACATTACTTTCTAAGAGAGAGATGTTTAGTGGATCAACAACTCGAATTGCTTGGTCAATCTCATTTAGATGTCTCTGCTCTGCCTGCCCGTAGCCCACCCTTGTCGCTAATAATTCTCTCTGTATCCTGACGCACATCACCCATTCAGCCTCTGGCGAAAAGAACGGGATTAAAGGTTCAGACATGTCAGCGTATTTACCATCATTTGGGGAAATTGTACGAAGGCGTTGTCGCGCAAGTTGGATCTTAGTCTCTGCATCTTCAGGACTCATGCCCTCATCTTCAATTAACTTCCTGCGCATTTCACTGACTTGGTCAACCTTTGCCATCTTTTTTACCTCCACTGTGCCATATCAGTCAGATCTCTTTGTGCATAAGAACCAGCTTTCTCGTTTCTTGCTTCAACGAGCCGTGCCTGCATGTCTTTATCATGGAGAGCAATCACTTTTGCTGCCATGTAGGCAACATTGTCCTCTCCTCTTGTCCAAATGCTCCTTTGCACATGATTATTAACATCCATAAGCACTCCAGCAGCCCTTGTGTCTTCACCTTTTGGCGGGCAATAGATTCCAAGTGCACCTACTCTATCAAAATGATATAATTCTTCCTCGTGGATACGGATATAATGCCCATTTGTAATACCGCTCACACAACCAACGACTAACCCTCCGCCCCCTTCCTGTGCCTCGCCGAGAACTGGGACAGATAATTTTTCAAGCGCTGCAACAAGCTTGTCTGATGCATGGCTCGTGAAAACACCGGCAACCTCATTATCCAACATGAATTCAGCAGCCCTGGCAGCAACTTCATACATTCCAACTCCAACGCCGCCTATTGCGGCAGTCCCTGAGGGGATCTGGGGTGCGAGAAAACTGTCCAATCCCTTATAATCACCTGCAAGCGGTACGCTAATGACCGGAACCCTGGGAAGATTTGCTGCAAACAAGCTTGGAAGAGCAAAATATAATCCACCCTGGGCAACTATCACAACCCTGCTTCCATGATCGACAAAGTCATTGATATGCGCAACCATTTCCATCATCAAAGGTGTATTACCATGGCAGGAAATAACAAGGTCATCAACTAGTGTTCTAATACCTCTTCCTGCGAAATACTCATGGAACTCAACGCCATCTACCTGTTGATCCCCATATGCAGAATCATTTGCAGACCCTTGCGCCAATATAAGAAGTTTATCCATACCCTCCACCTCCGGTGTTAAAGAGCTTCCATGATAGAAGTATAAAAAGATTGTGGTGGAGAAAGAGTTAAAATGAGGCGCATTTACATAGATAACAACATCTTGATCTTATTAGCAAAATCCACTGCCTGTCTCCGATTTTGCTCGGCTAATCTCTTCTCAAAGTGTTCATGTACATCATAGCATGCCTTTTCTCTTAATTCCTTTGAAACTCCAAGAATCTCTATATCTTCCACCCCTAAAGAACTTGCAATAAGCTCAACATCTTCTTTGTCCAGCGCTTTTTGTGAGTGATAATGATGATATATCAAAAAGGCAAGTGTAGCGGAGTGATTCTTTGATGTATACCCTTCTTTACTCATAAGTGCAAGAGCAGCGTGATAGATTGCGTAATAATAAATACTAATCACCCAATCATAGAAATTATCCCCTCCAAACACCTCGGGAATCTCATCCTTGTGTTTCTCTATAATCCAATTGGCAAACGTCAGGTTATGGTCTACTCTTTTTAGATGAAGCCTTGACTCATCAGAACATTTCCTGAGAATCATCCTGCTCATGTAGGTGTCAAGCCAGGATTTACATTCCTTCCTGTCTCTTAACCAAAGTCTCCAATCAGGCTTCTTCATCCTGTATCTGCCTCCACCATTCAACTCCGGTAAGAATGATCTTGTCTTTCTTCAGTTTTTTGAAAAACTCTTTCGTGGGATCATGAAATGATTCCTTAAAATCCCTATACGTAAGGTAAACAGGATTTACCTCTGTATTTGTTTTCATACTAATCTTCTTAGCAACACTTTCAATTTGTTTACTATCTTCGATATCCTGAAAAACAAGTAAAATGTCAATATCTGAATTTTTTGTACGTGTTCCATTCGCATAAGAACCGAAAATAAGCGCGATTACTGGTTTCTCTTTTAATTCTTTCAAGAAGTCCCTTACAGACAGCCTTACCTTTCCCGGAAGCTTTTCAAGTCTTGTGTATTCGATAATGGAGATCGCTGGACTCAGTCCTTCTTTAGCGTAATCTAAAAAATAATTAATTTGATTCCCTGCCTTCTGCTTCCGAACCAGTATACTTATCTTTTGGAGCCCATAGTCTATAGATGGCATCCCTATCCTCAGCCGCTTGGAAAGTTCTCTTTTATGAATGCCTGGATTGAGATAAATCTGTTCCAGAATCCTTATCTCTGTCTTGTCATACATCTTATATCAATTGTCATAGAAAATATATCATCAGTATTTAAACATTTGCTTTTTATTGCTCTATATCCTCAATCTTTATCACATCAACAGGGCAGGCATCTGCCGCATCCTTGTTGAACTGGAGATTATCATCTTCAACAGTGAGCTCCCATCTGCCATCTTCCCGCTTTTTTGCCCCTTTGAGGTCAACCTTGCCATCCTCTGCGAGAAGCCAAATATCAGGGTTAATAGCAGAACATGCAAGAGCACCAATGCATTCTTCTCTATTGAAAATAATCTTGTATTTTACCATTCTTTTTAAGCGTTGACATACTCAATAAAAAGGTTGTGTTTTAACTCTTAATCATCGGCTGGGAGACCTGCTGTTTTTTGAGCTCATATCCAATGCCCCTCCCAACAGTAAATGACTGGCCAGAAGTGAGTGATGATAAGGAATCGAGCAATGATCTTTTTGTCTTATACGTTGCAGGTGATACTGTCATATTGAGGTCTTTCCCAATTCTCTCCAACGCATCCTCCCTGGTGCCAAGATCATCTATGAGCCCAAGGTTGAGAGCGTCCTGGCCAAGATATACCCAGCCGGTCGCAAGTTCAGTGACAGCCTCTTTAGACAGGTTCCTGTTCTCGGACACTTCATCGATGAACATGACATAGAGCTCATCGAGCATGCCCTGCACAAGGAGTTCTTCTTCAGTTGTCATGTTCCTGAACGGTGAGAGGGTGTCTTTGTATTTTCCGGCAACAAGCCTTTGGTAACCAACGCCATATTTGTCCATGAGCCCGGCATATTCCAACTGTGATGCAGTAACGCCAATAGACCCGACAAGGGATGCCTTGTTTGCAATGATCGTATCAGTTGAAGAGGCGATCCAATACGCACCTGATGCGCCAATGTCCTTGATATAAGAATAGGTGGGCTTTTTTACCTTTTTAATCCTCTCACTAATCTCGATTGATGGGACCGGAGCACCGCCACCGGAGTTGATCGTGAACAATATCGCCTTGATGCTTGGGTCTTTCTCCGCACGATCGATGAATTTTATTATCTCCGTGGATGTCACTGCCTCATTTGAGATAAAGCTGTCTGAAGATGATGATGCGATCTGGCCTTCGATCAGGATCTCTGCAACATTGCCATTTGCGTTCTCAATGTCGATGCTGCCATTGTCTACTGTATAATATGAAGCGACAAGATACGCGATGATGCTGAAGAATACCAGCACTAAAAATGCAGGAAAATACGGCTTATTCATGTATACCACCTTGCTCCAGAATCTCAACTGTCTTTGTTTTTGTGACGATCTCTAAGGATCTTACATGCTCCCTTGTGAAGATGATGAATAACGGCTCAATAAACCAGAGCAGGACAAAAGGGAAGATGGGAAGGAAGAAAAGATTCCTTGCAAGGCAGGCAAGAAAGCTTGGCTTCTTGTCCTTTTCGCTTGAGATCACCGCGAGGTTTAAGACCATCTTGCCAATCGTTGCATTGAAGCGGTATTCCGAATAAGCGAAATAGACAAGGATCAATGCTGCGATGATGCTGTAGACTGTGATCATCTGGGTGATGAACTCCGGCGAAGATGACATAATTTCAATCATTGTCAAAAAGTCACCTTGCGGAATGAATGACTGCAGTTTCTCTGCAAATGGTGAGAGGATGAAGATGTCAATCAGGAGCAGGTCCAGGAAGAAGGCGAGCAGCCTCTTGAATATCGGTGCATTCATCAGGTATATTTTCTTTTTTTCTTTTGCCATGTTATCTCACTTCAATGATTATTTGGTGAACGGAATTATCGTAGAGCTCTTCAGTATTTAATAATGTTGATGGGTCGCCATAATCATGCCCTGTGTTTATTTTCCTTGCATTACAATAATCCCCATACACTCCGATATCATAACTTCCAGAGAATGATTGTGCGCAGACGAATACATCAAATACGTATGTGCCTGCTTCAGCATTCTTATCAACAGAGACTGGTATAGATACCACCTGCCCTTTGTTTTTTTGGATGTTTACTTTGTACCCGTCGGTGGCTGTTTTCGTTTTTGTTGCTTTAAATGGCTCTAACAGACTCACTTTTGATCTTTTATTGGTGTCAGTTACCTCTGTTCCGTCAGGATTGAATAATCTTGGATATGTTGCATGAATCCCTGTCCATGCAGCATTATATGTGCCATCACCCACCCTCACTACAAACTCATCATCACTACCCTGGCCTTCAAGACTGTTGTAGATCCCAACACCAAATACGACAGGTTTTCCTCTCACTGTCGTCTTTTTGTAAATCGGAATTGCCACTTTTTTCCCAGAAGAGAGCATGGACATGATCTGCTGTTCTGAATTCTGGTCCAGGCTCTCAATCTTATTCATCGAGGAGCTGAACATGGAGTACACCAACTTGATGCCAAAGCCAAAGACAACGATGGCTAAGATGAGCATGACAAGGAAGTTGACTGATAATTCAATGCCTCTTTTGTTCATGGAAAAAATGGCAGGAAGAGAGATTTATAAATTTATGGTTTTAAGGATATAGTCATCTTTTCGTGATACGATTCTTTGCCCAATACCTTATTATCCCAAATAACTTATTTCTCCCTAATGGCAGTCTAATTTCTGCTTCCTCTGCAGGTGTCTTTCCTTCAAGACTTTGATGTGGATTTACAAAATTGTG